>JAQYVO010000016.1 GCA_030145425.1 Chromatiales bacterium | reverse complement strand
GGCGGTGAGCATGGTCAACAGCCAGATCCTGCCATCGCTGGTGAGCTCGGGCTTCGCCCTGTAGCCTTCCACGCGTTTCTGGATCCAGCGTTTCTGGCGGGTGTCGGTGATATGCATGTACTCGGATCCGACATTTTCGCCGTAAACCTCCTTGATGAGGCTGATGATCTCCCGCAGGGGCATGCGATCCGGCGCGAACAGGGAGCCGGTATTGAATATGGCATCCATGTCGGCGCTGCCGAGCCTGTGGAAGGCCGGGTCCAGGTCCGGCACCTGAACGGGATCGCGCAGGTTGAGGGGGTCCAGGGTGGCGTTCTGGTGTCCTCGCACGCGCCAGGCGTTGATCAGGCGCAGCACCGCCGCCTGTTTTTCGGCAGCTGCGGGCGACATGTGCTCGTGGATGTCACGGTTGGAGGGCCTGCGTTCTCTGGCGAGCCTGATGAAGTTGGATTTGATCGGGCCATGGGCGATGTCGGGCAGGGGGTTGTCCGATTCCTGGCTGAGGGTTTCGAAATGCTTGCGCCAGGCGGGATCCACGCTCTCCGGATCCTGAAGGAAACGTTCGTAAAGGCTCTCGATGAAGGCCGCGTTGCCACCCGAAAGGGCCGAGGTGTTTCGCAGCATTTGCAGAATTTCGCTCATTTTTGGATGTTTGGCCTAAATTGTCGGAGATGGGTTATTCATTATGGATGGTAGCATAAGGCAAAGTCTTTTTAATAAAAATATGAAATTAGTACATTTGTCCAATAACGCCATCTGTTTTTTTGTTTTTTCGGATGCACCCGGTGCCCCATCGGGCAGAGACATTCCGAATTCCGGTCCGGCTGGATATGCCGTTTCAGCACACCGTCGATATTCCGTTGACAGAGTGAGTACCAGGCACTTTACACCAGTTTGAAACAGGAGCCGCACACCATGAAAAAGCGTGACAATACGCTGGACAGATATAAGGGAATGAGGTTGAGTATCAGTGTCCTGGAACAGGATTTAGCCTATTTCGATGCCAGGTTGGCGTTGCTGGATGATGAACCCGGCAGTCATTATCAGGATGCGCAGATGGAAATATACAGCACACTGAAAGGTGCGCTGGGGGGTATGCTCCTGAAGTTAAACGGCGGCAAACCGGCTGAAGAGGGGATAGCCGTCAGTGAGATTGCGTTCGCTGATCGACCCTCTGCTCCGTCTCATTCGAATTGACCTTATCGCAGTATGATTCCGGGGCCACCGCCGGGCAGGTATTGGACGCGCGGTTGGCGTTTCTGCGGCTTCCATATCCCCAGCCTCAACGCTTGTGCCTTGCGCTGTGCATCGGCGTATCGTATGAGGTCGGATTCCGTCTGGCCCAGGGGGTCATGAACGGCCAGTCCCGCCTGGATCAGACGGATGTTCACGTCTGCACCGCCGTGAGACAGCTTGCCGACAAGGAAGCCTTCCGCATCGATCGATCCGCGTTTCAGGGTGAGAAAGCGGCCCATGATCAGGCTCCCCAGGTAGCGCTGAGCCTGGGCTCCAAGGGCCCCCTTAGGCGGTGGCGCCTCGATACCCAGCAGTTTCACCCGGTAGCGCGTTCCCTTTTCTGTGAGAAAAATAAGCCGGTCGCCCGAGAGCAGTTGTGTTGGCCGGCCCGAATGGGCGGTGTGCATTCCGGTTGCCTGCACACCGGGCAACAGACAGCAGAGTACGAGAAAGATCAGCGCCCGATAGGGGCGGTAGCCTGAGATATGACTGTTAAATCGGTTCAAGAAAATGGCGTCCCCGGCAGGATTCGAACCTGCGGCCTTTCGCTTCTTACCACTATAGCTTTCGCTACCCGCAATTATTGCTGTTTGTGGTCTGGACTATCCCTTCACCCTGGGCAATGGCCCGTAGGTGCTGCCCGTCTAGTCTCTGCACCTTCCCGGCTGGGCTTGGCTCAGGATTTCCACCACCAACCTGTGCTGAGGGTTCCCTGAATTTGAGCAGATTCACGCAAGGGGTTTCCCGCCTTGGTGCCCATATCTTAATTAAAGGAGGCGAACGCTCTATCCTGCTGAGCTACGGGGACACGGGTCGGCATTGTAACAAGCCAGCATGGTCAGCGTCACGCTCGGGTAGCCGAAACAGGTTGCCTGTTGCAACGGTTTTGATGCCTGGATTCAACAAAGGCAGGGCAATTCCCTCACTTTGCTATACTGCGATCACTCGGCGATCGGGATCGAAAAAATCCATCCAGGGATAGTTACCATATAAAGGGGCAGAATCTTGATACCGGTTGCCATCGATAAACTGAATATTAAGGAGTTGCCCGCCCCGCCGGGCGGTGCGCTGGAAGTTGTGCGTGCCTGCGGTCTTGAGCATACCAATGCGAAGCTTCTCAGTGAGAAGGTTGCAAAAAGCCCGACACTGGCACTCGATATCCTGCGCATCTCGAATTCCGCTTATTTTGGATTTCCCGGTGAGATCACCTCTATCCCGCACGCCGTAACACTTATCGGCCAGAGTGCCTTGCGCAACATGGCGTTGTGCATCGCCATCAAAGAGACACTGAAACCGGATCAACTGCCGGCCTTCCCCGTTGCTGACTATTGGGAAGCGGCCCTGCGCCGGGCGGTCTGCTGCCAGTGCCTGGCGGAGGAAGTCGGCCAGGATGGCGACAGTGGTTTCTCCGCGGGTCTGCTGCAGGATTTCGGTCTGTTGGTTCTGTTCTATCTGAACGCTACCTGCACCAGCGAATGGCCGCGTTTGGCCAAGCTGAATCCGGACGACAGGTATGATCTCGAACTGCAGCTTTTCGGGACCACCCATGACAAGGTGGGGTATCTGCTTGCCGAGGCCTGGAAACTGCCGGATGAACTGAAGATCGCCCTTGGACATCATCACGAAAGTCCGCCCGACGATACGCCCGCAGGAGCTGTCGAGATATGCAAACTGACCCAGTGCACAGATTGGATGTCATCGGTCTTTACCGCCGAGGATCGGCGAAAGTCGATCACAATGTCTCGGTCCCTCTTGTCTGACTACTATGGCATGGATGCCGCCAAGTCAGATGAAATGCTGGATCGGCTCGGCGGGCGCATCACCCAGGCCGCTTCAGCCTTCGGCATAGAAGTGGGGGAGCAGATTCCCTTCGATTCGCTGATCCGGGAAGCCAATCTGAATCTCCTCGAAGAGAACATCAGCTTTCAGGAAATGACATGGCACCTGGAACACACCATCGAGGAAAAAGACCGCATCGCGACTGAACTCAACCGGGAACTGGAACTCGCCAGGGAGGTCCAGCGAAGTCTTCTGCCCGACGAATCACAGAAATTCGACGGTCTGGTGGGCCTCAATGTGTCGGCAAAGGCCGTGTCCGGTGATTTTTTCGATTACTACAAACTGCAGTCGGGCCAGACGGCTTTTTGCATTGCCGATGTATCCGGGAAAGGCATGAATGCCGCGTTGATGATGGCCAAGGTCAGCAGCCTGTTTCACTTTCTGGGCAAGAGCATCCAGGATCCCTCGCGACTGCTGGGCATGCTCAACCGGGAGATACTGGAAACATCCATCCGCGGCATGTTTGTCACTATGGTTGCCGGGGTGTACGATCCGGCCACGCGACGGGTTCGGCTCGCCAATGCCGGGCATCTTCCGTCGGTTATGATGCGAGGCGCTCAGATGGTTGGAGCATATCCGGCGAAGGCCCCACCCCTGGGAATCATGCCGGGTGTCGGGTATACCGCTGAAGAGTTTCAGCTGGAAAACGACAGCAGCCTTTATCTGTTCACCGATGGCCTGATGGATGAAAGGCAGCTCGATGGCCGACGTTCGGATATCGACGGGCTGGTGGAGGTATTTGCCAGGCATTCGAGAACAGCGCCGACCGAAAGACTGCAGCATATTGTCGCGGATGTTCGGGTAGACAATAACAAGACCGGCGACGATATCACCATTCTGCTGATAGAGGACTGAACTATGTTGACGGACCACTAGTGCCGGACACGGGGAAACAATTGGTCGATGTCAGCCTGCCGGCGCAGACCGGACACATGAAGCAGCTGCGCAGACTGGTTAGGGAGGCGGCCGAACAGGCGGGATTTTCGGATAATGACAGGGACGATATTGTTCTGGCCGTCGACGAAGCCTTTGCCAACATCATCAAGCACGCCTATCACTTCGATCCCGACAGGGAAGTTCGTCTGGTGGTTTTCTGCACTGAAACGGCAATGATCCTGGAATTGCACGACGATGCCGAGAGCATTGATCGAAGTGCCGTGAAATCCCGATCCCTGGACGATATCAGCCCCGGAGGACTGGGTGTCTACTTCATACATCAGATCATGGATGAAACAGAGTTTATCGACTGCGACGGAAAAGGGAATATACTTCGCATGGTGAAATGCATAAAAGAAAGAGACCGGAGGTCGGATTGTACCCAGTAAAAGAAAATGGCGGC
The DNA here is from genome assembly GCA_030145425.1 of Chromatiales bacterium. Taxonomy (GTDB): domain Bacteria; phylum Pseudomonadota; class Gammaproteobacteria; order Chromatiales; family Chromatiaceae; genus JAHEHQ01. The sequence goes on along the minus strand of JAQYVO010000016.1, from coordinate 20,501 downwards.
TATTCGGTGGTCCATCTTACCGGGGAGGTTGATCTCAACTGCTCCCCCGAGGCACGCAGGGTGATACTGGATTGTCTGCGAAGCAACAACCCGCTGTTGATCGATCTTTCGGCAGTCACCTATATAGACAGTTCCGGTATCGCCAGCCTGGTGGAAGGCTATCAGGTGTCCCGCAAGCTGAATCTTGATTTCGGGCTGGTTGGCGTGAGCGACCGTGCGATGAGTGTGCTGCACCTGGCCCGCCTCGACCAGGTTTTCCCCATCTTTGCTTCCGTCGAGGAGAGGCTCAAGCGTGATCTGCCCCGGGAAGAATGATGGTGCGTCCCGTAATCGAAAAGGTGGGGATCGGCGCCGTCCAGGCGATTGAAGAGGCCGGTTATCAGTTTTCGCTTTTCGTGGAAAGCCTCTACTGGCTGATTGTCGGCCCCTTCCTGCAACAGCCGGTCAGGTTGCGCATCATCGTCTCCGAGATGATGAAAATCGGTGTGCTCGCCATTCCGATAGTTGTCCTGCTCTCTTTTTCCAACGGGGTGATCCTGGCACTGCAGGGCATTGCCACCCTGAAGGATTTTGATGCGGAGTCCCAGGTGATACCCGGAATCGCCTATTCGGTGACCCGGGAGTTCGGGGTGCTGATTGCGGGCATCGTGGTGGCCGGCCGCTCGGGCTCGGCGATTGCCGCACGCATAGGGTCCATGCAGATGTCCCAGGAAGTGGATGCACTGCGGGTAATGGGTATCGAACCGGTGCGATTTCTCGTAGCACCCATCCTCGTGTCCATGTTGATCATGATGCCGATACTCACACTGTTTGCCGATACGGCGGCAATGATCGGGGGCGGCCTCTATTCGGGTATCGTGCTGAGCCTCAGCCTGACCACCGTTCTCGACCGTTCATTCGATGTGCTCGTCTTGTACGATGTCATGCAAGGCATCTATAAAAGCCTGGTTTTCGGGCTTTTGATTGCGCTGGTGGCATGCAGCAACGGCTTTTCCGTCACCGGCGGGGCTGAGGGCCTGGGCCGCGCAACCACCCGATCCGTGGTCATGTCCATTGCCATGATCGTTGTCGCCGACATGGTGTTCACCTATTTTCTCACACGCTGAGACGGAAGCTTATCGGTACATGAATACCGCGGAACAACATAGCCCCCAGGAACCTATAATCGAGGTGGATGGCCTGGTCGCATACTACGGCAGCAGAAAGATCCTCGATGACGTCAGCTTCGATGTCCACGGCGGGGAGATCATGGTCATTATGGGCGGCAGTGGATCCGGCAAATCCACGCTGCTGCGCCATCTGCTGGCGCTCAACCGGGCAGTGTCAGGCAGTATTCGGGTATTTGGTCGCGATATGGGCGATGTCTCCTCCAGGGAACTCCACCGGCTGCGGCAGCGTATGGGTGTATCGTTTCAGAATGGGGCGCTCTTCAACTCCCTCAATGTTGAAGATAATGTGATCTTTCCGCTACGCGAACATACCCTGCTGGACGACAACACCATGCGCATCATGGCGCGGATGAAGCTGGAGGTGGTCAACATGGCCGGCTTTGAAAAGCTTATGCCGGCCCAACTGTCAGGCGGCATGTCCAAAAGGACCGCCCTGGCGCGGGCCATCGTCATGGATCCCAATCTGCTTTTCTTCGATGAACCGTCGGCAGGGCTGGATCCCGTGGTTTCAGCCGATCTCGATGAACTCATTCTGCGTCTGCGGGATGCGATGGAAGTCAGTATCGTAGTGGTAACCCATGAACTCGACAGTGCCTTTCGCATCGCTGACCGCATTCTTGTCCTGGACAAGGGGAAAGTGCTGGTCATCGGGTCGGTGGACGATGTCAGAAACAGCGACAACGAGCGGGTGCAGAATCTTTTGAACCGGCGCTCGGAGGATGTGGTCGTGGACCCCGACGAGTATATGCACCGGCTTACGGATGAACTTACCGGATTATGAAACGAGATAACATCAACTACCTGGTTGTCGGCAGCGTTGTCATCGCGGCCATGCTGCTTTTCCTCTATGTGCTGTACCGCCTGACCGGGGGAGTGGGGGAAAATGACCTTTACCTTTCCACCTATGACAATGTCGGCGGATTGAGCGAAGGCACGCCCGTCACCTACCAGGGTTACAAGGTGGGATCGGTAGCGTCGATAGAGCCGTTCCGGCAGGGGGGGAGGACCGGTTACCGGGTCAGCATGCTGATTCGGGACGGCTGGAAGATACCCGCGGACAGCGTTGCGCAGATCTATTCGGAGGGGCTCCTGGCAGAGACGGTGATCAATATAGAGGAAGGCGCCAGCCCGGAGTATCTGACCCCGGGTTCGGAACTGGCCGGCCGCCAGGGTGCTGATATTTTCGAGGCCATTAATACGGTGGCAGGTGACGCCAGTGCCCTGATCAATGACTCGGTGCGTCCGCTGATGGAGAACCTGGACAACCGGGTCTCCATGCTGGGTGATCGTATCGATACCGAGCTGCCGTTGGTACTGGCGGATATCAGGCAACTGATTGCGACGCTGCAGGTAGGTGCCGACCGGATTCCCCGCATCCTTAATCAGGCGACAGAGGACAAGGTTCACCGGATCGTGGACAACGCCGAGGAAGTTTCCGGGAATCTTCGTTCACTTTCCGAGGAGTTGCTGGCAACCCGGAAAAATCTGGATTGGCTGCTATCTCAAACTCATGACACGATTACCGATAACCGGGAGGATTTTCGTCAATCGGTGATGTCGCTGCGGCGGTCGCTGGAAATGGTATCGGTCTATCTGGAAGGCATCATGCACAATCTCGAGAGTACCTCGCGAAACATGAACGAGTTCAGCAGGGAGATTCGCGACAACCCGGGTCTGCTGCTGGGCGGCAAGTCTCCACAGGATGAAGGAAAAACCGATGAATAGAGGGTTGATCATTGCTTCGTTTTTTTTCCTGACCGCCCTCTGTCTGTTGCTGACCGGTTGCGCCTCCACCGGTACAACCCCCGAGGATCACTACTATCGGCTCACCCTGCCCGATACCGTACAATCCCTGGAAGTGCCTGCGATCCAGGGGGTGTTGACGGTGGATCGGATCAGGGCATCCGGCATACTCCGGGAACGCGCCCTGCTTTACAGCCTCGAGTCGTCACCCGAGGAGCTCAAACAGTATCGTTATCATCACTGGACCGGCACCCCGCCGAACATGATTCGGGAACAGTTGATCGCCTATCTGCGGCAATCGAACATCGCCAGCCACGTGACGGGTGAGCAGACCACGGCAGAAGCGGATATCCGCCTGAGAATAAAGCTGCAAAAATTCGAACGGATCCTTTCGGATGAAGGCGATGACGCCAGGGTGAATCTGAAACTGGAAGTGGAAGTCGCCTCGGATAAACGGGTACGGCCCGTCATGATAAAGAGCTACGATATCGTGAAGCCCGCCTCCGACAAATCCATGCTCACATCGGTCAGGGCCATGAACGAGGGCCTGCAGGAGATTTACGACCAACTCCTGGCCGATTTGCAGAAATACCCGTAGGGTCGAATTCATTCGACCGATTCGACGGTGATGATGCAGGGAATTGGCCGAATGAATTCGGCCCTACGGCTTGATCAAGGGAAGAGCCGGGAAATGTTTGTGGAGCCGAGGGGGATCGAACCCCTGGCCTTCGCATTGCGAACGCGAAGTCCCCCTTTCCCTTGCTCTCAAGATCTTTACAGAAACCGACTAACTTTCAGGTAGATACTATATATACATTACGCATAGGGCGGGTATATGTTGTCGGTAATTTGTTGAGGACAGTGTCCCAAGTGCCCCAAGAGTGTCCCTAATCACCCCATCACTCAATCAACAAACTAAACCACGCTCCCGCGCTTGTAACCCACTCACCCCACCACTACACCAATAGACTACAATACGCGCTTGTCAGGTGTGGGCATCAGGCCGCTGCAGCCTTTTTAGTTCGCCGCTTGGTTTTAGGTGCCTTGCCGCTTTTCCCCAGTTCTTTGAACTGGTCGATCCTGACTTCTCCATCAGGAAACCATGCCTTGATTTCCAACTGACCACCCATGGCTTCGACAAAGCGGCGCATGGTGGAAATGTACATATCAGCCCTCTTTTCAATCTTTGCCACGGCTGGCTGCTTGATATCGAGTGCTGCAGCCAACTCCTCCTGGGAATACTGCCGGGCCTGACGAAGTTCAGCCAGGGGCATTTCTTTCAGCATAGCGGCTGCCTTTTCCCTGGATCGAGCTTGAGCTTCCGGGCTCATCTTCTCTCGAAGAGTTTTAAAGTTTTTAGCCATCGTCATCTCCTATCAGCTTCTCTTTTTTGAGTTCGGCTATATGCCTGTCGTACAGATTGTCAGCCACAGGAACGTTCTTCTTATACCACCGCTTTTCGTCACCGACTTTGTTTCCGCCGAGTAGCAGGATGGAAGTTCGTCTGGGGTCCATGGCGTAGAGTACCCGGTAGGGGTCTCCCTGGTGCTGTATCCGCAGCTCCCGCATGTGAGAGTGCTTAGAACCTTTTACTCCCGAGCTATGAGGGTAGGGGAGTTTCGGTCCCCTTTCCTCAAGAAGCTCGACGGATGCGTTCACGTCAACTTGCTCATCTTCGGTCAGGCTATCCCACCAGATCTCGAACTCGTCAGTGTATTCAACGACCCATTCCATAGAAGGAATATAACCTCTGTGGAATAATTCTTCAAGGGTTGGGGCGTTTACCGAACAGCACTCCCTGCCGTTGATACTTGCGTTGAAATATTGAAAAACTTCCCAGATATTCTATTTTCTAGAAAACTGAATATTTATCCAGGAACCCGACGGTGGCGCTGAAGCCTCAGGACATCTATATAGTGCTTGAGCTCTGCCTGCTGGAGTCGTCCAAGATGCCTGGCTGGACATACTAATTGCTGGCTGACGACCTGCAGCTCAGTGTGTTTCAGGTCCACACTGCGGTCCGGCGCTTGCGGCATGCCTCTCTGCTGCTCCGAGATCATGAAGGGTTGCAACCTGCCTAACTTGTGCTGTCCGAGTTCCCGATTGAGAATGGTTATTCGGCTTAATTCCTGGTTTGCTCCTTTCTTGGCAGGCAATATTTCACGTTTGTATCGTTCCAGAAGCTCACTTATTGTGGTTTCATCTGCGAGAGATGAGTCCAGGAACACCCCACGTTCCATTTTTGATTCGGTGCCTTTAATGAAGGTCTCTGCTGTTTTCCGATCAGAAAACGTTTTCGTTATGGAAGGGAAGCCACGTTTACGAATCTGGACGTGAAATCGATTCCCACGTTTGCGGATAGTAGCCATAAAAAGCCCCCCACTGTGCCAAGATTGTGCCAATGAGGTTTATGGAGTGCTGGAAAGGGGATGCAACCTACTGATTCGATTGGTGGAGCCGAGGGGGATCGAACCCCTGACCTTCGCATTGCGAACGCGACGCTCTCCCAGCTGAGCTACGGCCCCGTATCCCATGCAGTCGACCGCAGCATTATAGCGGCGGAGCAGCGGCCGATAAAGCAGACCCGACACCCACGATAATTTTGAAGTAAGGGTGCAAAGGGCAAAAAGACCGACTGTTTTAGTTGGGAATTATTCTGGTATTCGTGTAGAATCAGCCCCCATATTTTTTCGTATTACCCAATTCACAGGGGTCGCACAGGCCTCCCCCCGGGTCAGGAGATTAAGATGTCGGAAGTAACGAGAGAGCGCGTAGAAGAGGCGATCAAGGGCTATGTGGAGCCTCATCTGGAGAAGAACCTGGTAAGTGCCAAGTACGTAAAGGATATTCAGATAGAAGGCGGGGACGTCAGGGTCAAGGTGGTCCTCGGATTTCCCGCCGAGGGATTCAAGACGGCGTTGTCCTCTGCCGTCTCCGAAGCTGTTTCCAAAGTGGAGGGGGTCTCCTCCGTCACCGTGGATGTCAGCTGGGACATCGCCGCTCATTCGGTGCAGAAATCTCTCAAGCCCATCGACAACGTGAAGAACATCATTGCCGTGGCCTCCGGCAAAGGCGGCGTGGGGAAGTCCACGACCGCAATCAACCTGGCACTGGCGCTGGTGGCTGAAGGGGCGACCGTGGGCATCCTTGATGCAGACATTTACGGTCCTTCGCAGCCGAGGATGCTGGGTATCACCGGGCAGCCGGAGTCCAGGGACGGAAAGACCCTGGAGCCCATGTCCAACCATGGCCTGCAGGCTATGTCCATCGGCTTCCTGGTCGATGAGGAGACGCCCATGATCTGGCGGGGTCCCATGGTTACCCAGGCACTGGAGCAGCTGCTCAACGATACCAACTGGACCAGCCTCGATTATCTGGTCGTGGATCTTCCGCCGGGCACCGGCGACACTCAGCTGACACTGGCCCAGAAGGTTCCGGTATCCGGCGCCGTTATCGTCACCACACCTCAGGACATCGCTCTGCTGGATGCCCGCAAGGGATTCAAGATGTTCGAAAAGGTGGAAGTGCCCGTGCTGGGTATCGTGGAGAACATGAGTACGCACATCTGCACCCAATGCGGCCACGAAGAGCACATCTTCGGTGAAGGCGGCGGCGGCCGTATGGCCCAGCAATATGACGTGGATTTTCTGGGCGCGCTACCGCTGGATATCCGAATCCGTGAGGAAACCGACGGGGGCAAGCCCACAGTGGTGGCCGAGCCCGACTCCAGGATATCCCAGATCTACCGGGAGATCGCACGCAAGACCGCCGCAAAACTGGCGCTTCAGGCGAAGAGTCATGCGGCGAAGTTTCCAAGTATCGTGATTCAGAACAATTAACCTACGCCACAGGATTCCTGTCGGAACTCCTGAAAACCCCGATAATTGATTGAATTATCGGGGTTTTTCTTTGCTTGGTGGCCGGTATCTGATCATTTGGAATCGGTGTGACAACCCGGAATTCAACACTATAATTAAATCACGTACTTTTATTACGGCAATATCAATAACCGCTCTCCCGTTCGTGGAGATGCCTGCAGGGGGGACTCGTGATCAGCCCTGATATTCAACAACGGCTCGTCGACATTCGGCGGGACATTCACCAACACCCGGAACTCAGCTGGCAGGAGTCGCGAACCGCCGCGAAGGTTTGCCAGGCCCTGGATGAAATCGGACTGCCCTACCGCAGCAATGTGGGCGAAACGGGCGTGGTCGCGGAGATCGCCGGCCGGAAAAAGGGGCCCTATATCGCCCTTCGGGCCGATATGGATGCGCTGCCCATTGTCGAGGACACCGGTCTGTCTTTCTCGTCCCAGGTGGAGGGTGTGATGCATGCCTGCGCCCATGACGGGCACACCTCGATGCTGTTGGGGGCGGCGATGCTGCTCTCGAAGGGGGAGCCCCCGCCGCTGCCGGTGAGGCTCATATTCCAGCCCGCGGAGGAGACCGTGCTCGGCGCCAAGCGGCTTATCGATGAGGGCGTTCTGGAAGATGTGGCCATGATATTCGGCGGCCACATAGACCGTCACTATCCCTGCGGCTCGCTCATTGTCACCGAAGGAGCGGTGAACGCCTCCAGCGACAAATTCTCCATAGAGATCTCCGGGCAGGGTGGGCATGCGGCACGCCCCCACGAAGCAATAGACGCCGTGGTGGTCGGCAGCCTGCTGGTGATCTCCCTGCAGACCATCGTATCCCGGGAGATAAACCCGGCCCATCCCTCGGTGGTATCCATCGGTCGCTTCGATGCCGGAACCGCCGGTAATGTCATCGCCGGGCATGCCCTGCTGGAGGGCTCGATCCGGGCACAGGACCCGGAAGTGCGAAGCGACCTGCACAACTCCATAAGAAGGATCGCAGATTCGGTGGCTCAGTTGCATGACGCCGGGATAACGGTGGAGATCCGTAAAGGCCCTCCGCCCCTGATCAATACCGATGAGATGACGGCATTGGCCCGGAAGGCGGCACTTCAGACGGTGGACAAAGACAAGGTGATGAAACTTTTCACCGCCAACATGGGCGGTGAGGATTTCGCCTACTACCTGGACCACGTACCGGGCTGTTATATCCGATATGGTGCACAGATTCCGGGCCGTGAGGGATACCCCGCCCATTCCAGCCGCTTCGACTTCGACGAGGAGGCACTGGGAATCGGGGCCACATACCTCGCCACTGTAGCAAGGGAGGCTGCCTCACTGGTGGATTCATGATCAGGGTTCGCGACGCCTCGGAGGCGGATGTTGAGAGTATCCGCGATATTTTTCTCGCCATCTACGGGAAGAGCTATTCCCACCCCCAGTTCTACGAGATTCCGCTGCTGAAAAAGATGGTCTACTCGGACGACGTCATCCTGCTGGTGGCGGAGGATGAAGAGACAGGTCGATTGCTGGGCGCCGCATCGGTGCTGCTGTCCATGGGTGCGCATGCGGATCTGCTGGGTATGTTCGGGCGACTGGTCGTGCACCCCGATGCCAGACACCGTGGTGTGGGGAGCCTGCTGACGGAGCATCGGCTGCAGCGCCTTTCCGGACGTCTGCACCTGGCCCTGGTGGAGCCCCGGGCGGTGCACTGCTATGCCCAGAGAATTGTCATTGCGCACGGTTTTGCCCCCATCGGTTTTCAACCCATGAAGCTGCTGCTCGACGAAAGGGAAAATCTGACCATCTTTGTTCATTATTTCAACGGTTCTCTGAAACTCCGCAGAAACCATCCCAGCATCATTGCGGAGGCCTATCCCCTGGCGGAAATGGCGATGCGCAACTGTGGCCTGGACTGCGATGCCATCGTCGAGGAGCACCCGGAGGTCTATCCCCACGACAACTGTTTCGATTTGGAGGAGTTGACTGCCGAGGGCTACACGACACTGCTCCATTTTCAGCGGGGCCGGGTGCGCCACCGGGAGATCTTCGGACCGATTCGGCTGCATCACGGGCTGTTTCGCGTCACCTCCCGCCAGTCCAACTACCTGATTGCCCGGGAGGAGGGGCATGTGGTCGGCGGAATCGGGTTTTCACTGGACCTCCTGGAAAAGACACTGCGTATCTTCGAACTCATCACCCTGACCGACAGGCCGGTGCGTTTTCTTTTGACCGAATTGATCCGGATGTCCATGTCGCTATGGGACATAGAGTACATGGAGGTGGATGTCAGTGCTTATGCGCCCCGTATGCAGCGCACTCTGCTGGAACTGGGTTTCCTTCCGGTTGCCTATATCCCCGCCATGGTGTTTCACGAGGTGGAGCGCCGGGACGGCATCCGCATGGCGCGGATTAACGTCAAACTGGATCGGAACAACGTCGATCTGATTCCGGAGTGCGAAGCCATCGCACGTCTGGTAATGAGGAGTTTCATCGACCGCCAGGTAGTTCCCCGGATCGAGGAGGCCATACCGCTGATCTCACTGTTTCGCGGCATGAACGAAGAGCAGGTGCGGCGGGTGGCCGGGCGCTGTTCGCTGCGGGTTTTCCAAAGCGGGGAGTTCATTATCGAAGAGGGAAAAACCGGGGACACTACTTACATCATCCTGGACGGCGAGGCTTCCGTCAGCACCTCGAACGGCCATACCGATGTTGGAAAAGTACTGCCCGGTGAATGTCTGGGTGAGATATCACTGCTGACTCAAGCCAGCCACTCGGCAACTGCCCGGGCCAGGACTCGGCTGGAGACGGCGGTTCTGCCCCATGAGGAATTGATCCGGCTGATCCATCTGCGGCCGGATGTCGGTGTGATCGTCTACCGCAATCTCGCGACGGGTCTGGGGGAAAAATTGATCCGCAGTGGTCATAAAGACTAGCTTGCAGTAAATTGCCCCCTGAGAAACTATCAGGCAGGGTCACTGTTATGAGCACAAAATGGGACACCCGTTTTCTCGGTCTGGCGGCGCATATTTCGGGCTGGAGCAAAGACCCTTCATCCCAGGTGGGCGCGGTGATCACCGAGGGTAACCGCATCGTCTCCCTGGGATACAACGGCTTCGCAGCAGGTGTGGAAGACCGGGAGGAGCGTCTTGCCGACCGCAACTGCAAGTTGAACCTGACCATACATGCCGAAGAGAACGCGATGATCTTCGCGAAGCGTGATCTGAGCGGCTGCACGGTGTATGTCACTCATCCGCCCTGTCCCCGTTGCGCATCCAAACTGATTCAGGAGGAGGTGCGGCGGATCGTGCATATCGCACCGAGCACGGATTTTCTGTCACGCTGGGAGGAGGATCTGAAGCTGTCTCATGAGATGTACAGGGAGGCGGGAATCGAGATCGTCTCTTATGAACTGGACAGCATCGATATCGACAATGCACAGGTCACCGTGGCACCCGGTGGATTTTTCAAGGCGGTGCTCAGCCGGTTCCTGGGGTAAGAGAGAGATAACCGTTCACAGTTTGCAGTAAGCAGTGGGTATATTACCGTTGTAGGGTCGAATTCATTCGACCAACAGTTGGTTGATTCAAATCAACATTGGTCGAATGAATTCGACCCTACAGTTCCGTGAACAGATGCAGGGGGTAACCGATATCAATCCCAGCGGAAGGCGTTGAGCTTCATAACGAACAGTCCGTCCTTTTCCTTTCGCTCCACCCGCACCGGCAGGTAGTTGATTTCCGGTGCCAGCCAGAGGCTGGCCTGTGAAGGCCTGCCGTCTTTGGTCCTGACCATCTTCAACGCCTGATATGATCCCGCTGGGGTATGTATCAGCTCTTTTCCCTGATACTCAAACCGGTAGCTCTTGGTTCGGCCCCCATCGGCCACCTTGAAACCGATATCCCTTTTACCGCCGGCCAGTGCCAGCATCAGGGAAAGCTGTTGGCCGAACTTGTCCTGAGTGCCCGGGTTGACCTTCATAATCCAGCGGGAATCCGGTGTCTGGTTGATGACTTGCAATGCCTGCCAGTTGAATTCCAGGTCAACCTGGTGATCACTGTCGGTCTTTTTGTGGCGGTAGTGATAGTTGAGGGGTGTTATCCGTCCACCCTTTAAGATGCCTTTGCTGATTTCAGTTATTTCGTCACTGCGTATCAGGTTGTACAACCCCGTTGGCGTGGTACGGGCCTCGTATCTATAGCGGTTGGGGGAATGCAGGGTGAGTGATACCTGAACCTTGGCGAATACAAGAATACCCCAGCTGAGATCATATTCCGCCGTGAAGGGTTTCAATCGGAGATCCTGGAGGGCTGCCGATGTCGAGCTGGCGGTGACCGGCAGGCAGGCGATGATCCAGGGCAGGATCCACCGAATCGGCTTCATCCGCCGGCTGCCCCGCCGTCATCGAGGATCTCCGGCGCCTCCAGTTCCCTTCCGCCTTTGAATATGCGGCCATCCCGCATGCAGACTTTTCCCTCCGCTATCCAGCGAACAACCGTCGGATAGATGATGTGCTCTTTTTTCAACACCCGCGCCGCCAGGATATCGGCATCGTCGCCGGAGAGAACCGGCACTCTGGCCTGCAGAATGACGGGTCCCCCATCCAGCTCTTCGGTGACGAAATGCACACTGGCGCCATGCACCGAATCCCCGGCGTCCAGGGCCCTCTGATGCGTGTGCAGTCCGCGATACTTTGGAAGCAGTGACGGGTGGATGTTTATCATGCGCCCCTGAAAACGCCTTACAAACTCCGGCGTCAGAATACGCATGAACCCGGCCAGTACCACCAGGGCGGGTTCATGGGATTCCACCAGATCCGCCAGCGACCGGTCATAACTTTCCCGATCCGGAAATTTCCTGTGGTCCAACACCCGGGTCTCAATGCCCGCACGTCCGGCCCGTTCCAGGCCGTAGGCATCGGCCCGGTTGCTGATCACTGCCCGGATATCCGCGGGGAGGTCTTGCAACGCACCGTCGATAATCGCCTGAAGATTGCTGCCGCTCCCCGAGATCAATACCACCAGCGGCAGCTTCTCCACTGGATTCATGCCGTGGCTCCGCTGACCATATTCACTACGGGATCGCCTTCGCCGGATTCGATTTTTCCGAGACGCCAGGCAGTCTCACCCTGTTGGGTCAGGATCTCCAGGGCGGCTTCGGCATCCGCCTCGGCGACGCAGACCACCATGCCCACTCCGCAGTTGAAGGTGCGCAGCATCTCTGTTTCCGTGACGTTACCCTGTTCCCGGAGCCAACCGAAGATAGGGGGAAGCTCCCAGGAATCATCGTCGATCAGCGCCTGCGTTCCCTGGGGCAGCACCCTGGGAATATTCTCCAGCAGACCGCCTCCGGTTATGTGGGCAAGGGCATGTATGGGCAGTTGCCGCTGCAGTTCCAGAATGGTTTTTACGTAGATACGCGTCGGTGCAAGCAGCGCATCCCCGAGCGTGCCGGACCCGAAAGACGCTGCCATATCGGCATGCGTAACCTCCAGAATCTTGCGGATCAGGGAGTAGCCGTTGGAGTGCGGCCCCGATGAGGCGAGACCCAGCAGGACATCTCCGGCCCCTACATTGTCTGGCCGGATAATTTTGCTTTTTTCCGCGATGCCGACACAAAATCCCGCCAGGTCGTAATCTTCCTGTGCGTACATGCCGGGCATCTCCGCGGTTTCGCCCCCGGTAAGCGCTGCGCCGGCGAGCTCGCATCCCGCGGCGATTCCCCGCACCACATCGGTGGCTACATCCAGGTTCAGATGCCCGGTGGCGTAATAGTCCAGAAAAAACAGGGGCTCGGCCCCGGCCACCACGATGTCATTGACGCACATCGCGACCAGGTCTATGCCGATGGTGTCGTGGCGGTTCAGTTCCAGCGCGAGTTTCAGCTTTGTGCCGACGCCGTCGGTGGCTGAGACCAGCACCGGCTCCCGGTAGCGGTCGAGAGGCAGCTCGAAAAGGGCGCCAAAACCGCCGAGACCCGTCATTACCCCCGGACGAAAGGTTTTCTGGACGATGGGTTTGATTCGTTCAACCAGGCTGTTGCCTGCATCAATGTCGACGCCGGCATCCCGGTAGGAGAGGGCGGGTGCCCCGGGTTTCCTGGTCTTCTCCACTTGCGGCTCCTGGTCTGGATAGAAATTCAGGGAATTCTAACAAATCCGGCACCCGGGTTGTTTCAATTTAGACAGAAGATTTCATGAAGGATAAAATCTGAGGAATTGTTCCCCCACGGTGCCCTACCCAAATGTCCTGTCATAGCCTTTCCTCAGATTCGAACACCCCACATATCTCCCGGGCATACCTGCTGTTTGCCCTGGCAATACTTTTGCTGCCCTGGACAAATGCCTGGCCAGCAAAGGTTCCAGGCCTCTATCAGGCCGAAGTACCCATCGCGGGTGACGGGACCGCACAACGTAACGAGGCTATTGGCCGGGCGTTTGCCGACATGCTGGTAAAGGTTACGGGCAATCGCCGGATCGTTGCCCGGGGCGGACTCGAGCAGGAGTTGGGAAAGGCATCTCGCTACGTACAGCAGTATAGCTATCGCATGGCCGATTCTTCCGGGGAGGGAGGCCCTGCAACCGGGGATGGAGGGTCCCAGCGCTTCCTGCGGGTGTTTTTCGATGCCAGCGCCATCGACCGGCTGCTCACCGAACGGCAACTGCCCGTGTGGAGTGCCAATCGGCCCAGTATTCTGGTCTGGATGGGGGTCGAGCAGCGTGGCAGGCGGCGCCTGTTGGTATCCGAAGAGGAACCGGTGCTGCGGAAGGGTATAGAGGCTGCCGCCGGAATACGCGGTTTGCCGATCGTCTTCCCCATTATGGACCTGGAAGACCAGGGGAGTCTCCAGGTGGCTGATCTATGGGGGGACTTCGATTCCAATATTCGGGCCGCCTCGCGACGTTATGGTACTGATCTGACCCTTACCGGGCGACTGGTCAAGGTGGCCAAGGGGTTCTGGCGGGGTCACTGGCGCCTTTACCAGGGTAAGGAAGTTCTGAACTGGAGTAATCAGGGCAAGAGCGAGCTGGAGGCGGCTGCCGACGGCATTCAGCATTTGGGAGACCAGCTGGCCGACCTGTATGCGCCGTTCGACGAGCGGGGCTCCGGGGGGGCATTGCGGGTAAGGATCAGCGGTGTTCGCGGTTTGAAGGATTATGTGGCCATCGGGAATCTTTTGAGGTCCCAGGGCGGCGTGGAACGGGTCAATCTGGTCTCCGCGGAATCAGATGCGCTTACCTTCGACCTGCATGGTCGCAGCGGCATCAAGGCGCTGGAGCAGGGTCTGCGGCTGGGGGGGCTGGTGGAGCCGGACCCCCTTGCCGACACTGCCTTAGAAACCGGTGCTGGGACGGTTCTGCACTACCGAATGCAGTAATCCAGACCCGATGATGAAGCGAGAGGACATACCAAACCTGATCAGTGTTCTGCGGATCTTTTTGTCCGTCCCGGTGGTTTGGTCTATGTTGGAATTGCGTTTCGATATTGCACTGCTCCTGTTCGCCGTAGCTGGGATCTCTGACGGGCTGGACGGTTATCTGGCCAAGCATTTCGGCTGGCAGAGCCGCCTCGGTGGATTACTGGATCCCCTGGCAGATAAAGTGCTGCTGGTGTCCAGTTACCTGACGCTGGCGATTCTCGGCATGATCCCTATGCTTTTGATGCTGTTGGTCATTCTGCGTGACCTGGTGATAGTCACAGGCGCCCTGGTCTACAACTTTCGGATCCGGGAACTGGAGGTGGCACCCAGCCTTGTCAGCAAGGTCAATACCTTCACGCAGATCCTATTGGTGCTGGTGGTGGTGCTTGATGAAGGGCTGATAGGGCTTCCCGACCTGGCCATCCAGGTTCTGATAGGGGTGGTGTTCATCACCACCATAGCCAGCGGCATCAACTACGTCTGGGTATGGAGCCGGCTCGCGGCGCACCACGGTCGAAAGGATTATTGAAGATTACTTGAATACATGACAATTGTTATTCGTCATTCCGGCGAATGCCGGAATCCAGTAGGCGGCTAAAAACCTGGATCCCGGCATTCGCCGGGATGACGAAGTTTCGGTTCTGGGTATGCCCTGGGCGTCAACCAGTCAGGTAAGTTTCAGTAATCAGAGGTTCCCCAGGAATGTTCTGACGAACGGGATGGTCAGTTTCCGTCCTGCCGCCAGAGAGGCGAGATCCAGCTTTTCCAATGTCGCGATAAGGGATCCCATGTCCCTGGCAGTGTGTTCCAGTATGTAGCGGGCGGTCTCGACAGGCAAAACCAAGCCGCGCCCTTTCGCATTTCCGATCAGCGCCTGGGTCTTATCTGCATCCCCCAGAGGCTGAAGCCTGTAACCGAGACCCCAGGCGAGCCGGGAACCGAGGTCGGGCAGTTTCAGCGGCAGTTCGGCATGGACCCGGTCACCGCTGACCATCATGCGGGCGCCGCCGTCCCGCAACCTGTTGTAGAGATGGAACAGGGCCTGTTCCCAAGGTGGCTTTCCGGCGACCATCTGAATGTCGTCCACACATACCAGGTCCATGCCTTCGAGTCCCAGGAGTATATCGGGTGTGAAGCTGTCAATCTGAGCCAATGGCAGGTACGAAACCGCCTGTCCGGATTGTGCCCCGAACCGGCATGCCGCCTGCAGCAAATGACTCCTGCCTGTTCCTTCCGTACCCCAGAGATATAGAAATTTCTCGCCCTTTCCCGCAGCGCAGTCTCTGATCGAGGAAAGGGCCTGGCTGTTGTCACCCTCGACGAAGCTGTCGAAGCTGGCACTCTCGCCCAGGGTAATGTCCAGAGGGAGTTGATTAATCACTGGGATTCAAGGCGTCGGAATGTGCCATTCCACACTGTCATGCGCCAGTTGCTGTCCCGGAGAGTTTAGAAGCCGTTGTTGCCAGCCGGCGGCCCAGTGCCCGGCAGAGGTTCTTTTCCTCACCGCTCAGCGGCAGGTCGTTGTCCTCTCCTGCCAGGTGGCTTGGACCATAGGGTGTTCCCCCGGTACGGGTGTGCAGCAGGTCAGTTTCGCTGTATGGCAGACCCAGGATGATCATGCCATGGTGAAGCAACGGCAGCATCATCGACAGCAGGGTGCTCTCCTGTCCGCCGTGCATACTGGACGTGGAGGTGAAAACCGCGGCGGGTTTTCCAATCATGGCACCGGACAGCCAGAGGCTGCCCAAGCCGTCCAGAAAGTATTTCATCGGCGCGGCCATATTGCCGAACCTTGTCGGACTGCCCAGGGCGAGTCCGTCGCAGCGTCTGATGTCGTCCGTCGTGGCATAGGGGGCTCCCTCGCCGGGCACCGTATCTTCCACCGCTTCGCAGACGCTGGATACCGCCGGCACGGTTCTGAGAACGGCTTCCATCCCGCCGATCTCCTCCACACCCCGGGCGATCTGCCGCGCCATGTTCGCCGTGGCACCGTTCCGGCTGTAGTGGAGTATCAGTATCCGGCCCATCAGAGGATCTCCAGGACCTTTTCCGGGGGACGCCCCAGGGCGGCCTTGCCGTCCTTGATGACGATGGGACGTTCGATGAGTTTAGGGAATTTCACCATGGCGCTTATCAGCTGTTTGCGGCTCAGGCTGGGATCGTCGAGCCCCTGCTCCTTGTATTCTGTTTCCTTTTTACGCATCAGATCCCTGGGTTCCAGGTTCAGCATATCGAGAATGCCCTCGAGGGTAGCCTCGTCCGGAGGGGTGTCCAGATAACGGGTGATCTTTGGCTCGATACCCTGGTTTTCGATCAGTTCCAGGGTCTGGCGGGATTTGCTGCAGCGGGGATTGTGATAGATTTCTACTGACATATGCCGATATCTCTGAGTGGTGAGGCAAATATGCCTATTGTAACCAACACAGGGAACGAAAAAAACGAGAGTCAATGCAAATGTCAGAGCGTTACAGATTATTCGAGACCATGGGGCCAATGTCGGCAGTGCCGGCGAAATTCATCCGTTTTCTGAGGCTGCTGGTTTCGCGTTTTATCGAGGATCAGGGGCTTCCAAACGCGGCATCCCTCACATTCAATACGCTGCTTTCACTGGTGCCCCTGACAGCCGTATCCCTGGCGATTTTCGCGGCCTTCCCGGTATCGGATCGCCTGGCGGAGCAGGTGCAGGATTTCGTGTTCCAGAATTTCGTGCCGGCCGCCGGTGAAATGGTGCAGAGTTATCTGCAGGAGTTTGCCCAGACGGCTTCCAGGATGACCGGGGCCGGTTCCCTGTTCCTGGTGATCGTGGCATTGATGATGATGGCGAACATCGACACCGCGTTCAATACCATTTTCCGTGTGAGGCGAAGGCGCCGGCTCCTGGGTATGTTCCTGGTGTACTGGTCGATTCTCACACTTGGGCCCCTGCTGATCGGGCTCAGTGTCGCGGCAACTTCCTACCTGGTTTCCCTGCCGTTGTTCAGTGATGCCGCCAACGGAGAGGTGACTCACCGATTGCTCAGGCTGATGCCGTTTCTGTTGTCGGCGGTGGCTTTTACCCTGCTCTATATGCTGGTGCCAAACCGCCGGGTTCTTTTTCACCATGCCTTGATCGGTGGCATGGCGGCGGCAGTGATGTTCGAACTGGCAAAACAGGGCTTCGTAATTTATGTAACCAATTTTCCCACCTACCAGGCAATCTACGGGGCCCTCGCGGTGATACCCATTTTTCTGTTCTGGATCTACCTGTCGTGGGTGGTCTCATTGTTGGGCGCCGAGATCACTTACTGCCTTGGAATCTTCAAAGACCAGGGGCGCCACGACGTCGTGGGCAGGGGAGGGGAGATGCTGCTGGCTTTCCGGCTCCTGGAGAAGCTGTGGGAGGGTCAGCGCAATGGGCTGAGTCTGTCCGTCAAGGAACTTCCGGCTCAACTGGGGAAGGTGTCTGAAGAGAGACTGGAACTCGTCCTGGGGTATCTGCAGGAGGCGCGCCTGGTGCTGATGACAGAAGAGGGGAAATGGGCGCTTGCCCGGGATCTCTCCCATGTCAGCCTGATGGACCTCTATACGGCCCACGATTTCACGCTGCCCGAGGCCAAACTGCTGGAAGGGCTCACCGAAACCTCGGATCAGTCGTTGGCAGGGCTGCTTGGCCGTCTCGAAAAGGACATGCAGGGTGCTATGGAGACATCCCTGGAGAGTCTTTACCTGGGGGAGATCAGGACCGGCTGAACTCGAAGCGCTCGAAGTTTCTTGATGCCTCCAGGATATTGCCGCTGTGCACCGTGAGATTCGTGCCTGAGTCCGACTGAACCGAATAATCGCGCTTCGACCGATACACATGCCTCGGCGTGAACAGGTTGCCGGGGTAGTTGTCGCCCCGCTCCACCAGCAGCGAGGGATGCGTGTTCAACTTCAGGTTCCCACTCTGTCCGCTGGGCTGAATGGTCACTGGAAATACACGCCCGAAAATAAACTGGATGCCCGCACCCAGGGTGCCGTCCTCTAATTTGGAAAGGTGCCGCACGATGCCGAGCTTCATTGTCAGGTCACGTTCGCCCCTTTCACCCTGTAGCAGCACCAGCTCACCGACCCGCAGATGCTCCTGGTCGGCAAGAGGCGCCGAGACCTCAATACCTCCCGCACTGATGTTTATCTGCTTCCACAGGTGCAGATCCATACCCACACCGCCCGGCTTGGGTGTGCCGCCGGAGAGCATCAGATGAATACTGGCGATACCACAGACAGCGGTCAGCTGGGCCTGCCTCTTTTCCCGTGAATGGCGCCGTTTGGGGACGATATGCCAGGCCAGCAACATGTGCTGCAGCATCTGCCTGGCGGCAATCGGATTGGAGGCGTTCAGACCCCTGATTTCCTCCAGGTCCGATTTGCGGTCGGTTTTCATCAGCTGAAGGTGTTGATTGACCTTGGCGTTCAGTCGGCTTGCATCAAGGAGAAGATCCTCTGAAAAACCCATGCCAGTCGAATGGTCATCATAGGGGACGGGTTTCCCGGTCCCTGCCTGGTCCACGATAAAGAGCCCTTTGGATATTTCCCTTTCCCCACCGATTTCCAGTGTGGCCCTGCTGCTCCGGTGAACAAGGTAGTTGTAGGCCTGCCAGGTCTCTCCGGGACCCAAATGAAACGGGTCGAGCAGGATCAACAGCAGGATCAGTGTGACGGCGTCGGCAATATTTGTTTTCAGTCCCAATGAGTCGGTGCCGTCCACCACCGGCTCCCCGGCCAGGTTCATTGCCTGGGCGAAAGCGAAGAGATGGAGTATCTCCCGCAAGTTATGATCCGGTGGCCTTCGGTAATCCGAGAAGGCGAAAACCATCTCCAGTGCCAGGTACTTGATGGCATGATAGAGGGTCTCGGCCTGCTGCTGTTTCGCATTCTTGCGGAATACGGAGTGCCTCTCTTCCATGGACACCTGCTTGTACCCCAGGGCCATTTCAGAAACAATTTTCTCCACGGCCTCGCGCAGTCCGGCGGGCATCTGCGGGTTCCCCGGTATGCCCGGATGTTCCGCATTGTCCCTGATAAACGACAGCAGATGCTGCACCACGGGAAAGTAGCAACGCAGCAGTTGTGCCCTGCGCGGCACCGCTTCCGGGTGGCGATTCAGCAGCGATATGGATTTGAGGGTCATGGATGCCATCGCGGGGGGATTGGCAACGGGCATATCATCCAACCAGGAGTGCAACCGCCTTGGATTGGTTTGGGTATTCGGATTGGCTACCAGGTCCCTGGGGGGCAGGACCAGCTCATCGTTTGTCGCTTGAATTTTCAATTCGCTTAACACGCTATTTGCTATTGCCCTAATCTCATTATAACGATTCTTCCTAACTATCGGTTGACTTTAAAAAAGCTTAAGGAGAGCCGGATCCGAACAGGGCGCCATTGAGTGCTATCATATCCCCGAGAGCAACTGAACCGATGGAACCCGATGAAAGAGACAGAAAAGCTGAAAGTGGGAGAGAGCCTTCCGCTGGGGGGGGTGCTGGACGGGCTCCCCTACAACACCGACGGTCTGATTCCCGCCATTGCCCAGCAGCACGACACGGGCGAGGTGCTGATGATGGCCTGGATGAACCGGGCCGCGCTGGAGGAGACCCTGGAAAAAGGCCGGGTCTGCTTCTGGTCCCGCTCGCGGCAGAAGTTCTGGCGCAAGGGTGAATCCTCCGGGCAGGTGCAGATTCTCAAGGAAATGAGCTTTGATTGCGACGGCGATACCATACTGCTCAAGGTAGACCAGACCGGTCCCGCCTGTCATACCGGTCGCCGCAGCTGTTTCTATAATGTGGTCAAGGGTGATCGGGTCGAGGTGGCCTTTGAGCCGCTGATCGACCCCGATCAGCTATACAACAAGTAGCCGGGGCAGGTGACATGCCCTTAATCACCCCGATCCCGGCCTTTGACGACAATTACATCTGGCTGATCCGGGACCCCGAGAGCGATATCGCCGCGGTGGTCGATCCCGGGGACGAGGATCCGGTGCTGGAGACCCTGGACCGCGAGGGTCTTACCCTGGGGGCCATACTCATCACCCACAAGCACGGGGATCACGTGGGCGGGGTCATGGATCTGCGCCGGGCCTTTCCGGATGCCTTGGTCTATGGCCCGGCGGGGGAGCCCATTCAAGGCATTACCCATCCCCTGAAGACCGGAGATCTGGTAAAGCCGCCCGGCATCGATGTCGAGTACCGGGTAATGGATGTGCCGGGCCATACCGAGGGACACATCGCCTATCACGGTGCAGGGGCGCTTTTCTGTGGCGATACCCTGTTTGCCGCCGGGTGCGGCAGGGTGTTCAG
>JAQYVO010000298.1 GCA_030145425.1 Chromatiales bacterium | reverse complement strand
CCCATAACGCAAAAAGCCCCGCCGGATCGACGAGGCCTTCGTTTACAAAGAACCCGGAGCCTGATCAGGCTGATATTACGCTCACGTACTGGCGCTTCTTCGGGCCCTTGATCTCGAACTTAACCACGCCATCGGCTGTGGCGAACAAGGTATGATCCTTACCGCACCCGACGTTTACACCGTTGTGAACTCGAGTGCCGCGCTGCCGGATGATGATGCCTCCCGCAGAAATCCTCTGTCCGCCGTACACCTTGACGCCAAGGCGTTTGGATTCGGAATCGCGGCCGTTACGTGTACTGCCGCCTGCTTTCTTATGTGCCATGACGCTGTCCTGCCCTTTAACCTGCGCTGATACCGGTGATCTGCAAATCCGTAAACCATTGACGATGCCCCTGACGCTTCAGATAACTTTTTCGCCGCTTGAACTTGACGATACCCACCTTCTTGGCACGCCCGTGGGCCTTGACCGTGGCCGTTACCTTTCCACCGTCTACGTAGGGGCTCCCTACCATGACGTTCTCGCCGTCCACGACCATCAATACCTTGTCGAGATCGACGGAAGCACCTTCCTCGGCACCCAGTTTTTCCACCCTGACGGTATCGCCTTCGGAAACCCGGTGCTGTTTACCTCCGGCCTGAATTACGGCATACATACCCAAATCTCCGCATTGAATTCGCTGTTTCGGCACGTATACGCACAACGCACCGACCAAAGAGGCGAAATTCTACCCACATGAAGAGACAAGGTCAAATGACAGATCAACTCGCCGCCGGGTTGACAGGGGCAAACCACGAACATAGCATGCCTTCTCCTGAAACTTAGATGAATTCAAGGATCTAACCCGCACACGGCAGCGGGAATACTTACCAGTACCAGATGGACATTTCCCGTATTAGAGAACTGATTGCCGACGACATGAAGGCCGTCGACGAACTGATCCTGCGCCGGCTCCAGTCCGACGTGGTGCTCATCAACCAGGTGGGGCACTACATCGTCAACAGCGGCGGCAAACGCCTCAGGCCGATGCTCGTGCTGTTGGCTGCCCGCTCTGCGGGATACCAGGGCACCCACCACATCAACATGGCCGCCGTGATCGAATTCATCCATACCGCCACCCTGCTGCACGATGACGTGGTGGACGGTTCGGATCTGCGGCGCAGCAGGGAGACGGTCAACGCCGTCTGGGGTAATGCGGCCAGTGTGCTGGTGGGGGACTTTCTGTACTCCCGGGCATTTGAAATGATGGTGGAGATCGACAGCATGCGGGTGATGGACATCCTCTCCCATGCCACCAACCGGATTGCCGAAGGAGAGGTGCTGCAGCTACTCAACTGCAACGACCCCGACACGGACGAAAGCAAGTATCGGGAGGTAATCCTGCGCAAGACGGCCACGCTTTTCGAGGCCGGCGCCCAGCTCGGGGGTATTCTCGAAGGCATCCCCCAGCCTCAGGAACAGGCACTCCAGGAATATGGCCTTTATCTGGGCACCTCCTTCCAGATCATCGACGATGCCCTGGATTACAGCACCTCAGGTGAGAAGATCGGCAAAAACATCGGTGATGACCTGGCCGAAGGCAAACCCACACTGCCCCTGATACGGGCCATGCAGGTGGGGGATCCGGAGCAGAAAGCCCTGGTGCGGGAGGCCATAGAAAAAGGCGGCCGGGAGTATATTGACAGGGTGATGCCCGTAATTGAATCGACCGATGCGATCGAGTACACTTTCCGGCTTGCATCTGAAGACGCCGGCAAGGCCATAGCAGCGCTGGAACCACTGCCGCCGTCTGAATACAAGGACGCACTGGCCGGGCTGGCCGAGTTTGCCGTCAGCCGCAGCAGCTGAACTTAAATTTCGGGGTGTGGCGCAGCCTGGTAGCGCGCTTCGTTCGGGACGAAGAAGTCGGAGGTTCGAATCCTCTCATCCCGACCAATTTCACCCGGGTGTCTCCCGTTTCAGTGGGGAGAAGCCAGCTTCAGACCCAGAATACCCGCCACAATCAGCCCCACACAGAAGAACCTTACAAGCGTGGACGGCTCGCC
>JAQYVO010000123.1 GCA_030145425.1 Chromatiales bacterium | reverse complement strand
TGAAATTGGCAGAAAACTCTCTAAATATTGAATATGGCGGAGAGAGAGGGATTCGAACCCTCGATGGAGCTTCAAACCCCATACTCCCTTAGCAGGGGAGCGCCTTCAGCCGCTCGGCCATCTCTCCGGGATCTCTCTGCTCTACAGAAGCCCTGTCAGCAGGCCGCATATTCTAACGCAATTTTTTACACAGTTCCGCAAATATTTTGCCTGCCTCCGGAAGCCGGAAATCAACTGCAGAATCTGAGAAAACCTTGGAGAATAACTTGGAGGGGGTTACCAAGCGGGGTTCTGATAAACCCCGCTTTACAAGACGCCTAATCGTCTGCGTCGTCCGGTTCGGCCAACTGCTCCTGCTTGATGCGATCGTAAATCTCTTCACGATGAACAGCTACATCACGAGGGGCATTGACACCGATTCGGACTTGATTGCCCTTTACGCCTAGCACGGTAACCGTGACTTCGTCGCCAATCATTAGGGTTTCGCCGACACGGCGTGTCAATATCAACATGATCCTATCTCCCTGTCATCTCTTCCAGACTAGCGGTATAGGCAATACAAAGCAGGCGTTTTCAGACGCTCAAATGATTCCACCGCTGCCAACCAAGCGCTTTACCAACGAAAGGTATCAAAGGCAAAGCTACATTAATCTTAACAACAGACACGTCTTTTCTAAAGGGAACAATTCTCCTATCGCAATGGCCCGCTTCCTGGCGATTGCACCTATAGAGATAGCATGTCAGACGGGAAGTTCCCCTGCGAGATTAAATGCGTCATGGAGGGCCCTAACGCCCAACTCCAGATATTTCTCATCGATCACTACGGAAATTTTGATCTCCGAGGTGGATATCATAAGAATATTGATGCCTTCTCTGGCGAGGGCTTCGAACATCGTACTTGCAATACCAGAGTGAGAGCGCATTCCCACGCCCACCAGGGACAGTTTGACAATATATTCGTTGCCGGAAACCTCCCTCGCACCCAGGATACTGGAGGTCTCTTTCAGAATCTCCAGCGCCTGCGGGTAGTCGTTGCGATGAACAGTGAAGGTAAAATCTGTGGTGTCATCCTCAGCGATGTTCTGGATGATCATATCCACTTCTATATTGGCATTGGAAACCGGCCCGAGGATACTGTAAGCCACGCCCGGTTCGTCTGGTACGCCCAGGATAGTGAGCTTCGCCTCGTCACGATTGAATGCAATACCGGATATTTTTGCCTCTTCCATACCTTCGTCCTCAAAGGTGATCAGGGTACCCTCTCCCTCCTCGAAACTGGAAAGCACCCGCAGGGGTACATTGTACTTTCCAGCGAACTCCACAGCCCGAATCTGCAATACCTTCGAGCCCAGGCTGGCCATCTCCAGCATCTCCTCAAAGGTGATACGGTCAAGCTTGCGGGCCTTTGGCTCCACCCGGGGATCGGTTGTGTAGACGCCGTCCACATCGGTGAATATCTGGCACTCCTGGGCTTTCAGCGCCGCGGCCATCGCAACGGCCGTTGTATCGGATCCGCCGCGGCCCAGGGTCGTGATATTGCCCTGGTCGTCCACACCCTGGAATCCCGCAATAACCACGATTCGGCCGGCCTGCAGATCACCACTGACACGCACCCCGTCGATTCCCCGAATCCTCGCCTTGCTGTGTGCATTGTCGGTCAGAATCTGCACCTGTGACCCCGTATAAGACCGGGCCGAGGCGCCGATCTTGTGCAATGCCATGCACAGAAGCGCGATGGTCACCTGCTCTCCCGTGGAAAGAAGCACATCCATTTCCCTGGGGGCCGGACTGGTTCCTATTTCGTGGGCCAGGGCGATGAGCCGATTGGTTTCACCGGACATGGCGGACACGACCACCACAACCTGATGACCCTTTTCCTGGGTGGCTTTCACCTTTTGAGCAACGGCCTGAATCCGCTCGATACTGCCCACGGAGGTGCCGCCGTATTTCTGGACGATTAACCCCATTTTTTTATTTCGAAATTATTAATGTTTAAGACTGATTGTGTGGCTGTCGATTATTGGGCGAGCCTGTCTTTGACCCAACCTTCGACACTACTGAGTGCCCCCGGGAGCGCAGCCGGATCGTTCCCGCCGGCCTGAGCCATGTCGGGCCGTCCGCCACCTCTGCCTCCGACCTGCTCAGCGACGAATTTCACCAGGTCCCCGGCTTTGAGTACCGCGGTCTGGTCCTTGCTCACCCCCGCGACGAGACTCACTTTACCGTCTGATACGGAGGCCAGCAGTATAACCGCGCTTCCGAGTTTATTCTTCAACTGGTCCATGGTATCCCGCAAGGATTTGGGCGCGACGCCATCCAGGGATGCGGTCAGTACTTTCACGCCGGCTACGTCCACGGCATTTTCAGCCAGGTCGCTCCCGGCGGCCGAGGCCTGTTTGGCCTTTAGCCTGTCGAGTTCCTTCTCCAGCTTCCGGGTGCGTTCAGCAAGCTGCGCAACCTTGTCCTCCACATCATCCCGCCCGGACTTGACCAGTTGCGACACCCGGTACAGGCGATCCGCATCGGCCTCCATCCATTCGATGGCCCGTTCACCCGTGACGGCCTCGATACGGCGCACTCCCGAAGCAATGCCCGTCTCGGCGGTAATCTTGAACAGGCCGATATCTCCCACGGCGTTGACATGGGTTCCGCCGCATAACTCTGTGGAAAACTCACCCATTCGCAAAACCCTGACCTGATCTGCATATTTCTCACCAAACAGGGCCATGGCACCGGCTTCCTTGGCATCCTCCAGCGTCATGACGCGAGTCTCGACAACGTGATTCACGCGTATCTGCTGGTTTACCAGGCGTTCGATGGTCTGCAGCTGTTCCCTCGAGATGGGTTCGAAGTGGGAAAAATCGAATCTCAAACGATCGGGGTCCACCAGGGAGCCCTTTTGCTGGACATGATCCCCCAGGAGCTGGCGTAAAGCCGCGTGCATCAGATGGGTCGCAGAATGATTCAGGGCGGTCATGGCGCGCTTTTGTGAATCTACCTGGGGTTCCACGGTATCACCGACCCGAATGGCCGACCCCTCGAACCGGCCCATATGCACAACGACATCGCCGGGCTGCTTCTGGGTATCCGTCACTTGGAACTTGCCGTTTTCCAATTTGATAACGCCCTGGTCCCCGACCTGGCCGCCCGATTCCCCATAGAAAGGCGTGCGGTCCAGAACCACCACGGCCTCGCCAGCCCGCTCAAGGCTGTCAACAGGGTTGTCCTCCTGAAACAGGGCAACCACAATGGCCTTGTCCTGCAGTTGCTGATACCCGGTAAACTCCGTACCCGAATCAACGGTGATATCCAGCTGCCCTTGCGCGCCGAAATGGCTGGCCGCCCTGGCACGTTCACGCTGAGCCTCCATTTCGATCTCGAAACCCTGCATATCGACGCTGAGATTCCGCTCCCTGGCGATATCGGCGGTGAGGTCCGTGGGAAAACCGTACGTGTCGTAGAGGCGGAACAGGGTCTCACCCGGGATCTGCTCTCCCGCCAGATTTTCAATGGCGTGGTCCAGGATCCTCATGCCCTGTTCCAACGTCTCGGCAAAGCGCTCCTCTTCGATTTTGAGCACCCTCTCGACCTGCTGCTGTGCTTTGCTGAGTTCCGGGTAGGCCGCACCCATTTCTTCACAAAGGGTGGAGACCAGCCGGTAAAAGAAGGGGTCTCTGGTACCGAGCATGTAGCCGTGGCGAATTGCGCGCCTGATGATACGCCGCAATACGTATCCCCTGCCCTCGTTGGAGGGGAGCACACCGTCCGCCACCAGAAAGGCGCAGGAGCGAATGTGGTCCGCAATTACTCGCAGGGAATTTTCTTCCAGATCGGTGCAGCCGGTGACGTGGGCCGCGGCCTTTATCAGATTCTGAAAAAGATCGATCTCGTAATTGCTGTGAACCCCCTGCATCACCGCGGCCAGTCGCTCCAGCCCCAGGCCGGTATCCACTGAGGGTTTGGGCAGAGGGTTGAGGTTGCCCTCCCCATCCCGGTTGTACTGCATGAACACCAGGTTCCAGATCTCTATGTACCGGTCTCCGTCCTCGTCGGGTGAGCCTGGGGGGCCGCCCGGGACATGGGAACCGTGATCGTAGAAAATCTCTGAACAGGGGCCGCAGGGCCCGGTGTCGCCCATGGCCCAGAAATTGTCTTTTACACCGCAGCGGGAGAAACGGTTCGCATCCACACCGATCCCCTTCAGCCAGATTTCCGCCGCTTCGTCGTCCTCCTCGAACACCGTCACCCAAAGTTTTTCGGCGGGCAGACCAAGGGTTTCGGTGAGAAATTCCCAGGCATACTCTATGGCTTCCTGTTTGAAGTAGTCACCGAAGCTGAAGTTGCCGAGCATCTCGAAAAAGGTGTGGTGACGCGCCGTATATCCCACGTTCTCAAGATCGTTGTGCTTCCCGCCGGCGCGAACACATCGCTGAGAGGTGGTCGCACGCCTGTACGGACGTTTCTCCCGACCCAGAAAGGTGTCCTTGAACTGAACCATCCCGGCGTTCGTGAACAGGAGCGTGGGATCATCGCGGGGCACCAGCGAACTGCTGGCCACCTCCTGATGGCCATGTTTGACGAAATAGTCGAGAAACGCTCTGCGGAGCTCGGCACTGGTTTTCATACAGCCCTGGCGATCTGTCTGTCGGTCCAAAGTTGGGAAATGGTATGCAGAACCGGTGAGAATGTCATCTTTCAACGGTTTGCAACGACCCGTAATTTCAAATCAGGGCGGGAATTTTAGCACAGACGGCGGATGTAGAAAGATCACCTCCCGTTCCAGGTCGGCCAGACGCATGGGAGAAGTCAATCAGAAAGCTTCAGGCACTGACCCTGAAGCGGCATCAGCCTACTCGTTTGGCCAGATGTACCGCCTGATATGCGCCGGGGCGAAGCCACGGTATTCAAGAAACCGCGCTCTGCTTGCCTGCTCACGTCGTTCCCTGGCCGGCTTGGGTCCGAATCTTCTGGCTGCCGTCTGCTGTAGCAGGCGCTCCCAACGGAAATCCCGGGCATCGAGACAACGGGCAGCCAGTTCAGTGTTCAGGCCTTTTTCGAGCAGTTCTGCCTGGATACGCAGGGGGCCGAATCCCCTGCCGACCCTGGAATCGATATAGGCCTCGGCAAATCGCTGGTCGCTCAGGGCATTTCTGGCTTCCAGGGTGTTCAGGACCGTTTCGATCAGTTCCGGGTTCTGCACCCGGCACATCAGTTTCCTTCGCAATTCCGAACGGGAATGCTCACGGCAGGCGAGCAGACGCAATGCAACCTGCTCCAGCTCTCGCGGGCCCGGTTTATTCAGGATTATGCCTCCGCCTCTTCGTCGATGGGTATCACGTTGTCCTGGGGCTTGGGAAACACCAGTTCACGGATCTGGCGGTCTATGTCCTGCGCTATCTCAGGATGCTCTTTCAGAAAATTACGGACATTGTCCTTGCCCTGCCCGATTCGGTCGCCGCGATAACTGTACCAGGAGCCGGCCTTGTCGATGATGCCGTGTTTGACCCCCAGATCGATGACCTCGCCCTCCCAGGAGATACCCTCGCCGTAGAGAATCTCGAAAACAGCCTGCTTGAAAGGTGGCGCAACCTTGTTTTTCACCACCTTGACCCTGGTCTCGTTGCCAACCACCTCCTCACCTTTCTTGATCGCGCCAATTCTGCGGATATCCAGTCGAACCGAGGCATAGAACTTGAGCGCGTTGCCACCGGTGGTGGTCTCCGGACTGCCGAACATGACACCGATCTTCATCCGGATCTGATTGATAAATATGACGATGCAGTTGGAACGTTTGATATTGGCGGTAAGCTTGCGCAGGGCCTGGGACATCAGGCGTGCCTGCAACCCGACATGAGAGTCCCCCATTTCCCCTTCTATCTCAGCCTTTGGCGTCAAGGCGGCTACGGAATCGATGACCACGATGTCCACGGCGTTGGAGCGCACCAGCATGTCGGTGATCTCCAGGGCCTGTTCACCCGTATCCGGCTGGGAGACCAGCAGTTCATCCATATCCACGCCCAGTTTCTCGGTGTAGGCGGGATCCAGTGCATGTTCGGCATCGACGAAGGCGGCAACTCCGCCCTGCTTTTGCATCTGGGCTACGACATGCAGTGTGAGTGTGGTCTTGCCCGAGGCCTCCGGGCCGTAGATCTCTACAACGCGCCCCTTGGGCACACCACCTACACCCAGGGCGATATCGAGGCCCAGCGAACCGGTGGAGACGGCCTCCACACGGCGTATGGCATTGTTGTCACCCATACGCATGACAGAGCCTTTTCCGAACTGCTTTTCGATCTGGCTTAGTGCAATGCTCAAGGCTTTTTTACGATTGTCGTCCATTTTTCCCCCGCTTCTTGAATGGTGCGACGGCTTCCTGCCGTCGGTGATGTTCTCTACATGTTCTCTATTATGGCACAGCCTGGCGGAATGTCACAACCCCAGGGGCCAGTTTTTGAGAACCCGGTACCGCGGCACCTTTTTACCGCTGTCTGAGGTTATCAGGGAAAATGCCTTCACATCCCAGGCGATCCCTTTCTCCAGCTGACATGCCGTTGCCGTCCCTGTCTTGCGTGCCAGGGTGACATGAGGCCTGAAGGTCCGTGTTTCGGGCTTGAAGCCGCAGCCTTTCAGCTCATTCCCCAGTGTGCGCACTAGCCCTTCAAGTTCCGCAGGCACCCGCGACGGTCCACTCCAAAGCAGTTGGGGTCGCCGCCAGTAGCCGACACTGTCGATCAGAAGGGAAAACGGTGGGGTGCGCACCCTTCCCGCCGCCTCCACGAGGCAATCGTAGCGATCGGGCCCGACCTGACCCAGAAAGTTAAGGGTTATGTGGAGGTCCTGGATATGGGTGGGACACCCTCCGTGGGCAGGGAGTCTATCCCGGATTCCAGCCAGCTGCTCTCTGATCTGCGCATCGGGCCACAGGGCAAAGAAGAGACGTTGTGAGCCTGGTTCAGACAAAATCTTCTGCCACCCCGTTGGTTCCCGTAACATTCGTTGTGTAACCGCATTTGGTTCCCAGACAGGAAATACGGCGGTCCCCGAGACAAGGGAGTATCCGTGCTAACTCTTCGTCTGGCAATACCGACAGGCCCGGTACTTTTCAGCTAAACTGTGCGGCCTTATATTGAACTGGCAGAACCAACACGGGAGACACATGGACATCCTTTGCGAGCACCGGGCATCACCGGCCAAACTGGAAATACTCGGCGTATACGACTGGCCCATCTGGGAAAAAGAGGTTTCCGAGTTCCCCTGGAAATACGATCGGGAGGAGACCTGCTACATACTTCGCGGCAAGTTCATCCTGACCCCGGACGACGGTGAACCCCAGGAGTTCAATCGCGGCGACCTGATCACCTTTCCTGCGGGCCTCTCCTGTACCTGGAAGATCCTGAAGCCGGTTGAAAAACATTATGCCTTTGGCTGATATTCCCTGAAGGGCCCGCAAACCACACCTACACTCCGGCAGATCCCATGTCATCAGAGATCCCAGTAAGCCGACGTTGGATTTTTGTGCCGTAATAGTCGGTGCTCAACCCATACCGAATCCTCATCACAATTGCTCTAGTCACTTCCAGCAGGAACGAATTCGTCGGGTGGGGTCTACACCCCACTGGTAGGTTCCACTTTTGCATGGCTCACACCAATCTAAGACATTCGGTCTACAGTTGATCGACATGGCTCCAACTTATCCGTTGCAACACACGTCACTGCACGACAGGCGCTTTCCGTTGGAGACAGTAGTTATGGCTGACCCGCTTTTCTTAACTTCTTTCAGCGAGATTGAACAACTTGGGAAGGAGATCGTCAGTGAGCCTGCCGCGTATCTCCGGGCTGCAGTTTGTGATGCGGATTTTCTCAGTTAGATACCACGCCCGATCATGGAGCACCATCAACATGGCCAATCCGGAATCGTAAAGCCTGCGGGTTTGGCGCAGATCAACCACAATGCGACTCGCAGCGAGACGTTGCGCCTGGGCAGCAGCTTTTAGGAAAACATTGCAAAGGCGAAGATCAAGGTCCCGACCGACACGTATTGTGACGACAGAGCCATCCTCGCTTACATTCAGTTGAGTCCGAGAGATTCCTCTTACAGAATTCAAATGTTTTTCATGTTTCATCTATCGCCCCAGTCAATCTCTTCTGAAGAGTCGTTTTCTTAGCTGCGAACATTCTGAATCAGCGATCTGCCTTTTGGTATTTTTATCGACAACCAGTGTAGGACGCACTGTAGCTGACGTTGGTGACAATTTGATGACTTCTTCAGCTAGTAGCAATCCGTGATTAGTTGATGTCTCTTGGAATAATGCTGGGAGAGCGCGAACTTTTTGAAACTGCTGGCCGGAGAGAGGCAGTCGGCTAAGGTCTGGTAACTGGAATTCTATGAGAAGAGAGTTTGCCAGGAAGATTTTCGATTCCGTTACACTATCCCTTCAGGGAATCTCCTTCCAGTTAGCGGATCTTCGGTTTGTGCACTGCAATAGCCTGTTGTCGACCCAGGGTGTGTAAAAACGCCAGACGAAGGCTTTACAAGCTGAAACCTACCCACAAAAGTTTGTTTACGGCGATTGCTGTTGATTCAGGGGTGCTTGATTGAGTGCGTTGACTTTAGTGGCTTTTCAATGGATGAGCT
>JAQYVO010000102.1 GCA_030145425.1 Chromatiales bacterium | reverse complement strand
CTGGCGCGGGCCATCGCGCCCCTGACATCCTTCCAGCCTTCACAACGATTAGGGCCGGCGCGCCTGCGCCAAATGTTCAAAATACCCTTGCCCTTCGCATAGAGCCGGAAAAACATCAGTATGAAACGCCTTTGAACCGGGCCGAGCTTCTCTCGACTGCAGATCAGCTTGTCGTCGTACATGCCGTGGTCCGTAAATCCCACGGCACCGAAGGCCTGTATCTTTACCCGGCTGCCCCGCCTGAGGCGCGGTCCAAGCACGACGGCATCCAGCATGTCGCCTTCGAGCCCCAGATAGCCATCCACCGAACCGTAGTTGAACGGGCAGGGAAAAGGGGATATAAAATCTATGTCACCCGTCCAACCGCGTTTTAAAAAACTGCCCTTGGGCGTTTCAATGATCACTTCCAGCCAAGGGGGGGTATCTGCCGCTGCGAAGCCGGACTCCGCGCTGCCTGGTGGTGGTTTAATCGACATATGGTCAGTCTATAACTCCGGCGACTCCGGCCGCAACCGGCCCACCGGAACAGGGACCGAAATTTCCAGGCCACCCCAGATTGCCTATACTGGCTTTCAAACAGGGCCTAAACAGGATAACAGTTTCATGGTCGCGAGAAACAAAGCACCCGACAACGAGAAGCTCGACCAGGTCGTCGCCGATGCCCGGCGCAACAGGGAACAGCGTGAACAGGGATACCGTGAAAAGGCGCTCAAGATGTATCCCTGGGTATGTGGCCGCTGCACGCGGGAGTTCACCCGGACAAATCTCCAGGAACTTACCGTCCACCACCGTGATCACAACCATGACAACAATCCACCCGACGGCGGCAACTGGGAGCTCCTCTGCGTCTACTGTCATGATAATGAGCATTCAAGATATCTGGACAATGCCGGGACGGGGGCTGAGGACTCGTCTTCCGATACAACACACCAGCCGTTTGCCGATCTGAAGTCTTTGTTGAATAACAGGGACTGACTGGGCCGGGAGTCAGGCTTGCCCGCTCCTACGCCTTGGTTCCGGCTTTTCCGGGTTAGGACACCTCGACGGGCATGAGCATTGGCCACCTTGTCCTGCGTGCAGTCCCCGGTGGGCAGGTACCGACTCTCCACGCTGTGATTCAGACACTGGGGGAAATCGGCTTGATTGGCGCTCCTTACCGGACAGAGGAGAATCGTTTTCTCGCGGGTGACCGTTTTTTGCAGTTGATTACCTTTCTGGGTTGCTCTCCCTACCTGCAACTGGAGCCCCCGCCCGGCGGGGGGGACAATTTCTGCCACGTGCATTTATCGGAACCCTCAGAACAACCCGGGTTCTTATACGGCAGCAACACACGCCCGCCGCGCTGCCCGAACTGCGGCCAGCCTTTCACGGAGTGGAAGATAATCGTTGAGCGCTGGTGGAGCCGCGATGAGACTTCACCCGTCTGCACCGGGTGCGGACACGCCCAAAACCCGATGGATTGGAACTGGCGCCGTAAGGCCGGCTTCAGCCGCTTATTCATCGGCATCCCAGAGGTCTTTCCGGGGGAAGCGGTGCCGGTGCCGGATCTGCTCACGACCCTGCAAGGTGATGAGGCAGAGTGGGATTACTTCTATGTTCAGGATCCGACCCGCCTGATGTAACCGGCAGGCCCTAAAACTACTGAATCAGGCCGCCATTCCCACCCCGTCTGGAAGGTGGATGTCGATGCCTATGGGCAGGTGGTCGGAAAGCGGATAATCCAGCACCCTTGCGTTTTCCACGATCAAACTTTCAGAAACCAGGATATGGTCGATCTTCTTTTTCGGCCGCCAGCTGGGGAAGGTGCTCATATTACAGCCGGGTTCCCAAAGATTTGCCCGATGCATCAGCAACTGCATCTCCCGGGAGTCCCCACCGCAGTTCAGGTCCCCCAGGACAACCACATAAGGCAGGTCTGAGAGCAATTCGCTGACGTACTGAACCTGACGCAGCCTCGCACGACGCCCCAGCGCCAGATGCAGAATACATACGGTCACACCGCCGCTGCCGCCGAACTCGCAGAATATCGCACCCCGCCCCGGCAATCCGGGCAGTTTGTGCTCGCTGATGTGGGAGGGTTTCATCCTGCTCAAAACCCCGTTGCTGTGCTGGGCCAGTTTTCCCAGCTTGCGGTTCACCTGCTTGTACCAGAATGGAAATCCACCCCTGTGGGCCAGGTACTCGGTCTGATCCAGAAAACCGCTGCGCAGACTTCCGGAGTCCACCTCCTGGAGCCCCACGATATCGTACTCTCCCACGACGGAGGCTATCCTATCCAGATTCAGCTGGCGCTCCCGATGCGGCAGTACATGTTTCCAGCTCTGGGTGACATATTGACGAAAATGCTGCGTATCAACACCGGTCTGTATGTTGTAGCTAAGCAGGCTGATCCGCTGATATTCTTTTTTTTTCAAGCGCTACCGCCCTCTTCCGCCAGTGCAATGTCCGGGATCAACACCGACTGCACAGGCAAAAAATCGCTGACTTTCCTAACATAGGATAGCCGACATGCCGCACAGTACCAGATTGCCCCCTATCATTCGCCGGTAAGTCTTTCTTTTTTCACGCGGTCGATGAGATAGTCGGTGACTTCCATGGTGAGCCGAGCATCCAGCCCGCCGGTGCGGTATTTTCCATCTACCACAATCGCCGGCACCCCGCGCACATCGAACCGTTCCGCCAATACCGCCGCACGCCGCGCCTGGGTCTGCACGGCAAAGGACTTCATCGCCTTGCGATAAGCATCCAGATCCACGCCATGCCCGCTGAGCAATTTCTCCATCTCCTCCTGGGTGCGCAGTTTGTTATCCTGCTTGTGGATGGTGTGGAATATTACCTCGTTGAGTTTTTCGTCGAGTCCCATGAGACGCAGCGCATAATAAGTCTTCGCCTGCATCACCACATCGCTTCGCTGGAACATGGCAGGCACCCGGTCGAAATCTATGTTATCGGGCTTGTTCTTCAGCCAGGCCTCCAGGTGGGGTTCCAGATCATAACAGTGCGGACATGCGTACCAGAAAAACTCCAGTACCTGCACCCGGTCTCCCTCGCCACCCGGCTGGGAAGGGAATATCGCGAAATAATGCAGCTCATCGTCATACTTGGATTCTGCCCACGCCTGGGGCAAAACCAGAAAACAACAGAGCAATATTCCCAAAATCAGTGAATTTTTTTTCATCAATACACCTCAGTCAATTTTATGCGGCCAAAGGCTGGTCAACTTAAACCGGATCCCGCGGCAAAACAGTGATCATCGGACCTGCCGAAAACATCAGACCAGCAGCGGGGACAAGGGTTCAAAACAAAGGGTGGCTTTCGGCCACCCCTTGCAGTGCTCCGTCAACGTGAAATCGACGGAGAACCGATCGCACAGAAAATTGCAGATGATCTAGCGGCGAAGGCCCTGCATGTATTGGGCGACCGCTGCGATCTCTTCATCCGTCATGGCGGAAGCGACACCCCGCATCATACCGGCGGTATCGTTATTGCGTTCGCCGGAGCGGAAATACTTCAGGGTCTGTTCCAGATACGCAGCATGCTGACCATTGATGCGCGGAAAATTGGCAGACGGGTTTCCGCCGCCGGCCGGGCCGTGGCAGGCCATGCAGGCCGCAACACCCGACGAAGCGTTCCCTGCCCGATAGATCCGCTCACCCAGTTCCACCTTGTCGGCTGCGGTCGTGCCGGGGGTCTGGGTCTGGCTGCTGAAGTAGGCGGCCAGATCCTGCATGTCCTGTTCGCTGAGCGGCGCAGCCATGGGTGACATCAGGTCGTTCTTACGAACTCCGGCCTTGAACTCAACCAATTGCTTGAGGATGTATTCCGGGTGCTGACCGGCGAGCTTGGGCCAGATGGGGTTGGGGCTGTTCCCGTCGGGACCATGGCAGGCCATGCAGGTTGCGGATTTTGTCTGGCCGGATGCCGCATTGCCCGCGGCCTGCACCCCCGTCATTGTAAAAGCGAAGGCGATGGAAACTGAAACTAGCCACTTGTTCATTGTCAATCCTGTCTGTTTGCTGCAAGAAAGCGCCGCTGAAATCTCCTGCCGAATTCTCTTAACGGTACCCCGGCAGCCGCCCTGCGGAGCCTGTCCCGATGGTCGAGGATAATTGAGGGATTACAACCGTGAATGTATACCAGAATCGCCGATGCCGGGTCAAATCAACGCTGCTTATGGAGGGGCAGTTTACTCGTCGAATTGGTCGAATGAATTCGACCCTACACCCCTGCGGACAATTGTAGGGCCGAATTCATTCGGCCAACAACTATCATTATCAAAGGAGATCATCATATCCTACGACGCCTTGCACAAGGGGGCGTCATTCTCTGCATCACCACAGTCGAATTGGTCGAATGAATTCGACCCTACGGTTCTGATGACAGATGGAAAACGTTTTGTCGAAAACGTTGATCTACCCACTCAATCAGGGGAGGAGTCCTCTGGTTAAATGATCCGTTTGACACACCAGCTTCAACCCCCATCCGAATCCTCCCCTCCTCGGCCCTCGGCCCTTGGCCCTTGGCCCTTCCCTAGGCCCTTCGACCGCACATGCAAATCCCGCTGCGGGAAAGGTATCTCAATCCCGGCTTTGCGCAGTTCCTTATCCAGGGCCATGTGCAGGTCATGGGCGAGGGGCATACGCCGGATACGTTCCTTGACGAAAACCCGGATCTCGAAATCCAGGGAGCTCTCGCCGAAGGCGACGAAAAAGGCGCTGGGTGGGGGATCGTCCAGGACTTCCGGATGCGCGCGCACCACGTCCATCATGATTCCGTGGGCAAGTTCCGTATCCGAACCGTAGGCAATCCCGACCGGGATCTTGATTCGTGTGGTGTCTTCGCTAAGGGTCCAGTTGATCAGAGAATCCGTGACGAAACTCTTGTTGGGTACAATCAGTTCCTTGTTGTCCCAGTCGGTCACCGTGGTGGCGCGGATGCGGATGCGCGAGACAGTGCCGCTGACGTTGCCGATGGTAATAGTGTCGCCGATGCGGATCGGCCGCTCGAACAGGATGATCAGTCCTGAGATGAAATTGGCGAAAATCTCCTGCAGACCGAAGCCCAGGCCGACGCCCATGGCGGCGACCAGCCACTGGATGTCCTCCCAACGGAGGCCCACTGCACTGAGAGCCAACCAGGTCCCGATGCCGTAGATGAGGTAACTGCTGATCCTGGAGATAGTGTAGCGGGCGCCCGGATCCAGATTGAGGGGGCGCAGTACGCTGATCTCCAGGAGTCCCGGCAGGTTTTTTCCGGCCACCACCATCAGCACGATAACCAGGATATTGGTCCCTACGTCCCAGACGGACA
This sequence comes from Chromatiales bacterium, assembly GCA_030145425.1. GTDB lineage: Bacteria > Pseudomonadota > Gammaproteobacteria > Chromatiales > Chromatiaceae > JAHEHQ01. The sequence goes on along the minus strand of JAQYVO010000102.1, from coordinate 4,335 downwards.
CGGGGATGCGCTGCACGTCAGCCCCCGCACCGACCACATGCTCCCAGAGCACGATGTCGTCCAGACGGCCGACCGCCGGGGTCAGCTCGGACCAGATCAGGACCAGGGCAACGGACATGATCAGGGTTACCACCGTGGCCAGAAGCCGCCGGGTCTGCGCCCCGATCTCGGTGATATCCATCTCCTCGAGTTCCTGCGGTTCCAGAACACTCTCGCCGGCGGCGCCCGCTGCCTCCCTGGCCGCCCTCGCCTCCTGGATCGCCTGCCGCTTCTCCAAAGCCCGAACCAGCCCCAATCGGCGCCCAGCCACCAGCAAAGAGCGCCTGACCAGGTGGTACAGCGTCAGTACCATCAAGCCGCTGTAGACCGACAAGCCGATCAGGTGCATGAGCCGGTTCACGCTGTACACATAGCCCTCGAACTGCAGTACCGCTAAAAACAGCATCAGCCCCATAAGCGCCAGATAGATGAGGGAACGCCAGGAGAGTCCGAGCTTTCTCCCTTCCCTGCGTTCCACCTCGGCACCCGACCACGGGTTTAGAAACAGGTGTGCGAGCAACCAGAGTCCCAGAAACCAGATCATGAAAATGAACCGGCCCAGGCTGTCGCGGAAATCCAGAGTCCCTTCGACCATAATGCTGCCAAGCATGATCACCGTGACAACGGTAAAAACCATGAACCAGCGCAAATGACGACGGAACAGGGCGTTGGCCGCCCTGTTCCAACCGAAATGTACCTCAGCCAGACCGAAGGGGGTAAACAGATAACGGGAGAACTGGATCATTGAAACCAGGACTCCGGCGCTCAGCAGGATGGGACTGAGGATGTCACCGACAGGATGGGATTCGGACTTCCACATCCAACCCAGGACCAGCAGCAGGAGCACCCAGGGGATTGCCATGAGGATGGTGATTATCAGGGCCTTGAAGGTCAGATAGAAGCGGTCCATGGTGACATCGCCGATGTCCGGCGCCATGAACTTCAGCGCACTCCGCATCCTCGGTCGAAGCAGGAGCAGGAGTGTGATAGCAAGCGCCAGGAACAACATGACGACCGGCCGTTTCCCCACCAGGGAAATCTCCACCTCCAGTAGCTGATTCCAGTTCTCGGCATACCAGACCGTCAGTAACTCGGGAATAACCTCGCTGACCACCTCCAGGTCCAGCGGTTTGGAACTGGGTATCCAGATCAGGTTGCGATCGAGAAGTTCCGCATATTCTGTGACCCTGGCAATAAGCCGGGTCCGGGCCGCCTCCAGATCACTCAGGATCTTGTCGTAGCGCACATGGGTGGCCAGCAACCGCTCGAGCAGACTCAACCTGTCCCGATAGAGAACCTCCAGTTCCTGCTTCAGACTTTCCCAGTTCTGCCCGTCCATCCCCTCGGGTTGCGGCGTCAACAGCCCTGCTTTGTTCTCGAACCTGTCCAGCAGGTCCCGTTTCTCTCCCTCCACCCGGAACTGTTGAAGGCGCGAGTCCGCCATGGCCTCCTGGGCCCGTGCAGATATTTTTTCCAGGCGATTGGTATCCGGCAGCCCCTGCCGCTGGGATCGCAGCAACGCACCGATCGTCTGGTCGAGTCGGATAACATTGAGCTGCTGCGTGGCGTTAGCCATGCTTCTGCTGATTCGCTGGAGTTCGCTGGATACTTGATCGTTTTCCGAAACCGCCCGTTCAAGCCTGCCCGCCAATGTACCCAGTTGGGCACTCAGGCGGGCATTCCGCTCAGCGGCCTCCTGGATCAGGGGGTGCTTGCCTTCGGCCTCCAGTTCGGCCTGTTCGGTCAGTTCCTGTGCCTGCTTTGCCTGTTCGGATCTCAGCCCCGTCAGCGCTTCCTGCATCGCCAGGATAAACACTTCGGCCTGCTTGAGCTCTTCTCTGCGGATTTCGATCTGGGTCTTCAGGTGTTCCGTGCGCGAGCCATTGCTGAGACGTTCCATATCCAGCCTGTTCATTCGGCTCCTCATGGCCCGCTGATTGATCATCAGGGCAATCCACTCCGCCTCTCCCTGTGCCACGCTGCCATCCGGAACCTTCCTGGTCTCGAGCTTTTCCCCGATCTCCTGAAGCTGGAACTTTATCTTCGCAAGACCCTCCGTAATCTGATTCGGGCGCTGCTGCTCATTGGTGAGCCGGGCCTGCATTTCGGCCAGCTTGTTCTCCGAGATCTTCTTGTCTGCCTGGGCCTGATCCAGCCTCTGCTCAATCTCGGCCAGGTTTAATCCAACGGGAACCTGGGGAGGTATTCTGGATGCACTTACTGCCTCCTGAAGCGCAGCTTCCAGCTCGGCTTTCCGATCCACCACGTCGTCTATGGACTGCTTGAAACGGGACGCAGACTCATCGTCCCGCATGGACGCCTTCAACAGGGTCAGCGCGGACTGGTAGAACTCCAGCTCTCTGGACACCTTGCCGGAAGCATCCGATATGGCGGACAGCTCAGCGATCTTCGCCTCCAGATGCTCCGAATCGGGGATCTGAAAGGAGTCGGGCTGAGTGAACTCCCTTTCAGTCACTGACTCTGCCCCGAGGAGAGGCACGCCGATCGGCAGAACAAACAGCAGGACCGTCAGCAGGATTCTGGAGATTCTCTCTGATTCAAACATTTTTCATCTGGATTATCGGGTTTCAGGGGAATGGTACTTACTTAAGCCAAATAGCCCTGTTCAAACGCCTTGATCGTCATTCCGGCGGAGGCCGGAATCCAGGAAAGCGACCACCATTGGCGGTTCTGGATCCCGGCCTCCGCCGGGATGACGGTGGCTTTGAGTCTTAAGTAAGTGCCATTCGGGTTTCAGGTGTTTGGCATCCGTGACCAGTCGCGTATCCTCGATCACGAGATACAACAGCATAATGCCGATCTTCCTCTCTTTTTCAACGGATGCCGGCCTGTTCAGACATCGTATTTCGCCTGTATCATTGTCGGTCATGTTAACAAGTGGAATTCACGGCGGTGAATCATCACTCGTCGCACATTATAGGCTCGGGATGGAGAAATGACCGAAATTAGATCCGTTTCAAGACTGATCATCGGGATCGCATTCATCGCCTTGTCTTCGTCGATTCATGGGGCACCCCACGAGTACGATCCCGACAATGGCGAGGAGATCAACGAGGTGTGCGCCGGCTGTCACGGAGAGTTCGGGCAGGGCGGCAAAGAGGGAGAGTATCCGCGGCTCGCGGGGATGCCTGCCGAGTTCATCAGCAGGCAGCTGTTTCTGTTCCGGAACAGGGAGCGACCCAACCTGGCCATGGTGGAATATGTGGATCACCGGCAGATGCCGGATCCGGACATTATGGATGTCTCCATCTACCTCTCGGGCATAACGCTCAAGACCAAGCTCCCCCCCGCCGATGAACACGATCCCGATTTCGATGCCTACGAACGCCTGCTGGCATCGAAACGTCTGATGCAGATACCCCGCGCCCGGGGTGACGTGGAAAACGGCAGGAAACGCTACCGCAAGGAGTGCGCCTCCTGCCACGGCAAAAAGGGCTGGGGAGACGATAAGGACGCTGTCCCCATGCTTGCGGGTCAATACACCAACTACCTGTGGCGCCAGGTGAAGAAATACCGGGAGAAGATCAGGATTCACGATCCCGAGGAACCGGACGACACTTTTCTTCAAGAGTTTCAGGACGAGGAACTGCGCGACATTTTCGCCTACCTGTCCCTGGCCGATGATTGAACATGCGAATCTACATGCAGACAATAAGCACCCCGGACCAGCCGCTGCGGTTTTATCACCTGCAACTGCAGCCGGATCTGCTGGGCGGCTGGAGTCTGATCCGCGAATCGGGGGTCCAGGGTTCCCGGGGCCAGTCCAAGAAGGCCTATTACAAGCATCGCCCGGAAGCGGAGCATGCCTTCATGAAGCTTCGTGACAATCAGCTGCGACGAGGTTACCAGGTAGTTTTTCGCGAAGGTTCGCCGCGGGAAACTGAATAGCGCTTAATCCGAATACTACTTATCACTAAAGCCAAATAGTCCTGCTCAAACGCCTGGATCGTCATTCCGGCGAAGGCCGGAATCCAGTAACGTGTTGAATCCCCTGGATCCCGGCCTTCGCCGGGATGACGTGGTTTCGGGAAAACGCGAGTTTTTGGACAGACACTAAGTAAGCGCCACTCGCCCTAACCAAACTTCCTCAACCTGCAGAGAAAGAAACCGTCCATCTCCGATGTGGGCAAAATCCGCACGGCCCCCGCCAGATCCCCATTCAAGGCTTTGCCCCGCCATTCGACCAGACCGGGCTGAATATTTTCCAGCGGCAGTTTGAGGGCTTCAATGGACAACTGCCCCTGATATCGCCTGAGCTGCCCATCCAGGATCACC
>JAQYVO010000100.1 GCA_030145425.1 Chromatiales bacterium | reverse complement strand
CGGGTGTCGTCTGCCTATTGCCGGACGAGGTTGACCTGGAGGGTTGATGGGGAGGAGAGGCATGATCCGGGCCGACGATAAAGTGGGTGCAGCCGTAGTTTTGATTAATCAGCGCATGCCACAACGCCTCCCGGGGTCCTGCCATTCGCATGGCCAGGGGCAATAAAGACAATGCCGCAAAATCGTGGGGGAAATGCTTTTGTACAGCCTTGTAGCAATGCACCCGTGCATAGTACTGAAGGTCCCCTGGCTTGGTGACCCCGACTGCCGGATGCAACAGTATGTGGGCCTCTTTCTCCTTGGCTACCGCCAGTATCATCTCCCGGTGCATCCGGTGCATGGGGTTGCTGGAATGAAACGCCAGCACGCGCCGCCAACCCATTTTGTCGAACAGGCGGCGCATTTCGGCCGGCGTATCCCAAAGCGTTTCGAAATCATAGTGCAGCGGAAGCTGTATGCCTTCGAGTTTCCCACTGATATAGGTAGTCTTTACCTCTTCATTCAGGTAGCGGACGCCAGGGTGACTGCTGGAGCGGGTTCCGTATACCAGTTCCGCTTCCCTCTCCTTATCCGGTTCCCACCGTTCCTCGACGGTCAAAACCGCGGGCATGAATCCTTCGGAGTCGCGTAAGGCAATAGATTCATTGGGTTCCAGCGATCGGGCAAAATCTGCTGAAACATCGAGTGTGATTGGGATGGGCCACAATCTGCCGCTGGACAACCGGAGATCCCGGAGCACAGCTTCATAATCCTGCCTTCCCAGAAACGTCTTCAAAGGGGAAAACCCGCCGTTCAGAAGCAGTTCCAGATCACAGAGCTGTCGTTTCGTCAGGGTTATTGATTTATAGGTGAGGGAAGCCTTCTTCAATTGCTCGGCGCGTTCGTTTGTCACCAGCAGATCATCGGCCTGCGCAGATTCCATGGTTTTCCTGATTACTCCCTGCGGAAAGTAAATCTTGCGATCCCAGGATCGCGCAAAGTACTTATTATATAGGAACAAGCTGGATCCATTCCCGGGAATCGAAGCGCCGGGGAAACGTCGAGTTTAGGAGAGATATCAGATACTGGAGATCGTTTTACGATACCGGTCACCCGGCGGCAAAACTATTCGTCTCGGCCCTTCCAGACATCCAGGCCTTTGCGACGATCAGAGGGGCTGCGCATTTTTTTCTTCATTTCTATCCCACCCAATTCACGCCTGTCTAAACCGTTGCGACGATTAGACACTCCCAGATAGACACATTTGCACTCGGGGGCATCACACCGCTCCAGAGGAAGCGAGGGAACCTCATCGAAAGAGAAGAATCTCCCGGCATACCTGGCACTTGCAGAGCACCCGCATTGGTGGATCTGCACACCTTGGAACCGTCCCGATCTTAAAAGATCCTGCAGTTGTTTCCGCCGATCCGGGGGATCCGGCTTAGGGTTGCTGGCAGCTTTTTTTCTTCCGAACATAACGAATGTAGCATCGGCCATGTTCGAGGAATCTTTAGCTTATGTACTATAAATTCAGATAGATACATAATACCTGGCCTATGATTGCCAGGCCTTCTCGAGCTACGGGGAAAGGCAACTAGTCAGCACAGAAACAGACGGAAACGCCCAACAGGTCGGCATTGAGGGGTTTACTGCCCCTCACGGTATTGAACCATGCGGATAGGGCCGGGAGGGGGGGTGAAGCGGTAAATGGCGTCCCGTAGGGGAGTCGAACCCCTGTCGTCGCCGTGAAAGGGCGATATCCTAGGCCTCTAGATGAACGGGACGTGTTTGATTTACAAAGAAAAAGTCTGTGTTTCTTAGATCCGACTTCCCTTTACCAAATTGGTGGAGCCAGACGGGATCGAACCGTCGACCTCAACACTGCCAGTGTTGCGCTCTCCCAGCTGAGCTATGGCCCCAAAAACAAGACGCGCATGTTAGATTATGCTGCTTCGCTTGTCCACCCCCATCAGGCCCGGTTCAACGGTTCTGCTGCTCGATTTTCGACCAGGAGTCGCGCAGGGTGACGGTGCGGTTGAATACCGGGCGGTCTGGTGTCGAATCCGATACATCCAGAATGAAATAGCCTTCCCTTTCAAACTGAAAACGGTCGCCCGGACGGGCCACGGCGAGGCCGGGCTCAACCATTGCATCATCGGCAACCCTGAAGGAGCCCGGATTGAGGTGTTCGAGAAACGATTCCACGCTCTTGTCGGCATCGGGGGCGGGATGGTTGAACAGTCTGTCGTAAAGCCTGACTTCAGCCCTGACCCCATGCACCGCAGAAACCCAGTGAATCACGCCCCTCACTTTCCGTCCCTCGGGGTTGACGCCCAGTGTCTCCGGATCATAGCTGCATCGCAGCTCTGTGATCTCTCCATCCGCATCCTTGACCACCCTTTCACACTTGATGACGTAGGCATTACGCAGTCTGACTTCTCCACCGGTTACCAGTCGCTTGTATTTCCTGGAGGCCTCCTCCCGGAAATCCGCGCGATCGATGTAGATTTCCCGTGTAAAGCCCAGCCGGCGTTTTCCCATTGACTCGTCCTTGGGATGATTCGGGGCTTCCAGTTGCAATGTTTCTCCCTCAGGCAGATTTTCGATAACCAGCTTCAGGGGATCCAGAACCGCCATGGCACGTGGGGAGTTCCGATCCAGGTCTTCACGGATACAGGCTTCGAGAATTCCCATTTCCACAGAATTCTCCGCCTTCGTGACACCAATGCGATCGCAGAACTCCCTGATCGAAACCGGGGTATAACCGCGACGGCGCAGTCCCGCCAGCGTGGGCATCCTGGGATCGTCCCAACCGTTGACATGATCCTCGTCCACCAGTTGTGTGAGCTTTCGCTTGCTCACCACCGTGTATTGCAGATTGAGGCGGGAAAACTCTATCTGCTGGGGATGACACTTTATACTGATGTTATCCAGCACCCAGTTGTACAGGGGGCGGTGATCCTCGAACTCCAGGGTGCAGAGTGAATGGGTGATCCCCTCCAAAGCGTCCGATATGGGATGGGTGTAGTCATACATGGGGTAGATACACCAGGACTCCCCCGTCTGGTGATGTATGACACCATGGCGAATACGGTACAGCGTCGGGTCCCGCATGTTCATATTGGGAGACGCCATATCTATCTTTGCCCGCAGCACCCGGGAACCGTCCTCGAATTCACCGGCCTTCATGCGCCGAAACAGGTCGAGATTCTCCTCTACCGACCGGTCTCTGTATGGGCTTGGTTTTCCCGGCTCTGTCAAGGTGCCGCGGTAGGCTCGAACCTCTTCCGCTGTGAGGTCACAAACGTAGGCCTTGCCCTTCCCTATCAGTTCCACTGCATAATCGTGGAGTTGCTCGAAATAATCGGAGGCATAGTAGAGGCGTTCCTCCCAGTCGAAACCCAGCCACTGCACATCCTCGATGATTGAATTGACGTATTCGATGTTCTCCTTGTGAGGGTTGGTATCATCGAATCTCAGATTGCATTTTCCATCCCGGTAGTCACGGGCTATGCCGAAGTTAAGGCAAATGGATTTGGCATGGCCAATATGCAGATAACCGTTCGGCTCCGGAGGAAAACGCGTATGGACTCTCCCGTCGTGCTTTCCGCCATCCTGGTCTTCATCGATGATCTGTCGAATGAAATTGATCGGGTATTTCTTGTCCAGTTCGCTCATAGTTCACTTATCGGTCCGAATGCTATCTTTGAATACAGACGGTGCAGACCGCCTGCGCCAACGGAGATTCAGGCGGTGGCTTCGCGGTGGCGGATAAACTCCAACGCTTTATCGATGCGCCGCAGGCAGGCCTCTCTGCCCACCAGGTAAAGGGTTTCGTCTATGCCCGGTGAGGCTGCCCTGCCAACCACGGCAACTCGCAAAGGCTGGGCCACTTTCCCCATATTCACACCCAGGTCTGCCGATACCGCTTCAACCAGGCTGTGCAGTGCCTCACGGGTCCAATCTGTCTGATTTTCAAGGGCCTGCTTCATGCGCTCGAGCGGCTCTTTCGCCACCGGCCGAAGATGTTTTTTCGCAGCGGTAGGGTCGAATTCCTCGAAATCCTGATAGATAAACCGGCTGTTTTCCGCCATTTCCACCAACGTCCTGGAGCGTTCCCGCTGGGCCTTTACGACTTCCACCAGAGATACCCCCTGGGTGGGATCTATGCCGAGTCTTCCCATGTGGGGACTGAGCAGATGGGCGATATGCAGGGGGTCACCCTCTTTAATGTAGTGCTGGTTGAGCCACAGCAGCTTATCGTGATTAAAGGCTGAAGGTGCCTTGTTGACATCCTCTATGTCGAAAAGTTGAATCATCTCTTCCTTGGTGAACACCTCCTGGTCACCGTGAGACCAGCCGAGACGGACCAGATAATTGATGAGCGCCTCGGGAAGATAGCCGTCCTCCATATACTGCATGACACTCACTGCACCATGTCGCTTGGACAGGCGGGCACCGTCGCTACCCAGGATCATCGGCAGATGCGCGTACCGCGGCGGCTCCATTCCGAGTGCCTGCATGATATTAATCTGGCGCGGGGTGTTGTTGAGGTGATCGTCGCCACGAACCACATGAGTGATTGCCATGTCCGAGTCGTCCACCACAACCGTAAAATTATAGGTGGGCGATCCGTCGGTGCGGCGAATGATCAGATCATCGAGTTCCTCATTGCTGAAGACCACGCGGCCACGCACCATATCGTCAACAACCACGTCCCCTTCATCGGGATTGCGAAAACGGACCACATGGGGAGAACCAGGATCAACTTGCCGGGATCTACAACGGCCGTCGTAACGGGGTTTTTCCTTGGCTTTCATCGCCTGATCACGAAGCTCGTCCAGTCGCTCCCGTGAACAGTCGCACCGGTAGGCCAGGCCTTTTTCCAGCATCTCTTCGATAACCACCTCATAGCGGTCGAAACGTTTAGTCTGGTAGAAGGGGCCTTCGTCGTACTCCAAACCAATCCAGGTCATACCCTCCAGGATGGCATTCACCGACTCAGCAGTGGAGCGCTTGAGATCGGTGTCTTCTATCCTCAGAACGAAGACACCGCCGTGTTTGCGGGCAAACAGCCAGGAGAACAGCGCTGTGCGAACGCCACCTACATGCAGATAACCAGTCGGGCTGGGCGCGAAACGGGTGCGAATGGTCATAGTTCCGTTGCTTCCGGTCAGCAGTATCCAAAAAGCCGGTATTCTACCAGAGCCCATGTTCTGCCGCAGAAACAATTGACCTGCCTTAAACCAGGCACTAGAATCCACGCGACCTTCCTTGCGGGCGTATAGCTCAGTTGGTTAGAGCGCAGTCTTCACATGGCTGAAGTCCCTGGTTCGAGTCCAGGTACGCCCACCATATATTTCAGTAAGTTACAGCTGCTTTTTTATCTATTATCTAGGCTGACTTTTTACCGTGGTAACCCCATTTTAACTGTGTTTTCGGGTGCGGCAGGCGGCCATAACAGGTCTTACACCAAGCACTAATAAACCCCGTCAGGGCGAACCATAACGGGGTTTGATTTGGATGATTGCGTGTCGTGGTTACGCAGCCATTCACTTTCTGTTAAATCCTACTCAAAGATTCAGATCATCTTCAATCCATTCGACTTCTATGCTACCGGTGCGCCTGTCTGGCACCCGCCTACGATCAGCCGTGACAATGCTATTGTCAGCGAGCCGAAAAGGGAACTCTTGGCGTTGCCTATAGTTTCGGCGGTCTTGTTTATGACGGCGTCTGTCTTTCACAAGTCTTTCCTATCTGCAATGCCGCCTGTAGCCGATACCAGCTAGTCCGAGGCCCATCTTTAAAGGTTGCAGAGGACCCGCTCTAGTTCAGGGGCATGCAGCACTCTGCTCTTAAGCCGATCCCGGCGTCTGTCCTGTCGGGGGGGTTCCGCCCCCTCAGATAAAATGCGCCGGCGGTCCCGGTGTGACGAACGGCGGAAGTACTCGCGTACTTCGATAAGCTTTCCCTGTAATTCTCGGCCATTCAAGCGTTCGATCACCTGCAGTGCTGCTTTACTGGGATCTGTCTGGACCAAACCATGGTACTCAGTAGTTTTTGTTTCAGGATCAAAAATCT
>JAQYVO010000161.1 GCA_030145425.1 Chromatiales bacterium | reverse complement strand
GGTGTGGGCCCAGCCCATGATCTTATCGCTATCGCCCGCCAACCCGAATATCACTTCGATCCCGGGATCCATTATCTGGGTGAGGGTAACCATGCCAATGGCACCCAGAGCCAGTGAAACCAGTGTGATACCGATCTGGGTAACCGAATAGAACCTTTCGGGTTCGTTGTGGAGTACCTGGACGATCTTGGCGGACTTGTTGCCGGTGCTGGCGAGTTGCTTGATTCTGCTGCGCCGAGCCGAAGTCAGGGCGATTTCAGATGCGACGAAAAAGGCATTGCCTACAACTAAAAACAGGATGAGGAACAGCTTGCCAATAATTACCCAGTCCATACTTCGCACCCCTGATGGCAGATATGAGCTTAATTTTCTTTTTTAAAGTTAAAGTCTCAACGCAACGATTGAACGGACCATACTATAGGTTTTCTTAACCCCTTGCTATTGTAGAGAAATTCACCGATACGCCGCCGACCACCCCGCAAAAAAAAAGACCTGGGATTTTTCGCTAACCCTTTGTTTTCGTTGGTAGGTGCGATTGGAGTTGAACCAACGACCCCAACCATGTCAAGAGATAAATAGCCTATGAAGCTGAACGTGGAAAGAAAAAGGAGGAACAGGATTTTTCATTGCGCACGCGCAATAAAAAAGCCGCTCCAAGTCCCCTTGAGCGGCCTCTAAGTACTTCTTATTTATAATTATTAATTGGTAGGCGCGATTGGAATCGAACCAACGACCCCCACCATGTCAAGGTGGTGCTCTAACCAACTGAGCTACGCGCCTGTCGAAAATTCGATGCAAATCATATCGATATAGACTATGGACTGCAAGGGTTTCAATACAATCAGAAAACCGTGGCGGGTTCCGAAAGCCAAGGGACTCCATGAAAGCACGCGGCTGTTGTCCGTGTCATAGACGGTACGGGGCTGTTGGGGGCCTATTGGTCAATACCAGACCCATCAGGATCATCCCACCCCCGATCAGAAGGGAAAACCCCGGCTTCTCACCCAGCATCAATACACCCAGGGTAACAGCACTGACAGGAACAAGATTGATGAACAAACCGGCCCGCATTGCACCAATTTCATGAACTCCCCGATAGAACCAGACGGACGTAAATACCGGTCAAATCTGGATACTCACTCGCTTCCGGGGTCTTCTTTTTCGGTCTCTTTCAGGATAAGCATATTCTGGGCATCATCGATGGTTACGGAATAACCGTTCAGAAACGCCATGCCCAGTATGAAATTGTCGCCAAGTTTCTCATCATCCACGAACGCGACTTTAATATCGTTCCGTACTGCCTGCCCGACCTCGACCTGACTGAGCACGGCAAATTCTCCGGATACCTTTCCGTTGGCCGTCTGGAACTCAACGGTTTCCAGATCACTCTCACTGTATCCGAGCACTTCCATGACGCTCGTAGGAAGCACCAGCATGGATGCCCCCGTATCCACCAGCAGTTTAAAGTGTATCCTTTCCGGTCCATTACCCATGATCACTGCATCGATGTAGTGAGCTGTGCCCTTTCTGGTTGTCTTGATCCGGTACTGCCTGGCTGTGGATGTTGGTGCGGTTCCCTTTTTTCCCAGGATCTTTAGCATCCTGGGGTTTCCATCCGCATCACTGGAAAGGATGTAGCTGTACCCCACGAGCAATCGTGAAAGTTGAAACGTCAGATCACCGGGAGGAACATCGACAGTCGTATCGGAAAGAAACTCGAGGCCACCGATTTTGAACCCGTATTCCCGGGCGAGCATCTCCAGTTGAAACCTCAGCTCTACGCTGTCTGTTTCCTCTCCGGCAGCACGAGCCGTAGCACAAGCGCCGACAGCCAACCAGATTGCCAGGGCCAATAGGGGAATCCGCAGGATTGAATGGAATGCCATGATGGTCAGATAGCCGGCCAACCCCTGTTTATTGCTTTTGCGGTGAGACAATCGTCTTATTTGGAACGATTTTATCTCTAATGAACCTGAATTGTGCCGAATTCTATCTAGTGTCCGTCCATCAATAGCATCTTCCGTCATTCCGGCGAATGCCGGAATCCAGTAACTTGCTGAATTCCCTGGATCCCGGCATTCGCCGGGATGACGTGGTTTCCGGAAAACACGCGCTTCTAAACGGATACTATCTAGTCAATAAATATCAATCAAAAACCTGTTAGTTTGCCGATTCCGTATTAGATACCGCTGCCGGCTGCTGACCTTCATTCTGTGAACGACGTTTCGGCGAGAGCTGATCCCACACCGGAGTCGGCACCGACTCCTCCTGCAATGCCTGCAAGGCCCGCAGGCGCCGCCTCACTTCGTCGGTCACCTGTTTGGCCTCATAGCGGTTCTGCACCAGCCGAGGTGTGATAAGCATCACCAGCTCCGTGCGCTCCTCCTCGTTATTCGTGGTGCCGAACAGGGGGCCGATAATAGGCAGCTTCGACAACAGCGGCAGTCCCTGGCGCTGTTTGGTGGTGAAATCGAAAATCAGGCCGCCCAGGACCACTGTGTCCCCAGACTGCACCACGAGCGAGCTCTTGAACTTGCGTTGGCTGATGGTCGGGGTGAGCGGATCCGCGTCGGTCGTGCTGCTCGGAACAACATTACTCACTTCCTGCTCCACCTCCATGATGATTGAGCCGCTGCTGTTGACCCTGGGCGTCACGTTCATGATCACGCCGGTATTGCGGTACTCCACCGTGTTGACCAGGTTCGAATTCAAATCCGTGCCAGACTGTTGCCGCGTGATAACCGGCACTTCGTCGCCCACCTGCAGAGACGCGGTCTGGTTGTCCAGCACCATCAGGTGCGGTGACGAAACGATGTTGATGGATGTTTCTTTCTCCAGCGCATCCAGGATCACCTTCGCATCAGTGCCGGCCGCCACCAGTGAAAACCCAGGAAAGGACGAGGCGATAACCCCGCTTGAACCGCTGCTGAGGGTGGCTAAAAAGTCCCCCGACTTGAAACGCCACTGCAGCCCGAAACGCAGGTTATCGGTAAGCTTCACCTCGGCAATTGTGGCCTCGATGAGCACCTGCAGCGGTACGATGTCCAGCTTCTTGATCGCCGCCATCACCATCCGGTGCTCCTGGGGTGTAGCCAGTATCAAAAGCGCGTTGTTCACCTCGTCGGCGATCACCCGGACATCACCACTGGCGCTCAACGCCAGGCTCTCGCTGGTGCGAACTGCCCGGCCGGCCGGCCTTGCTGGTGTTTGCGCCCCCGGGGTCCTCGATGCCAGTTCCACGGGCCGTCGGCCCGGCGCCAGCCGCACTTGACGCTCGCGACGGAGTTGGTCGCCGCTAAAGACCTCCGAGAGGATCTTGGCCACATCTGCCGCCTTACCGTTCTGCAGGTAGTAGACATAGAGGCTCTGCTCCGCACTGGAACTGCGGTCGAGCCGTCGGATCCACTCCTCTG
>JAQYVO010000201.1 GCA_030145425.1 Chromatiales bacterium | reverse complement strand
CCGCCGGGGTGCCGCTGATGGTTGATGAGCCTGCGGACTATCGAAGTTTTCGAATCGGTTTGTTTGGTCTCGACAAACTCAACGACATAGATCGTACGGTCGCAAACTTAAAAGAGGCGCTCGAGGGTATATAAAGCGCCTAGTCGACTGAACCGCCCCTGCTAGAAAAGCATACACTGAGCTACTTGTCAGTACATAACCATCCGTAATAACCCCGGCATTTCACAGTTCCCACACCTGATCGGCCCACTCAGGGTCGGCCAGCAAGGCTTCTACGTATAGACGGGCAAGCATGGTTAGATGTTGAATGGTTCGATTCGATTGTCCCTCCCGTTTTTTCGTCCATGTTGATTTCTCTGGAGTTTTTCGAGCTGCCGCATTAGCGTTTACGAATTTGATACTGCCCGTCTAAACAAGTGAGCAAATCATGAATGTGTTGAGTTTTGCGAGGTTGTTGATCACAACCGCTTCTTTGTTATGCGTGCTGTCGGTGCATGCCGATGCCATCCGCCAGACCAAGGGCGACCATTACGATGCCTTTCGACAACTGGACGTGGACCTGCCCACACCCAACGTGTATCGCACAGCCTCAGGTGCCCCAGGCGATCGATACTGGCAGCAAAAGGTAGATTACAAGATCAAGGTAGAGCTGGACGAGACCGCCCGGCGTATTAACGCCAGTGAAACTGTTCGCTACACGAATAATTCCCCTGACACACTTCGCTATCTCTGGGTGCAACTGGATCAGAACCGGTTCAGCGAAAATTCCATCGCCCGGCGCTCGGAGACCGCCTTTGATGTGGGCGGCAGACGCAACCTGGCGGAGCAGGATGACAACGATGTCTTGAACTTTTCTACCATCGCACGCCAGCAAGCCCTGGCAGACACGGTTTACGGTTACGACATCAAGGCCGTGGTGGATGGACGCGGCAAGGCTCTGAGTTTCACGGTGTTGGATACGATGATGCGGGTGGATTTGCCCGCTCCCCTGGCCAGTGGCAAGAGCACCAGTTTCAGCATCGATTTCGCGTTCAACATCATTAACGAGATCAGAGTGTCCGGTCGTGGTGGCTACGACCACTTCGAAGAGAACAACACCGATATTTTTTTCCTAGCCCAGTGGTTCCCGCGCCTGGCGGCCTACACTGACTATGCTGGCTGGCAGCACAAGGCCTTCCTGGGACGTGGTGAGTTCACCCTGGAGTTTGGTGACTACGAGGTAGAGATTACCGTGCCTTCGGACCACATTGTGTCATCCACCGGGATTCTGCAGAACCCCGGCAAGGTATTAACCGCCGAGCAGCGCAATCGTCTGAATAGGGCGGAAACTGCCGAGCAGCCCATATTTATCGTGACTCCGGAAGAGGCTGCGGAGAACGAGAAGACTCCGAGCACAGAGCGTGCGACCTGGGTATTCAAGGCGGAGAACGTTCGCGACTTTTCCTGGGCAAGTTCCAACAAGTTTATCTGGGACGCCAAAGGCCACAAGCAACCGGGTGCCAAGCAGTCCCTGGTCATGGCCATGAGCTTCTACCCCAACGAAGCCGAGCCTATCTGGTCCAAGTACTCCACACAGGCCGTCTTGCACACCCTGGAAGTGTACTCACGATTCTCCTTTGACTATCCCTATCCCACTGCACAGTCGGTGAATGCCTGGGCCCGTGGTGGCATGGAATACCCGATGATTACCTTCAACGGCTACCGGCCCGAGAAGCTCGAGCCGGATGAGAACGATGAGGTGGTTGAGGGTGCGCCAGATCGCACTTACTCACGGCGTGTGAAGTACGGCCTGGTCGGTGTGATCATCCATGAGATCGGGCATATCTATTTTCCCATGACCGTGAACTCGGACGAGCGGCAATGGACCTGGATGGATGAGGGTATCAACAGCTTTCTGGATTACGTGTCTGCACTGGAATGGGAGGAGAACTATCCTTCCTACGCGCCGCATACCAATGTGCTGGATTACATTCCCGATTACATGGTGGGGGATGAACAGGTACCGATCATGACGCAGTCAGATTCGGTGTTGAACCTGGGCGGCAATGCCTACAACAAGCCGACCGCTGCGCTGATCATCTTGCGCGAGACCGTTCTGGGCCGTGAACTGTTTGATTTTGCCTTCAAGGAATATTCACGCCGCTGGATGTTCAAGCGACCGACGCCGTCGGATTTCTTCCGCAGCATGGAGGACGCTTCCGGTGTGGACCTTGATTGGTTCTGGCGCGGTTGGTTCTATTCCACCGACCACGTGGACATCGCGATTTCCGATGTGCGCGAGTACAAGATCGCATCAATGGATCCGGATTTGGATTATCCCCTTGATAGTAAGGAATATGACGACAAGCATCCGGAGACCCTGGCCCAGATCCGCAACCGCGAGGAAGGACGCAAGACCTGGTTGCAGCGGCACCCGGAAGTGGCCGATCAGTACAACCAGTATGACCGGTTCAGCGTCAGTAACCAGAACCGAAACGACTACCAGGATTTCATCGAGTCGCTGGAGCCTTGGGAACACGAGGCCCTTGAGCGGGCGGTCAAGGAGGACAAGTTCATCTATTTCGTGGACTTCGATAACCTGGGTGGACTGGTGATGCCTCTGCCGTTGAAGATCACGGATGTGAATGGCGCCAGCGAGTTTGTGATCTATCCGGCGGAAACCTGGCGGCGCGATTATCACGGCGTCACCAAGGTACTGATCCGGGACACCGCGCTTGCCTCCCTGGAACTGGATACCCGGCACGAAACCGCCGATGCCAACTACAGCAATAACAACTTCCCCCAGCGAATCAGCAAGTCGCGGCTGCAGTTGTACAAGGATGAGGAAGAGCGTCGGAACCTGATGGCGGAAATGTTGATGAAGCTGCGTGCGGTGCAGGGCGGGGATGATCCAGATCTCAAGCAGGTGCCCTTGGAAAATCCCGAGGTGACCAAGCAGCCGTGATAAATACGCGGGGAAAGCTGTGGCGGATGACGGTGCTCTTGGCAGCTCTCGGCCTATCGCTGAGCGCCGCTGCCCACCGCATGCCCCTGAGCATGACCACGGTTGTCTACAACGAGGTTAGCGGTTCCGTTGAGATCGTTCACAAGTTGCATCGGCACGATGCGGAACAGGCCATGCTGGAGGTCATCGAAGAGCCGGGTGCAGACCTGATGGAGGTGCCTGTTCAGGCGCGACTGGCCCTGTATACCGAGGCCCACTTCCAGATCGCCAGGGTGGTGAATGGCGAGCCAGGCCAGCCGCTGGCGCTGGAGTTGGTAGGGGCAGAGCTGGATGGCGACTACGCGCTGATTTACCAGGAATATCCCGGGCAGCTGCCGTCAGAAATTGCCGTCCGCGACGATATTCTTCGTGACCTGTTTCCGCAGCAAGTCAACCGGGTGAACGTCACCACGGAAGCGGGGACCCAGTCACTGGTCTTCAAGCGGGACGATGGCTGGCTTCAACTGGTGCTGGAGTAGCTGGACTTACCCCGGTCCATATGACACTTCTGGGCTATGACCGAGCATAGGATGAAGCGGCCCGACGGTCCGGCAGCTGCCTTATTGACTGCGATTAAGAATGATCCGGAGCATGTTGTTGCTGCTCTGAATTCCGCCGGGTAGTCTGCTGAATCGAGCGCCGGAGTTCCGACAAATTTCCGACACCAGTTGTGCATTGTTGTGCAACGTACTGAAAGTTAGTCAACGAGCGTCGTCTTTCGGGCCTTATTTTATAGTTAACACTTTCTCTGGGACGAAAGGGTTGGGGCTGGGTTCTATTCGGCCCCCGTCTTTAGACTACCTGCGATATCGGCGCCGAAACTCGCTCAAATCGGCGCACAGGATTACAGCCTGGCTGCCAATCTTAGGCAATGATAAGACCTATTGTTATATTGACAGGGCTAATAGTACAATCATTCGAAACGTGCCTGTTCAACTATGTATGAGGGGCAACAACAAAAATGAGGGATGCATCGGACCGTAAAGGTCCATTAACCGATATACGTCTGGTTGAACTCGGCCAACTGATCGCCGGCCCATTCTGCGGGCAACTCATGGCAGACATGGGTGCGGATGTAATCAAGGTCGAGCCGCCCGGGCAGGGTGACGCGATGCGCGTCTGGGGCAGAGGCGATTATCCGTTGTGGTGGCAGATCTGCGCGCGTAACAAACGAGTCGTAACGGCTAACCTGAGGGAAAAAGAAGGCCAGGAACTCGTTCGCAAGCTGATTTCGCAGGCGGATATGGTGCTCGAGAACTTTCGACCAGGCACGATGGAGCGTTGGGGCCTCAGTTACGAAGAGCTCGCCAATGATAACCCCGGACTTATCATGATTCGCGTGTCCGGGTACGGCCAGACCGGGCCGTACTCGAAACGCGCAGGCTACGCATCCATCGGCGAGGCGATGGGAGGTATGCGGTATCTTTGCGGTGAGCCTGATCGGCAACCCAGTCGTGCCGGACTGTCGATCGGCGATTCTCTGGCGGCGATGAATGCCTGCATAGGGGCATTGGCAGCTTTGCATCAT
>JAQYVO010000195.1 GCA_030145425.1 Chromatiales bacterium | reverse complement strand
GCCTATTCCTCAGCCACAGTACCGAAAATCACGATCGTGTGTCGTAAGGCCTACGGGGGGGCATATCTCGCCATGTGCGGCAAGGATCTGGGTACCGACCGGGTGGCAGCATGGCCCACTGCCGAAATTGCTGTCATGGGTGCTGAGGGAGCCGCAGGCATTGTGTTTCGAAAAGAGATCGAAGCGGCGGAGGACAAGGATGCCAAGAGAGAGGAGCTGATAGAACGTTACCGGGAAACCTTTTCCACACCTTACATGGCGGCCAGTCGCAGCATGGTAGACGACATTATCGAACCGGCTGAGACGAGACGCTATCTGGCCATGGCTCTGGAGTCGTTGACCACTAAACGGGAGCTTCGCCCGGAAAAGAAACATGGACTGATTCCCCTGTGAATGTTGAAGTTCTGTTTTCAAGAGACCTCATGAAACGGTGTTGCAGTTGCCATGAGTGATGGTCTGATACTGATGGCAGTGGGTATGATCGTGGTCTTTGTCGCCCTTTCTCTGCTTCTGACCTCCATAGTGCTGATGTTCCATTTTCTGGCCGAGAAAGAGACTCCCAAGACGGTTGAGAGCAAACCTGAGGCCGGAGGGGAAGCTGCACTGCCTCCGGAAAAACTGATCGACGGCCATTTGATCGCCATCCTGACTGCCGCGGCTACCGCCGCCCTGGGTGCCCGGGTGCGCGTCTATCGCGTTGGTTTTATCGGGGAGGAGTCGCAGCGCGACCACTCTTGGGTGCAGCAGGCTCGCTCAGAGCTTCACACGTCGCACCAACGAAAGAACTACTGAATGAAACTCAACAATAGGTTTTTATCAAGGTCATGAAGCTTCTGATAACCGTTCAAGGCATCCAATACGAAGTCGATGTTGAAGTCATCGATGACAGTCCGAAAAAACCAACCATTGACCCACCTTCAGCATCCCCCTCGGTGCACAGGACCCTGCCAGCGACGCCGGCTCCCGCTTCATCGGAAAGGCCGGTGACTCGCAGAACACCCGCCACGGGCGACAGCAAAAACATTACAAGCCCACTCGCCGGCAATGTGTTCAAGGTGGAGGTCAAACCGGGACAAGCGGTCAAGGCCAACGATGTGCTCCTGATTCTGGAAGCGATGAAAATGGAGACGCCTATCAAGAGCCCCGGTGATGCCGTGATCAAGTCTGTGCTGGTATCCCAGGGTGATTCCGTAGCAGCCGGACAGGACATCATCGTACTGGAGTAGAGATCAGGCTGTTCCCGTACTGATGTTTCTTGCTCAATGCCCGTTAAAGTTCAGCGAAATTTCCATTGATCAATATGTAGAGTATGTGAGATTTCCTGGGTTCAGCGTCCACTAAATTTCGATATCGGTCTGAAAAATGCTTGAGACCTTGACAAACTATCTGATGGATACCGGCTTTGGCCAGTTCCACTGGTCCAATGGGGTGATGCTGCTCATTGGCCTGCTGTTTATATTTCTCGCCATCAGGAAACAGTTCGAACCCTTGTTGTTGGTTCCCATCGGATTCGGAATTCTGATCGGAAACATTCCCTACGATACCAGCAAGCTCTCGGTAAGTGTCTACGATGGGCCCGTCAGCGAGCACGACATCGCTTATTATTCCGTGGACATCGAAAAAGTCTTCATTGATGGCAAGGACTATACCCTTGAGGATGCCTGGAGCAGGCTGGCGCCAACCCGTGATAAGGATGCACATGGGGCCAATCCGGGAACAGGTAGCTGGAACCACGAGAAACTGATGCGCCTGATAACAGGCTCCGATGCCATTCGGTTTTCCAGAATTGAACACATTGAGTCCCATCTGCGCGGTTACGACTTGGTCGAGCAGGGCAAGGCGGTCATGGTTAATACCCACAGCGTGCTGGATGGCCGTGGCGAGATACAGGCCGACTCCATTGTCAGTTACGGGCAGGGGAGAAAGCTCTTCGTGGACGAGTTGAACGGGGAGGCGCGCTATCCCGAGATCTGGAGTCTGGCAAAACAAGATGTTCACAATGCGAGTGTTTTCTGGTGGCTGTTCGCCGGCGTGGGTCTGGCTGGTTTCTTCCCACCCTTGATTTTTCTGGGTATCGGTGCACTCACGGACTTCGGTCCACTGTTGTCCAATCCAAGGACACTGATGCTGGGTGCTGCCGCCCAGTTCGGAATTTTCGGCAGCCTGCTGGGTGCCATGGCGCTGGGATTTACCGCACAGGAAGCCGGTGCTATAGGTATTATAGGCGGTGCAGACGGACCAACGGCAATATTCACCGCCTCGCAGCTTGCACCGCATTTGCTGGGGCCCGTGGCGCTTGCGGCCTATTCCTACATGGCCATGGTTCCGATTATCCAGCCGCCCATCATTCGTCTGTTGACGACGAAAAAGGAACGCCTCATCCGAATGACCCATGGCAAGCCCGTGGATCAACGCATCAAGATAATGTTTCCGATAGTCGGTTTCCTTTTGACGGCTTTTCTCTGCCCCGGCGGCATCCCACTGCTGGGCATGCTTTTTTTCGGTAATCTGCTTCGTGAATCACTGGTCACGAAACGCCTGGCCAAGACCGCACAGGGCGCACTGATCGACATCGTGACCATCCTGCTGGGCGTAACCGTCGGCGCCAAAACCTCGGCCGCCAACTTTCTGACCCTGGATACCATCAAAATTTTCGTACTCGGTATTCTGGCCTTCGCCGTTGCCACCGCAGCCGGCGTGTTGTTCGGGAAGTTAATGAACTGGTTGAGCCGCGAACCCATCAATCCCATGATCGGGGCCGCAGGGGTCTCGGCCGTACCCATGGCCGCCAGGGTGGTGCACAAGCTCGGGCTGGAAGAAGACCCACAGAACTTTCTGTTGATGCACGCCATGGGACCCAATGTCGCGGGCGTTATCGGTTCAGCGGTCGCCGCCGGTGTTCTACTTTCCAAACTTGCCTGATATCGATGGATCAAAAATCAAAGCGGGTATCGGGCTGAAACGGTGTGTCAGGGGATCAGTTGTTTGAAGAAGGGATGTCCCTGAAAGCTGAAGATAACGCCGTCATCCATGATTTCCACCACTTCCAGACCTTGTTCCGTACTCTCCTTTTCCCGCATTTTTCTTGAGTTGACTATGACGAAACGCCGCTCTGGAACTTGGGAATAGGCAAGGGCGCTGACCTTGCGCTTCGGCAGACGACGGTACACATCATAAGGCAGGGTATGCTCCGTACCGGGGCGTTTCTTGCGTACCTTTTTTACCGGAGGCTGTGATTTCGGTGTAACGACTCTCGAACGCTTTGCAGCTACAGCATCCTTTACCTCTGGAGTAGTTTGAAGCGTTGTAGAGCGTCTGGCGACCGAATCGTTACTCACCGTTTTTTCCGGCGGGGGAGGGCGTGTGACAACACTTGGTGGCTCCGGTGTTTCTGTCGCAACTGATTCCATCGGGACCGGTTGTTCGCTCCGTATTTCTGGAAGTGAGGGCCGGTCATTGGATGGGGCAGCAGATGGAGTTTTCGTTACCGTCTCTTCAGGCGGCACTGCGACAGGAATGGTTCCTGGCTGAGAAGCCTCAGCGACAACAGTTTTTTCAGTCCTGCTCGTCGGGGGCGTTGTCTTAAGCGGTTGCTGGCTCTCCTCCGCAGCTTTTCCGGATTCACTGATCGTCGGCAGGTTAACTGTGGCCGGAGCGCTTACTGCTTCTTTCTGCTCTGGGGTTTCAGGGGGCTTCGTATTACTCCCGGTAGCTGCAGCTTGGGGATTTTCCATGGGATCGGGTGATCCCATAAAATGGCCGTTTAATACCGCATACAGAGCCAGCAGGACTGCCAGCATGGCGAGCAGAAGAGCACCAATGACAGGAAGATTTTTTCTGCCGGATCCCGTTGCACTGACAGGTGCCGCATCAGTCAGCGTGGGGATTCTTCCGCGGTCCCGCTGCTGCTCGGATTTTTTCAGTGCGTCGAGGATATAAGACATAAGAGTCAGTTCGCCTTCGAAAGGCGGGGGATGCCAGGCAGCGCCGCAGCATTATTGAGGGCTATCAAAGTCTCGGGCCCGACCAGCCCGTCCAGGGCCAGTCCGTACTGTCTCTGGAATCTTAAAATTTCGCCCTGCAGATCCTCGTCGAATTCGCCGGATGACGGGGCTCCCGATTCGAAACCGGGTATAAGCGACAAGGTTTGCCTCAGCCAGTGAATGTAATGTCTCGCCGAATGGTTCCCGATCAGAGTACTGCCGCCCGGCGGCGGCTGCCACAGGATTTCGAAATCACCGGCCCAATGTCTGCTCAGCCAGGGCAGGGGTATGCTGGCGGACTGGCCGTCGCCCAGATCCAGTAACGCATAATCCGGGCCGAGGCTGTGGATAACCACAAAACCCAATGGACCGGAGTCACCTTCTATTCTGATCACTGCCGGTCTGTCGTATTGGCGCATTAGGTTCCAATCACCTGTCAGTTTTCGACAACGCAATTTTTCCGTTCTGGCAAAAACGCACGGATCGCTGTTTTCCTTCCCAGGGTAATCCAGGTTCCATCGATTCAGCAGGCGAGTAAGGGCAGTGGAACGGTCCGCCACCACTGAACTCAGGGCCAGTTGAAGCTCCTCGCTCCCGGGTTTCGACGATTCCGTACTCTCAGGTAGTGCCGCACCCCCTGATTCATCCGAAACGGCCAATTCGGCGATTTCATTATTAATAGCGGTGTCTGTCCCGCTGGGAGCCGCTTCATCCAGAAGGGTATCGGGGGTGGCGGCCTGAACTTTCTGTTCTGGGGGTGGCTGCTGAGGTTCCGGTGGCTCTGGTGGAGTTGATTCAACCGCCGACTCGACCAGTACCCGGGCCACCAGGGAGCCGGGGGCATCCTGCCCTGTTTCACCCCGCGTAACCGGTGCTGGCGGGTTTTCTCTCGTGATCGACTTGATCTGCGGGGAAATCGAAAAGGCGAGCACGGGAGGCAATGTCTTGTGTTCAAGCAACTGGTAGGCGACCCACCCCGTGAACGTGACGATAACCAGGAACAAGGAGCCTATGATAATCGGCAGCAGAACTCCGGGCGCTGTCTGATCACCCCTTAGCTCACGGGAGGCCTTGGCGACGATTTCTCGGTCCACTACGGAGCAACTGGTGGCAAAAGCCCCAAGAAGCGCCCTATCACAAAGAATATTGATTAGCCTGGGAATACCACCTGTCAGTCGAAATACCTGCCTGATGGCCCTTTTTGAGAACAGCGATCGTTCCGCGCCCCCCACCGCCAGTCTGTGGTTAACGTAATCTCTGGTTTCTTCCGCGGACAATGGAAGCAGGTGAAAGCGCGCGGTGATCCGCTGGGCCAGCTGGCGCAGTTCCCTGCGTTCCAGGGATTCCCGGAGCTCCGGCTGTCCGACCAGGAATACCTGCAGCAGCTTGTGGGTGTGGGTCTCCAGGTTGGTGAGCATGCGGATCTGCTCCAGTACCTCGGGAGCCAGGTTCTGGGCTTCGTCGATCATCAAAACGGGACGCGTTCCCTTTGCGTGAGCCTGCAGCAGGTAGTCGTTGAGCCCGTTCAGGAGCACCTTGAGAGAGATCTCGTTGGCGGGGATATCGATACCGAATTCATCGCAAACTGTCTGAAGCAGCTCCGGGGCGGTCAATGCAGGATTCAGAACCAGTGCGACATCCACCTGTTTCGGCAGCTGCTCGAGAAACGCGCGGCAGATGGTTGTCTTGCCGGTGCCGACCTCACCGGTCAGGAGTACAAATCCACCGCCCTCCTGAACCCCGTAGAGCAGATGTGCCAGTGCCTCACGGTGCTGGTTGCTGAGATACAGATAGTGGGGATCCGGTGTAATGGAAAACACCGGTTGCCGCAATCCGAAGTATTTTTGATAAATGGCCATCCAGTCGCTGTCAGAAAAGTGGTTTTTCGAACCCCGGCATCAGTACCCGCCATCGGTCGAAACCGACAGGAGTACAGGTTGATTCAAATATCCCCAATTCATTCGTCATATGCTTACTCACAGTGCGGGAGTACAAAACCGGACAGGTGGTATCATCCACATAGAAACAATCGGCCGCTTTAGGAAGCAATTTACACTTTTCACTACTTTTTTTCTTCAAACTGAGTCTGACCGGAGATCCACGGGCTTCCTGACACACCATCTTCGGTAGTTTTACTCCTAACCGATCAGGAGATGATGCGGTATGAGCACAACCTATCTCCCAAGCGTCTGTCCCCATGACTGCCCGTCCGCCTGTGCGCTTGAGGTCGAGCGCATCGACAGCCGCACTATCGGGAAGGTTCGGGGCGCGAAGGCCAACGATTATACCCAGGGGGTGATCTGCGCCAAGGTGGCCCGCTACGCGGAACGCGTTCATCACAGGGACAGGCTGATGCAGCCGCTGAAAAGGATCGGCGCGAAGGGGGAGGGCAGATTCGAGCCGGTCGGTTGGGACCAGGCCCTGGAAGAGGTCGCAGATAACCTGCGGCGAGTCACCCGGGATCATGGCGCCGAGTCGGTCTGGCCCTATTACTACGGCGGGACCATGGGTCAGCTGCAGCGCGACGGTATCAATCGTTTGCGCCACGTTATGGGTTACTCGGGCCAGGAAAAGACCATCTGTACCAGCATCGCCTACAGCGGTTGGCAGGCGGGGGTCGGCTCAATGCGCGGTGCCGATCCCAGGGAGATGGTCAACAGCGACCTGATTGTCGTCTGGGGATGCAATGCCGTCTCCACCCAGGTCAATGTCATGACCCTGGTGAGCAAGGCACGCAAGGCGCGCCAGGCCAAACTGGTAGTGGTCGATCCCTACCGGACCCCGACCGCGGAAAAGGCCGACCTTCATATTATGCCGAGACCGGGCACCGACGGTGCGCTGGCCTGCGCCCTGATGCACCGGTTATTCGAACAGGATCTCTGTGATTGGGAGTATCTGGATAAATATACCGACCGTCCCCGGGAGTTGCAGGCCCATCTGGCCACCCGCTCGCCGGCCTGGGCAGCTGAAATTACCGGTGTGCCTGAGCAGGAAATCGAGGACTTTGCCCGCCTCTACGGCCAGACGAAGCGCAGCTTCATTCGGTTGGGAATAGGATTTGCCCGCGGTCGCAACGGTGCCCATAACCTCCATGCGGTCAGCTGCCTGCCCGCGGTGACGGGCGCCTGGCGCTATCCTGGGGGTGGTGCGCTGCTGGCTACCAGTGATCTGTTTCATCTCGATAAAACGCTGATTGAGGCATTGGATGTTCCCGATACCGGCACGCGAATGCTGGATATGTCCCGCATAGGGCCCGTCTTATGCGGAGATCCGACAGATCTCGGGGACGGCCCGCCGGTGAAGGCCATGTTCATACAGAACACCAATCCCATGGCGGTGGCCCCCGACCAGGGAGCGGTAAGAAAAGGATTCGCACGAGAGGATCTGTTTGTCTGTGTGCACGAACAGTTCATGACCGAAACGGCCAGGATGGCGGATATCGTTCTTCCCGCCACAGGTTTTCTGGAACACGATGATGTCTACCAGAGCTACGGACAGATGTATCTCCAGATGGGGCGTCAGGTCATTTCACCCCCTGGGGAATGCAGGTCCAACCACCGGGTCATCTGCGATCTGGCGGCAAGACTGGATGCAGATCACCCCGGTTTCGGGATGACCGAGACGGAAATCATCGATGCCACCCTACAGGTGTCTGACTACCCCGGTATCTCCGAAATGACGGAACAGCGGTGGCTGGACTGCAGCAAGCGCTTCGAGGAGATGAATTTTCTGGATGGGTTCGAATGGCCGGACGGCAGATTCCGTTTCCGTCCAGACTGGGAGGCCCTGGGCCCCCTGGGCGCATCGATGCCTGAATTTCCCGACCACTGGGCGGCCATTGATGAAACCGATGCGGAGCACCCCTTGCGGCTCATCACACCGCCTGCCCGAACTTTTCTCAATACCAGCTTTACCGAAACACCCACCTCCCGGAAAAAGGAAAAAGCCCCGTTTCTGCGCATGCATCCGGGAGATGCCACCCCTTTCGGGATAGAAACCGGGGATATCGTGCGGCTGGGTAACAGCCAGGGGGAGCTCACGCTGGCCGCCTTGGTGTCGGATACCCTGAGGAGGGGCGTGGTGGTGGTGGAGGGCATCTGGCCGGGAGACGCCTTCAACGGGGGCAAAGGCATCAACCTTTTGACCAGTGCCGAAGCCGCTGCACCCTGCGGCGGGGCGGTCTTTCACGACACTGCTGTCTGGGTAAAGCCGGTTTGAGTCCAATGTATCAGTGGTTGATTTTGAACGGAAAAACCCTAAAATAGCGGTTCATCTCGGGTGCCGGGGGGAACTTCCCAGTTCCTGGAAAGACGACCATGCCCGAAGATGACTGAGGACCGGACCCGGAAGGGCCCGGTTTTTTTATTCAAGTGGCCTCGCGTATGGGCCACCACTGAGAGAAAATTGTTATGCCACTGATCACTCTTCCCGACGGCTCTTCACGCCAGTTCGATCAATCTGTTTCAGTCCATGATGTTGCGTCTGCCATAGGCCCCGGTCTGGCCAAGGCGGCATTGGCAGGCAGAGTGGACGGCATACTGGTGGATACCTCTCATATGATAGAAGAGGATGCGAGCCTGGCCATCGTGACGGGCCGGGATGAGGATGGGCTGGAGGTGATCCGTCATTCCACGGCCCATCTCATGGCCCAGGCGGTGAAGCAGCTGTTTCCCGACGCCCAGGTGACCATCGGGCCGATTATCGAAGATGGCTTCTATTACGATTTTTCCCTTGAGAAACCGCTCACGTTGGAGGACCTGACGGCAATCGAAGCCAGGATGAAGCAGTTGGTCAAGGCCAATCATCCAGTGGCACGCAGCCTCATGGCACGTGACCAAGCCGTGGCATTCTTCCGGGAGCAGGGCGAGAACTACAAGGCGGAGATCATCGAATCGATCCCTTCGGATGAGGATTTGTCGCTCTACAATCAGGGCGATTTCACGGATCTATGCCGCGGTCCCCATGTACCTGCTACCGGTTATCTGGGTGCCTTCAAGCTGATGAAGGTGGCTGGCGCCTATTGGCGGGGCGATTCCAAAAACGCGATGCTGCAGCGGGTCTACGGCACGGCCTGGCGCGACAAGAAGGAACTCAAGGGCTACCTGCACCGCCTTGAGGAGGCCGAGAAACGGGATCATCGCAAACTCGGCAAGGCACAGGACCTGTTCCATACCCAGGAAGAGGCGCCCGGAATGGTGTTCTGGCACGATAAGGGGTGGCAGATCTATCTCACGATCGAGCAGTACATCCGTGACAAGCTCAGGGACAACGGCTATCAGGAGGTGCATACGCCTCAGGTTATCGACCGCAGTCTCTGGGAGAAATCGGGTCACTGGGACAAGTTCGGCGACATGATCTTCACCACCCACTCGGAGAATCGCGACTACGCCTTGAAACCGATGAACTGCCCGGCCCACATCCAGATCTACAACCACGGCCTGAAGAGTTATCGTGATCTGCCGCTGCGTCTTGCGGAATTCGGGTCCTGTCACCGCAACGAGCCGTCCGGGACCCTGCACGGCCTGATGCGGGTGCGCAACTTCGTGCAGGATGACGCCCATATATTCTGTACCGAGGAACAGATTCTCTCCGAAGTATCGGATTTCATGAACTTGTTGTTCGAAGTTTACCGGGATTTCGGTTTTACGGATGTGCTGGTTAAGCTTTCAACCCGCCCGGAACAGCGCGTGGGCGCCGATGAGCTCTGGGACAAGGCCGAAAAGTCCCTGGAGGATGCCCTGAATCAGAAGGATCTGGCTTGGGAACTGCAGCCGGGGGAGGGTGCTTTCTACGGACCCAAGATCGACTTTTCCCTGCGGGACTGCCTAAACCGGGTCTGGCAGCTGGGAACAATCCAGCTGGATTTTTCCATGCCGGGGCGCCTGGGTGCCCACTATATCGCAGATGATAACAGCAAGCAGGTGCCCGTGATGCTGCACCGGGCCATCCTTGGTTCCCTGGAACGATTTATCGGGATTCTGATAGAACACTATGCCGGTGCGCTGCCGTTGTGGCTTGCTCCCGTGCAGGTAATGGTGATGAATATCACCGATCGTCAGGCAGAATTTGTGGAAAAAGTGGCCGTAAGCTTGAAAGAACAGGGATTTAGGGTCGAAAGGGACTTGAGAAACGAAAAGATCGGCTTTAAAATCCGCGAGCATACATTGTCACGTGTCCCTTACCTGCTGGTTGTGGGAGATCGTGAGGTGGAAAATGGGACGGTGGCGGTCCGAACACGCAGTGGTGAGGATCTCGGCAGTATGACTGTCGAGGCGTTCTCAGAAAAACTGGGTAAAGAGGCCGCATGCCGATTGAATTGAGAGCTTGCCCTGACCGGATGCCGGCGAGAGCGGTGTCGTTTTGTCGGGCAGGCTTGATTGCTTAGGAGAAAAAGTTATAGCCGCATCAAAAAGAAATCGCCTGAACCAGGACATATCGGCTCCGGAAGTCAGGCTGATAGGCGCCGAGGGCGACCAAGTCGGGATCGTATCAATCGAAGATGCGCTTGAGGCTGCCGATCAGGTAAAGCTGGATCTGGTGGAAATCGTGCCGAACGCCGAACCGCCCGTTTGCCGGATCATGGACTACGGTAAGTTCGTATTCGAGCAGAAGAAGCAGAAACAGACGGCTAAAAAGAAACAGAAACAGGTTCAAGTCAAAGAGATAAAATTTCGCCCAGGGACGGGGATCGGAGATTATCAGGTAAAACTACGCAACCTGATACGTTTCCTAAGCGAGGGGGACAAGACCAAGGTGACCATGCGGTTCCGCGGTCGAGAGCACGTCCACAGGGAATTGGGATTGGAAATGCTGCAGCGCGTCGAGTCCGACCTGGCGGAGTATGGGGAAGTCGAGCAGGCCCCCCAGATGGAAGGTCGGCAGATGATAATGGTGCTGCGTCCCAAGAAAAAATGAGTTATTAACCGAATGCGGAGTGTATTGAAATGCCTAAAATCAAGACCAATCGAGGCGCGGCCAAGCGGTTTAAAAAGACTGCTTCCGGGGCCATCAAGCGGGGCCAGTCCCACCGTCGTCATATACTGACGAAGAAATCCACCAAGCGTAAACGCCAGCTGCGGTCACCGGCCGAACTGGCAAAATCCGATATGGCAGCCGCCCGTCGAATGATTCCCTACGCTTAGAAGATTAACCGGAGACTTTACCCATGCCTCGCGTAAAACGCGGCGTACAAGCACACGCCAAACACAAAAAAGTGCTGAAACAAGCCAGGGGCTACTACGGCGCCCGCAACAGTGTATACAGAGTCGCCAAACAGGCGGTTATCAAGGCAGGCCAGTACGCCTACCGTGACCGCCGGCAGAAGAAGCGCCAGTTTCGCTCCCTCTGGATTGCCCGCATCAATGCGGGTGCCAGAGAGAACGGTATCTCCTACAGCCGATTGATCAATGGTCTGCATAAGGCGGGAGTCGAGGTGGATCGCAAGATCCTGGCCGATCTGGCTATCTTCGACAAGCCGGCGTTCAGTGTCCTGGCTGAACAGGCAAAGGCCAGCCTCTCCAGCTGATCGCTTGCTGACGTTGCCGGTTGCGGACCTGTAACGATGGAAGTTCAAGGGGAAAGGCCGACAGGTCTTTCCCCTTTCTGTTTTTCTGAGGATTCTCACACATGGATTCCCAATCCACGCTGGATATTCAAAAGCTCGTGGCCGACGCAGAGCACCAGATCGCCGAGGCCGCCTCGCTTGCGGAACTCGACGAGGTTCGCGTTCGAGTTCTCGGCAAGAGCGGTCTGCTTACCGCACAGCTTAAACAGCTGGGCAAACTGCCCAAGGAGGAGCGCCCGGCGGCTGGACAGGCGATCAACAAGGCCAAGCAGTTGCTCCAGGCGCGTATTGAAGATCAGCGCAGGCTGCTGGAGGCCCGCCAGTTGCAGGAACGTCTGGCTTCGGAGCATATCGATGTCACGCTGCCCGGACGAGGCCGGAGGCCAGGGGGCCTGCACCCGGTTACGCGGACGATGGAGCGCATCGACAGCTGGTTCGCCAACGCCGGGTTCATCGTCAAGGAAGGGCCGGAGATCGAGGATGACTATCACAACTTCGAGGCCCTGAATATTCCCGATCACCACCCGGCGCGGGCCATGCACGATACCTTCTATTTCGACGACCATCTGCTGCTCAGGACCCACACATCACCGGTGCAGATCAGGGTAATGGAACATACCCCCCCTCCCATCAAGATCATTGCCCCAGGTCGCGTCTATCGTTGCGATTCTGATTTGACCCACACACCCATGTTTCACCAGGTGGAAGGTCTCCTGGTGGATGAAGAGGTCTCTTTCGCCGATCTCAAGGGCGTCCTGTACGATTTTCTGCAGAGTTTCTTCGAGCGTGACCTGCGGCTGCGGTTTCGCCCATCCTATTTCCCTTTCACCGAACCTTCCGCAGAGGTGGATATCGAGTGTGTGATGTGCAACGGGAAAGGTTGTCGTGTCTGCGGCAATACGGGGTGGCTGGAGGTTCTGGGTTGCGGCATGGTGCACCCGGAAGTGTTTCGGCATGTGGGTATCGATACGGAAAGATACACCGGCTATGCCTTCGGTATGGGTGTGGAGAGACTTACCATGCTGCGTTATGGCGTTAATGATATTCGCCTGTTCTTTGAAAATGATCTGCGGTTTTTGGGGCAGTTCGCATAGAAAAAAGCTTGGCAGCAAGTGTAGCGAGTCAGGAAAGGTACTAATGTGCGTGAGCCGGTGATGTACCCGGTTGTTGAGGACGCCGTAGATCCATCCCTGGAGGCTTGGCAGCAGCATCCATGCTGCTGACACCTCATCAACCGGCTGCACCACCGCCTTTGGAAATCATGATAGTCGGGCTACCAAGCCTGTTGGTAATGAACGAAACTGGAATATTAAGGTATGAAATTCAGTGAAGCCTGGTTGCGTGAGTGGGTGGACCCCGCCGTCGATACTGAAGCCCTGGCTGATCAGCTCAGTATGGCCGGCCTCGAGGTGGATTCGGTCACGCCCGTTGCGGGCGAATTCGAAGGCGTGGTGGTTGGGGAGGTGCTCTCCAGAGAACAACACCCGAATGCCGACAAGCTGAGTCTTTGCATGGTGGATGTGGGCACAGATGATCAACGGCAGATTATCTGTGGCGCCCCGAATGTCGCGGCGGGGATGAAGGTGCCCGTGGCACTGGTTGGCGCCAGACTCCCCGGTGACTTCAAAATCAAAAAGGCAAAGTTACGAGGTGTGGAATCCCAAGGCATGATCTGTTCCGCCGCTGAACTGGGGCTGGCCGACTCCTCAGAGGGCATCATGCCCCTGGCCGGCGATGCCCCCATCGGTGAGGATTTCCGCCGGTATCTGAACCTGGATGACAAGACCATAGATTTGGACCTGACTCCTGATCGGGGAGACTGCCTGGGTCTGGCGGGTGTTGCCAGGGAGGTTGGGGTCATCAACCGATGTCCCGTGACGCCACCGGCGCTAAAACCCGTGGAGGCGGTAGTAGAAGATCGTTTCCCGGTCGAGCTCGATGCACCGAAAGCCTGTCCCCGTTACGCCTGCCGGATCATACGCAACATCGATCCGGAGGCCGCAACCCCGCTCTGGATGCAGGAGCGTCTGAGGCGCAGCGGTTTGAGAAGCATCAGCCCGGTAGTGGACGTAACCAACTATATACTGCTGGAACTGGGGCAACCGATGCACGGCTTCGATCTCAGGCAGCTAAAGAACGGCATACGGGTCCGCATGGCATCGCCGGATGAAAAACTCCTGATGCTCGATGGCTCTGAGCTGTCGCTGCGGGAAGACACCCTTGTTATCGCAGACGAAGAGAAGGTCGTTGCGATGGCCGGCATCATGGGCGGCGAGTACTCTGGCGTGGCGCCTGATACCCGGGACATCCTGCTCGAAAGCGCCTTTTTCGCGCCCACGGAGATTATCGGTAAAGCACGCAGCTACGGTATGCATACCGATGCATCCCACAGGTTTGAGCGCGGTGTGGATCCCAATCTTCAGGTGGCCGCGATCGAGCGGGCCACTGAACTGTTGCTGAATATGGTCGGCGGGGAACCTGGTCCCGTAGTGGAGGCGGTGTCGGAGAGTCATATCCCGCAGCGGCCCGAGGTCCTGTTGAGGCGCCGGAAGGTGCACAAGCTGCTTGGCGTTGAGATAGATGACGATATGATTCTCGACATACTCAGCCGGCTGGATATGCAGGTTAGTGAAGACCCGGAGGGCTGGAAGGTTACGGCACCGAGCTGTCGGTTCGACGTTGAGATTGAGGTTGACCTGATAGAGGAGATAGGTCGCATCTACGGCTATACGGAAATCCCAACCCATCGCAGCTCTGTGGCAACCGTCATGCAGGGTGAACCGGAAATCGCGTTCAACCTGCTGCGGGCAAAGGAAGTTCTGGTGGACAGGGGGTTTAACGAGGCCATCACCTACAGCTTCATCAGCAAGGAAATGCACGACCTGATGGATCCGCAGCATGGGACGGTGGAATTGAGCAACCCCATTTCCGCCGATATGTCGATTATGCGCACCAGTCTCTGGCCGGGCCTGCTGCAGACGGCGATACACAACCAGGCGAGACAGCAGACGCGAATAAGAATCTTCGAGTCAGGTCTTAGGTTTGTAAAGAAAGACACTGAAATAAAACAGGAATTAATGATTTCAGGGCTGGCAACGGGAACCAAGACGGCAGAACAGTGGGGTGAGCGGGCCCGGACTGTGGATTTCTACGACCTCAAGGGGGATCTGGAGGCCGTACTGTCTCTGACCGGTGTATCGGCAGCGTTCGGTTTTCAGGCTGCCGAGCACCCATCATTGCATCCCGGGCAGTCGGCAAAGATCATGCGCAGGAAGGAACAACTGGGCTGGATAGGCATGCTGCATCCACAGATCGAACAAGAACTTGATCTCCCAGGGAATATGTTCCTTTTCGAGCTGAGAATCGATGGGCTGCTCGATGGCAGGCTGCCCGATTTTCAGGTACTTTCGAAGTTTCCTTCCATACGCAGGGATATTGCGATTGTTGTCGATGAGGAACTCGAGTTCAGCTTAGTCGGAGACTGTATCAGGCGCGTAGCTCCGGAAATACTTAAAGAAATAGTTCTATTTGACGTTTATACTGGCGAGAAGATAGATTCAGGTCTAAAAAGTCTCGCTTTAGGCTTGATTTTACAGGAAACTTCGCACACTCTTACAGACAGGGAAGTAGAGGGGATCGTGGAAAGGATCATCCAGCAACTCAAAAACGAACTAAAAGCACAATTGAGAGACTGAAAATGGCGTTGACCAAGGCTGATATGGCTGAAAAGCTGTTTGATGAACTGGGGCTAAACAAACGTGAAGCAAAGGAAATGGTGGAGATCTTCTTCGAGAAGATCCGGCTCGCGTTGGAGGATGGGGAACAGGTGAAGCTGTCCGGATTCGGGAACTTCGACCTGCGAGAGAAAAAACAGCGTCCAGGGCGCAACCCCAAGACAGGTGAGGAAATACCGATATCGGCAAGGCGGGTTGTGACCTTTCGTCCCGGGCAGAAATTGAAGGCTAAGGTGGAAGCTTATGCTGGAAGCGAACAATAGTACGGTAGACCTGCCGGCGATACCGGGCAAGCGTTATTTCACGATCGGCGAAGTAAGCGAGCTCTGCGGGGTCAAGCCCCACGTGCTGCGCTATTGGGAGCAGGAGTTTACCCAGCTCAAACCGGTGAAGCGGCGTGGCAACCGGAGATACTATCAGCGTCACGACGTAATCATGATCCGCCAGATTCGAAGTCTGCTTTACGAGCAGGGTTTTACCATCGGTGGTGCAAGACAGCAGATGTCCGGCGAGGGTATGAAAGAAGATAATGCGCAGAGCCAGCAGATCATCAGACAACTGCGCACGGAACTGGAAGAGGTACTCCAGATTCTCAAACGGTAAGCACCGGTGCTGCATTGACATCGCGGGGCATTCCTCCTAGTATTCGCGCTCTGATTCCTGATGGCTGTCGTCCCATAGGTAACAGTCGGTGGCAACATCATAATCGGGCAGGGTTCGACAAGGCCTTCCAATAACTTCTGGATCCATCATCGGACACACGTCGGGGCGTAGCGCAGCCTGGTAGCGCACCACAATGGGGTTGTGGGGGTCGAAGGTTCGAATCCTTTCGCCCCGACCAATAATCAAAATCAAGACCAGGAAGATAGAGCCACTCAGCGGGAAACCGGGGTGGCTTTTTTATTTTTCGGGGACCAATCAGGCTGTTGTTCAAAAGATCGAGAACGGCAAGGTCTGGCATCCACGTGTTGTTGCGGGTTTGGCAATCGCACTCAATATCAATCCCGCGTGGTTGCAGTGGGGCGAACCCTTCGCGCCTTTGCGGGTCGATTACTGTCAGGTTGGGGAGTCCGCAGAATAGAAGCAGTCATCCCCATAAAACTCCCCGCCCTGACGTACATGAAAGGGGGTTTTGGGTGCTAAATCGTTCGGTGTAGACCGGACCGGCCAACCATTAGGACGGCCACAAAAGCATTCGCATAAGCGTCTCCGTTCCAAGCTGCATCAGCAGATCTTAAAAAAACTTTTCTCCAGCCGCTATAGATGCAGTAGGAAGTTTTTATGGGAGATTCGGCTGATGACCAAATCGCATACCTTAGAAGAGGTCGCCAAACAACTGGGAGTCAGTCGGGAACGCATCCGACAGATCGAAGTGGCGGCCCTGAAGAAGTGCAATCGCTGGTGCCGTCGGCATGATTACAATCTGAAAGACCTTTTACCCGGAGCCGAGTTCGAAGAGGGTCCTGCCGACGAATACAAAACCACGACCTGGGAAAACTGGTGAGAAATTGTTTCAAAGGTGGGGCGCGTCGACCAAACAGGTTGGCCGGATTGTCCACTTCTTATAAAGAACATGTTTCGGCTAAAACGCTCAATGGCCCCACTGCTTTTATCCGGGGGATAATTGGGCCTTGTACTCTCTGGAAATGAGAGAGGCGGTAATCCAGAGACAGGCAAGGGGAATCAGCAGGGTCTCGAGTACGAACACGGCAATCTGGATTACCACCTGGCGGCTTATATCATCCGCGATTGTCTCTGCCTGTTCGATATAGCGATTTACTTTCTCTCCAATGGAGCTCTCGATCTCCAGGTTCATCTCTTCCAGTTTGCCTTTTGCCTCGGACAGTTCCCGTGACGTTGCGTCATACTGAGACCTGATCAGATCAGACTCGTGAACAATCTCCACCAGCAAGGGGGTGGTGACCACGAAAACGAGCAGCATCATCAATATACTGGTGAGTCGCTGCAGGAGTTCTCCCAGGGTGCCCAGCGCGGCGTGTCTGGAGCGGACCAGGAGCAGACCCGCGGCGAACAACAACCCCATCAGCCAGAGCGTATCGGGTCCGTAGAGCAGATTTCCAGCCAGCCGCATGATCCAGAAGACAGTGGCGGCGACAAGCATAACCAGGGAAAAGCGTTCGATAAGATCATTTACCGGGTCGAGAATCTGCCCGGGAGAGATGTTTGCACTGACACCCAGGGTAAAGCCGATCTCGATCTCCTGGATGACCGAAATCACCGCGTTGATTCCCCGCGCCAGGGCGAATGCCGCCAGGGTCCGCTCCGAGGCCCGGTCAATGAATTGCGACACCGTCCGGTCGTAGTCAAAGAGGTAGTAGGAAAGGATGAGGGCCAGCAGCAACAACCCGATCAGACCTTCTTTTCGCTTCAGGGGTGCCATGTGTCTAAGGGCAGCCCCAATAGAGGACGGACTCCTCAATACCTGGGCGGTGCGTGGGTCTGGGTTCTGTCTCATTGGAAAGCTGATAGGTTTGTCCCGCCATGCGAACCGATTGTATAGATTCTGCCGCGGTGTGAAAGCCCAATCAGGTCAAAAAGGCCGATTTTTGAGTCCGACACAGTGTTAAGCAGTCTGGCTCGGGGCCGAACAACCCAGTGGTGGCGTTAAAGATCCAAAAACTGATCTGGGTCATTCAATACAGGGGGGAGTAGGCCGACTTAGATATATAATACGCATAAGAATATGAACGTATTAGATGATATTAATATTCCAGTCGACCCGTCAGGTGCGCTTTCGGGTGAGACGGGGAATGCTCTGATTCTGCTGCAGGAGATTGCCCATGCCATGAGGCATCTTCTGGAAACCGGGGAATCCAGAACACTGGACCTTCTCGCCATTCCTTTCGGACCCACTGATGAAGACAGGCTGCTTTCAGAGTTGGGGCAGGGGGAAGTGAGCGCTACATTGAATGCCCTGGGAGAATCCCGGGTGTGGGAAAGCCGGTACTCCGGTGTATGGGTCGTCGAGCACAGGAACCTGGATGGGCAACGGGTTGCCTTTCAGATTGAGATTACCAGGATGCCGGAGATCCTTTGCGCCCACTCGGCCGATATCGAATCCGGTCTCAAAAGACTCAACGAAACTCTGATAACCGGACGGCAGGGTTTTACATCAGAGAATCCGCAGGAGGAACCCTGAGGATTTGTCAGGGGCATCGGAGGAGAAGTTTATGACCGATAACTCATCGACCTTGGGCGAGAGCCTTAGAAGACAAGGGGTGACACGGCGCGGATTTCTGAAGTTCTGCACAGCCACAGCCTCGATGTTGGCATTGCCTGCCGGCATGGCACCCGCCGTGGCTGCTGCATTGGAAAAGGCCAGGCGGCCCTCGGTCATCTGGCTCTCCTTCCAGGAGTGCACCGGCTGCACGGAATCGCTGACCCGAAGTCATGCGCCGACGGTCGAAAACCTCCTGTTCGATTACATCTCTCTCGATTACCATCACACCCTTCAGGCAGCCTCCGGCGCCGCCGCCGAGGCGGCAAGGGAAAAGGCGATGCACGATAACGCGGGGAAATATCTCCTGGTGGTGGACGGTTCCATCCCCCTGGGGCATCCGGGTTACTCCACTATTGCCGGCATCAGCAACCTGCAAATGCTGCAGGAAACCGCGGCCGGAGCCGCGGCTGTGATCGCAGTGGGTACCTGTGCGGCATTCGGAGGGCTTCCGAAAGCGGCACCGAACCCGACCGGTGCGGTTTCCGTGTCCGATATCATCACGGACAAGCCCATCATCAATGTCTCGGGCTGTCCCCCGATCCCGTCCGTCATCACGGGTGTTCTGGCCCACTATCTGACTTTCGATACGCTGCCTGAGCTGGATCAGTACGGACGGCCGATGGCCTTTTTCGGTACCAGTATTCACGATCGTTGCTACAGGCGACCCTTCTACGACAAGGGGCTCTTTGCCGAAACCTTTGACGACGAGGGTGCAAGGAAGGGCTGGTGTCTGTACAAATTGGGTTGCAAGGGGCCCATGGCCTATAACGCATGTGCCACCATGAAATGGAACCAGGGCACGAGTTGGCCGGTTGAATCGGGACACGGTTGCCTCGGGTGTTCCGAGCCAAGCTTCTGGGATGCCGGAGGATTCTACAAGGCATTGTCGATTCCCACGGGGGATATCTCCCGCACCGTGGGTATTGCGGGGGCTGCCGGTCTGGCTATTGGGGCAGCGGCAGTTGGACTCAATCGTGCGGCCAAGTCACGGGCGAAACAGCAACACGGCACGGTAACCGTTGACGATCTGGAGAAGACATCATGATTGAACCGATGGATTTTCTCTTGTGGGTAAGGGGCACTGCATTTGATGTGTCGTTGGGTATCTTCGTTATAGGCGTTGTAGTGCGGTTTTTCGAAATCTTCTCCCTGGGGCGTGCGGCCAACTTCGCGGAGCCCAGGGGGACAGAGTTCGGTCCGGGTATGCGAACCATACTGACCCGCAACATCCCCGAAGCCGGTACCTTCAAACGCCAACCGTTGACGGTTATCGCGGGTTATGTTTTTCACATCGGGTTGCTGATCAGCCTGTTCTTTTTCGTACCCCACATTCAGCTGTTCGCGGCCACCTTCGGATTCGGCTGGCCCGGCCTGCCCACGCCCATTGTGGACGCGGCTGCGGTTCTGGGCATCGCAGGATTGCTGGCCGTGCTCTGGAACAGGCTTACCAATCCGGTCATGAAACTACTTTCGGACAAAGAGGATTATCTGGTCTGGGTGCTGACATTCTTACCCCTGCTCACCGGTTATCTGGCCTATCACCGGATGGTCGATCCCTATCCGCTGATACTGGGTCTGCACATTTTGAGTATCGAGTTTTTTCTGATCCTGTTTCCGTTCACCAAGCTGATGCATACGTTCACCCTGTTTCTGGCGCGTTGGTATAACGGGGCCATGCATGGCCGCAGGGGGGTGGAATCATGAGTACGGCCACACTGGAACGGGGCCTGAACGCGTTGCGGGAACAGATTGACGCCCCGGTCGCCGCTTTCTTTTCAAGCTGTGTCAACTGCGGCATGTGCGCCGAAGCCTGCCTTTTCTACACTGAGACGGGAGATCCAAAGTACACGCCGATTCGCAAACTGGAACCGATGCGTCGAATCTGGGAGCAGGAGTACACGATTGTTGGAAAGCTCAAGAAGCTGATTGGACTGGCAGAGCCCGTTACGGATGAGATGCTCGAACAATGGCAGGAACTGATCTATGCCAGCTGTACCCTGTGCGGCCGCTGTTCCCTGGTCTGTCCTGTGGGAAACGATATCGCGTTCATGGTCCGAAAGGTTCGGGAAGGCATGGTGGCGTCGGGCAACGCGCCGCCGGATGTGCAGTCTGCGGCGATCCGGGCAGTAAAGATCGGCAGCCCGATGGGCATCAGGCTCAAGGCCCTTCAGGCGCAGATAAAACATATCGAAGCGGATACGGGATTGAAGATACCGGTGGATGTGGAAGGCGCCGACTACCTGGCGCTGCTCTCCTCCATGGAGGTGATCAATTTTCCTGAATACATAGAGTCGCTGGCGAAAATTTTCAAGCAGGCGGGTGTCAGCTGGACCCTGTGCTCCGAGGCGTTCGAGGCAACAAACACAGGCATTCAGATCGGATCCACGGATATTGCCCGGGAGTTGGTGCAGCGGGTTGTCGACGGGGCCGAGAAGCTGAAGGTCAAATACATCATCAGTCCGGAGTGCGGGCACGCCTATACGGCCATTCGCTGGGATGGACCGAACCTGATAGGCCGTCCGTTTCCGTTCAAGGTGGTGCACATCCTGGAACTGCTGGACGAACTGCGGGCATCCGGCAGGATCAGTACGAAAGATCTTTCCGGCGAATGTGTCACCTTTCACGATCCCTGTTCGATCGTCCGTAAAGGCGGCGTAATCGACTCGCCCCGTCATCTCATGAATATGGTAAGTACCAATTTCGTGGAGATGCCGGATCATGGCAAATGGAACTGGTGCTGCGGCGGTGGCGGCGGCGTCAGCGCGAACACCGATGCGGAGGAATTGCGTACCCGGGTGTTCAGGCGCAAGAAAAGTCAGCTGGAAGAGAGTGGCGCCACCACCCTGGTGACTGCCTGTGCCAACTGCAGATTGGTGATCGAAGAGGGTCTGGAGGAGTACAACATGGAATTCCCGGTAACGGGGCTCACCGAAATGCTGGCGGAACATCTGGTAATCGAAGAGGACTAGGGCTTGTTAACACTATGTGGATATCCGCATAGTGTTAACAGGCCCCGGATGCATAACCTGATCCGGACCTTGTGTTGGAAGTTAGCTGGAGACTGAATCAATGAGCGAACGCATCGTCGTCGATCCGATCACGCGCATCGAGGGCCATCTGCGCATTGAGGTGCAGATGGATGGAAACCGGATCGGACAAGCCTATTCCTCTGGCACCATGGTGCGCGGCATAGAGACCATCCTGAAGGGGCGTGATCCCCGAGACGCCTGGGCCTTCGCCCAACGCATCTGCGGCGTATGCACCCTGGTCCACGGTATTGCCTCGATCCGTGCGGTGGAGGATGCCCTTAACTATGAGATCCCCCAAAATGCCCAGCTCATACGTAATCTGATGATCGGGGCGCAATACGTTCACGACCATGTGATGCATTTCTACCATCTGCACGCCCTCGACTGGGTTGACGTGGTTTCTGCGCTCAAGGCGGATCCCAAAGCGACGGCGGCGCTGGCCCAGTCCCTGAGTAACTGGCCCAAGGCTTCGGCAGGCTACTTTTCCGATACACAGAAAAAGATCAAGGGATTCGTCGAATCGGGGCAGCTTGGAATCTTCGCCAATGGCTACTGGGGCAGTCCCGTTTACAAACTGCCCCCCGAGGCAAACCTGATGGCGGTTGCACACTACCTGGAGGCGCTCACCTGGCAGCGGGATGTGGTGAAGCTGCACGCAATTTTCGGCGGGAAAAATCCGCACCCCAACTTTGTGGTGGGAGGCGTGCCGTCGCCCATCGATCTCAACTCCGATTCGGCCATCAACGCCAAGCGGCTTTCCCAGGTTCAGGATGTCATTGAACAGATGCGTGTCTTTGTGGATCAGGTCTATCTTCCTGATACCCTGGCCATTGCCTCTTTTTACAAGGATTGGTTCAAGCGCGGCGAGGGACTGGGTAACTTTCTCTGTTATGGGGATTTTCCGGCAACCGGCATGGGAGATACCGACAGCTACTTTTTCCCACCTGGAGTTATTCTGGATAGGGACCTCAGTACCGTGCATGATGTGGACCTGCACGACGGAGAACAGATCCAGGAGTACATATCCCACTCCTGGTACGATTATCAGGGCGGCAAGGAGCAGGGACTGCACCCCTACGAGGGCGAGACCAGCCTCAACTACACAGGACCGGAGCCGCCCTATGAGCATCTGGATGTGGAGCAGTCTTATTCCTGGATGAAATCACCCCGCTGGAAAGACAAATCCATGGAGGTGGGGCCACTGGCCCGGGTTCTGATGCTGTATGCCAGGGGACACGAACCGACCCGCGAGCTGGCGGGTATGGCATTGAAAAAGCTCGATCAACCCATTGAGGCGATGTTTTCCACCCTGGGCCGCACCGCCGCACGCACCCTTGAATCCAAACTGATCGGGGATGCCATGCAGGGCTGGTTCGACGATCTTAAATCCAATATCAAGAGCGGCGACACTCGGACCTTCAACGAGACGCTCTGGGAACCATCCAGCTGGCCGACCGAGTGTCGCGGGGCCGGATTCACGGAGGCGCCGCGTGGTGCGCTTTGTCACTGGATAGTGATCGAGAACCAGAAGATCGCCAACTACCAGGCAGTGGTTCCATCGACATGGAATGCCGGGCCCCGCGATAACAGCGGTCAACCCGGCGCTTACGAAGCGGCGCTGGAAGACAACCACACCCTGGTCGATACCCAGCAACCGGTCGAGATATTGCGCACCATCCACAGTTTCGATCCCTGTATTGCCTGTGCCGTGCATCTGTCCGATGAACAGGGAAAGGAAATGATGCGCATTAAGGTGACCTAGACAAGCCGGGTAAGTGACCGACTATAACCCCTACATACTCGGTTTCGTGGAGCAGGGCGGCCGCTCGGGGGATGTCTGGCTGCCGCTTCAGGAAGCCGTGGAAGCATTCGGGGATTTACCCAGCCGCTACGGGCTCCTTCCGGAGTTAAAGGAGCGGACGCAAAGGCGCACACTGAATCTGGCACTGGGTACGGCCATCAACAACATCCTCCGTCACGTACCCGATCTTAAGCGGCAAGTCTTCGAATTCTACGAGTCGTGGCACAGGGACTGGCCCATTGAATTCGGTATCGATACAAAGCCGCTTTTCAACCGCGGCCGTGTCGATCAACTGATGTCCTGGATAGATTTCCACCGCGGACTTCTGGAAACCCATGAGTCTTTTCCCATCAGGGATGAAATACTCTCAAAAGGCCTGATCAGGCGGGATGTGCTCAATTCAATTTCCGATGAGATGCTGCTGATCAAGGCTCAGGAAATCCTGGTCAGAAAGCGGGACCAGAAGATCCGCAACCATGTCAGTGGGGTCGAGAAATATGATGCGGTAGTCAGGAAACTGAGGGTAAGGGAACTGCTCCAGGGGCTGAACGAACGCATGGGCATGCCCCCAAGCAGGATCGACAGACTGACGGCATCCATCTATACGGACGAGATATCCCATGGGCTTGCAGCGTTGTGCAGGATCAATGGGGATGAGGGCTGGGGATTGGAATCCCTCTCCGGGGAAGGAACGGAGTTTGTCTTTGCCTCGAGGGATCTGGATATGTTGCGGCTGGGCAGCGACATTGGTGATTGCACCGCGGTGCCATTCCGGCAGGTAGATGCGCATACGGAGAATATCTACTGGACCTTGTACCCATGGATGCTCGACCGGAACTACCTGATTCTGAAGGTACACCACCAGGGAAGCCTGGTCATGAAGGTGCATCTGCTTCCGCTGGTAACTTATGAATCCGGCAAGGTGCAGGTTTTTCTTGCCGTGGATGCCATAGAAACCGCCATTGTCATGCGAAGGGATATCCCGGGAGAAAACCGGTTGTCGGAAACCCAATGCGGGGATGTGCTCGATTCGGTACGCACGGAGATTCTTCGCATTGCCGACGTCATGGGCGTGCAGGATGTCTATCTGGAACTCTTCTCCAACAATCCCATCGTGCGCAGCTGGTTGGAAAGTTTCGAAAAAACCTATCTCGATGTGGCGGCCATTCACAAGGTTGACGAGTTGGAGGACATATTCAACCTGGCCCGCAGCCTCGCCGCTGCGTTCGACGAACCGGCGCCGGACCACGTCTTCATGGAGATCCAGTTCCGCAACACCCAGTTGATGTCCCATCAGACGCCGAAGACCAACATCAAGGGCTTTGCCAGGCTGCGCCCCGGCTCGCTGAGCGGCTTCGCGATGAGCAAGGTGATCGGCGTCTGACCGGTCGGCCAGCATCCTAAACCATTGATCCTATAACGTTGTCGATCGCTATACGGAATCCCCTGCCTGGGAATCTAATGGCATAGCTGGAATCATACTCAACTTTTTGTTTTCCCTGCCGAAATACCATGCAGCAGAAATGAGGTTGAAACACATGATGGACAGACAAATTCTGGCGGCAGACGATTCCCACGCAATGACGGCCGGGCAACTGGTTCAGGGGCTGGAACAGGTAATGTCGCTTCCCGACGCCTGCCTGCGTGTCAACCAGTTGATCGAGGATCCGAATGCCTCTTCATCGGACATAGCCGAAGTTATTGCCCAGGATGCTGATCTGAGCGGGCGTATGCTGCGACTGGTAAACAGTGCCTATTACGGTCTGACCGGTCGTGTGGAGACCATTTCACGGGCGGTTACCATCATCGGCACGGGAGAGCTGCGAGATCTCGCCCTGATGACCGCAACCTGCGACCTGTTTCAGGGTATTCCGGCTGATATGTTCATCATGAGGGACTTCTGGCACTACTCCGTG
Organism: Chromatiales bacterium; assembly: GCA_030145425.1. GTDB lineage: Bacteria > Pseudomonadota > Gammaproteobacteria > Chromatiales > Chromatiaceae > JAHEHQ01. The sequence continues at coordinate 89,924 of JAQYVO010000195.1, read as the reverse complement.
GCAACGGGCATTCTCGGCCGTACCTTGGCGAAAAAATGCAACGTGCTGCACGGGGAACGCCTCTTCGTTATGGGCGTGTTGCACGACATCGGGCGCCTGGTTATTTTGCAGCACATGACGGAGAAGGCCAGGGATGTGCTTCTGGTGGCTGATGGCAGGAATGACCTGTTGACTGGCGCCGAACAGGAGATTTTGGGATTCGATCATGCCGAGGTGGGCTATGAACTGGCCAAGGCCTGGAGTTTGCCGGAAAGCATTGCAACAAGTATCCGGTACCACCATGATCCAATGGTGGCTCAGGAATTCCGCCTGGAATCGGCTCTGGTGCATATCAGCCAGGCAATGGCGTACCACCTGGTCTGGGGTAAGGAGGATGACCTGGGTTACATCGATGAGGGTGTCTGGGAATTGACGGGTTTGACGGTTGAGGACTGCCTGGCCAGTATGGATTTGCTGGGTGATCAGATAATGGAGATGTTTGCCGTACTGATAGGTAATGGAAACCCTAAGGCATCCCCCAACAGGCGGGGTTGATGCGCCTGCAGCCTTTCCAAACCTGACCTTCGTAGCCTGCGTTGAGGAACGAAACGCGGGGGAACAAGAACCGCTTCAACCCGTGTTTCGCAAGCTCAACACAGGCTACCAAACTATTCTTTCCTTGGCCCTTGGCCCTCGGCCCTTCTTTCACAGCCCCCTTTCATCGAACAGCGCTTTCAACCCGGGTTTGTTCTCGAGCATCTCCGCGCGGTTGAGCCCCTGTAGCTCATGGGGAAAAACCAACCACCGATCGGTTTCGTGGATGCAGTAGTCTGGCTTTATGTCCGTCCTGTTGTTGGTGGGTTTGAACCAGGGCGTGGCAATTCTGATGTCCCCGGGTGTATTTCGCCGGGCCTTGCGCTGCAGGGTGTCCATCACTGCCTGGACGCTCAGGCCGGTATCGAAAACATCGTCCACGATCAAGAGTGAATCATTCCAATTCATTTTCCGGATGAGGTAGCCCAGCCCATAGACCTCGACCTGCTTTTCCCGCTGACCGATGCCGGTATAAGACGACGTACGTATGGCGATGTGGTCTGTTTTTACCCCCTGCAGATCCAGGATTTCCTGCACGGCAATCCCCACCGGCGTGCCGCCGCGCCAGATACCCACGATAAAATTCGGCCTGAAGTCTGACTGCAGAATCTGCAGTCCCAGTCTGAAGGAGTCTGTCAGCAGCTCCTGGGCACTGATATAGATTTTCTCGTTCATGGGACCTCTACTCCTTCGTTGGCCAATAACTGGACGAGTCGTATGAGGGGCAGGCCAACCAGTGCATTGGGATCGTTCCCCTCCAGACGCTCAAACAGGGCGATACCCAGTCCCTCCGATTTGAAGCTGCCGGCGCAGTCGTGGGGTTTCTCTTTATCCAGGTATCGCTCGATCTGTCCAGAATCAAGGCTGCGAAAATGGACATGGAAAGGTTCGCAGAGCGTTCGGGCGCGGCCGGTTGCCGTATTCAGCAGGCAAAGACCGGTCAGAAATGTGACCTTCCTGCCGGAGGCCGCTGTCAGTTGCTTTGTGGCGGCAGATCTTGAACCCGGTTTTCCGAGGATCTTGCCATTGATGCAGGCCACCTGGTCCGATCCTATGACCAGGCTTTCCGGAAATTCGCCTGCCACTGCTCTGGCCTTGGATTCAGCAAGTCGGACAACCAGATTATCCGGGGACTCGTCCAACCGGGACGACTCGTCGATGTCCGGGGCAGCCGTGACAAACTTCAGACCCAGACGTTCAAGAAGCTGCTTTCGATAAACGGAGGTGGATCCCAGCACGATCCTGGGCTCTGATTTTCTCATCCGGAGGGCATCCCCAACTTTGACCTTTCCAGCGGCCCATAATATCATTGTCCGCTTATGTTGACCCGGTTGCCTGAATTTGTGGATCCCTGGCGACTCGCAGATCAGCGCAAGTCCTTCTCAGGGCAGGAAAAAGTTGGTAATCTCCCCCGTCTTTGCGGTTTTTTGGCGCGCCCGGACGGCGAAGTGGCTTACGAGCTGCGGTTCGGCCGTGGCGAAGGGCGATGGCCCCGAATCATGGGATGGGTGCGTACCACCTTGAACCTGGAGTGCCAGCGTTGCCTGGGGGAACTGGAGATTCCCGTGGACGCAATGCTGGATCTTGCTGTCATTGAGGTCCTGGATGAAGCCGAAACACTGCCGGATGCCTGTGAACCGGTGCTGGCGGAAGACGGCCGCGTGCGACTTCTGGACATCATTGAGGATGAGTTGCTGCTTGCCGTACCACAGGTACCCAGGCATGAGATGGGTGTTTGTGAGGGTGCGGCACAAGGGGTAGTGGCAGGCCAGGACGGGGCCGATACAGAACAGATAACAGTTCCGGACAGTCCATTTGCGGTGCTGTCCGGAATAAAGACTAAGCGAAATAATTGATTACACCGATACCAGGAGCTTGAAAAAATGGCGGTCCAGAAAAGCAGGAAGACTCCCTCACGGCGTGGCATGCGCCGATCCCATGATGGGCTCAATACCGAGAGCCTCTCAATTGACCCGACTTCCGGGGAAACCCACCTTCGTCACCACGTGACGCCGGATGGATTCTACCGGGGCCGCAAAGTCGTCAGCGGCAAGAACGAGTAGATCACTCGTAGCTGTTCTGTGCAGATTCCGGCCATCCGCACCGTCCCGCCCCGGGGCGGTCGTTGTTTCGCCTTGCCGGAACGCTCCTTGTCATTACCGCCATAGGCCTGTATGTCTGAGCAAATAACCATTGCCCTGGATGCCATGGGTGGGGATTTCGGAGTGGCGGTTGTGGTACCGGCCGCCCTGAAATTCCTGCGCAGCAACACAGATGTGAATCTGATCCTGGTAGGTCGCGAAGAGGCGATTCAGCAAGAACTGGAGGGTAAGCATTACGATGCACGGTTGCAGGTGAAGCACGCGACCCAGCAAGTGGAGATGGGTGAGCTTCCCTCAAAGGCGCTGAGAGGCAAGAAAGATTCCTCCATGCGCGTGGCCATCAACCTGGTGAAGGCGGGCACGGCGGATGCCTGCGTCAGTGCCGGCAATACCGGGGCACTGATGGCAACCGCGCGATTCGTCCTGAAAATGATTCCCAATGTCGACCGGCCCGCGATCATCACGGCCATCCCCTCCATCCATGGTCATACCTGGATGCTCGATCTTGGTGCCAACGTCGACTGCAGTGCCGGTCACCTCTTCCAGTTCGCCGTCATGGGCAGTGAGCTGGTTGCATCGGTCGATGATGAGGTGACCAATCCCCGTATCGGCCTTCTCAATATCGGTCAGGAAGAGATCAAGGGTAACGAGCAGGTGAAGGGGGCGCATGAACTCTTGTCCGCCAGCTCTCTGAACTATGTGGGTTATGTGGAAGGAAACGACATCTACCAGAGTGACGTGGACGTGATCGTATCGGATGGATTTGTCGGCAACGTGGCACTGAAAAGTTCCGAGGGTGTGGCCAAGATGGTGAGCCACTTTATGAAACAGGGGTTTAATCAGAATATTCTGACACGTGCGGCGGGGCTGGTGGCCCTGCCCGTACTCAAGGGCCTCCGGCGGAAAATTGATCCCAGACGTTACAACGGCGCCAGTCTCCTCGGGCTTCGAGGTATCGTGATCAAGAGCCATGGGGGGGCCGACGCCATGGCATTCAATAATGCCATCAGTATCGCCAAGAAGGCCGTCTTCACCCATGTACCGGATCGAATCGCCAGCCGTGTCGGGGCACAACTAGACAACGGGGGTGGCGTGTGACTTATTCCCGGATAGCAGGAACGGGGGGTTATCTGCCACAGAACGTGATGACCAACCACGATCTCGAGAAGCTGGTCGATACTTCCGACCAGTGGATTCAGGATCGTACGGGCATCAAAAAAAGGCATATAGCCGAACCCGGTGAAACCACTTGCGACCTTGCGGAAAACGCGGCAAAACTTGCAATGGAAGCGGCGGGCAAAGGACCGGAAGATATAGATCTGATCGTGCTGGCAACGACAACCCCGGATCAGGTCTTTCCTAGCACGGCCTGTCTGCTGCAAAGCAGACTCGGCATCCACGGCTGCCCGGCGTTCGATATCCAGGCTGTCTGCACGGGCTTTGTCTATGCATTGGGCGTGGCAGATAATTTTGTTCGAAGCGGCAGCGCGAAATGCGCGTTGGTGATCGGCGCTGAAACCTTTTCCCGCATCCTCAACTGGGAAGATCGCGGCACCTGCGTACTTTTTGGCGATGGGGCCGGCGCGGTTATCCTGGAAGCGTCCGAAGAGCCCGGTATATTGTCGAGCCATCTACATGCGGATGGAGACTATGCCAGTCTGCTTCAGGTGCCCGACGGGGTGTCCAAAGGCTACGATAAGATGAGCACGGAGCGCGCCTTCGTGGAGATGAGGGGCAACGAGGTTTTCAAGATGGCGGTTAACACCCTGGGCCGTATCGTGGACGAGACCCTGGAACACAATAATCTGGAAAAGAGCGATATCGATTGGTTGATTCCTCATCAGGCCAATATTCGCATCATCCGCGCCACGGCGAAAAAGCTGCGCATGTCCATGGACCGCGTAGTGGTGACAGTTGACGAGCACGGCAACACATCTGCGGCCTCGGTTCCCCTGGCGCTGGATGTCGCAGTTAGGGACGGCCGGATAAAGCGGGGTGATATGCTGCTCATGGAGGCCTTCGGGGGAGGGTTTACGTGGGGTGGGGTCCTGGCCAGGTATTGAGACCCCAGTTTTGGAATAATAGTTTTTCGGGCTAAGCCGGCCCGAGAGTTTGGAGACCTTTGATGCTACAAGATGAAATAGCCCTTGTGACCGGTGCCAGCAGAGGGATTGGCAAAGCCATTGCCGATACCCTTGGTGCTCAGGGGGCCACGGTCATTGGCACGGCAACCTCCGGGGGCGGCGCCGATGCCATCAGTGAACGCTTTGCGGCGGCTCAGATCAAGGGCCGCGGTATCAGGCTGGATGTCACTGAACAGAGTTCGGTGGAAGAGGTGATCAAAACCCTGTCCAGTGAGTTTGGCGCCCCGTCGATTCTGGTCAACAATGCCGGTATAACCCGCGACAACCTGCTCATGCGCATGAAAGACGAGGAGTGGGATGACATCATCAACACCAATCTGACCTCCGTATACCGGTTGTCGAAGGCTTGCCTGCGGGCCATGATGAAGGCGCGAAAGGGGAGAATTATCAATATTACCTCCGTCGTAGGTGCGACGGGCAATCCCGGGCAGACCAATTATTCTGCCGCCAAGGCAGGCCTCATCGGCTTTACCAAATCCCTGGCAAGGGAGGTCGGCTCCCGCGGTATCACGGTCAATTCCGTGGCGCCGGGGTTTATCGACACGGACATGACCAGGGAACTGCCTGAATCGCAAACGAAGGCCCTGTTGTCGAATATTCCCCTGGGCAGGCTAGGGAGCCCTGAAGAGATTGCCTCCGCCGTAGCTTTTCTGGCATCGGAGGCGGCCGGTTACATTACGGGTGAGACGCTTCACGTCAACGGCGGCATGCACATGGCATGACAACGGGGGAAACCCCGGTCGGGGGTTGTAGGGCTGTATTTACCAAAGGATATCAGTCAGAAATCAAGCCTGACGCCAAAATGGATATCGCTGTTGGATTTACTTCAAAATTCACATAATTGTTATACAATAGCCCGGCGGTCACCGTTGGGCGTCACTAGGAAATTACGCGGAGGTAATAAAGAAAATGAGCTCAGTCGAAGAACGGGTTAGGAAAATTGTTGTGGAACAGCTCGGCGTCACCGAGGACGAGGCCACCATGGAGGCATCATTCGTAGATGATCTGGGTGCCGATTCCCTGGACACCGTGGAACTGGTCATGGCTCTGGAAGAGGAATTCGAGACTGAGATCCCCGACGAGGATGCCGAAAAGATCACCACGATACAGCAGGCAGTGGACTATATCGTCTCACATTCCAGCTGATCGCTCCGCAAGTCATCGGACAAGGCCGTAATCTGCCGTTTCAGCGGGATTCGGCCTTTTGTCTTTTCGATTCGAAGAATATAGCTATAGAGGTTAGATTCAAACATGTCTGAAAGAAGGGTTGTGGTAACCGGTCTCGGCATGGTCGCTCCCGTGGGGCATACGGTTTCAGAGTCCTGGGGCAATATAGTTGCCGGTAAAAGCGGTATCCGGCCCATCACCCACTTCGACGTCGAACCGTTCAGCGTGCATTTCGGCGGCCCCATCTATGACTTTGACATCACCCAGTACATCTCGAAAAAAGATTCGCGCAAGATGGACAAGTTCATCCATTACGGGTTAGCCGCAGGCTGTCAGGCCATTGAGGAGTCGGGGATCGAAGTCACCGAGGAGAATGCCAAGCGCATCGGCGTGGCGATCGGGTCTGGAATCGGTGGAATAACGGGTATTGAAAACAACTACCAGGCCTATGTGGACAGAGGACCGAGAAAGATTTCACCTTTCTTCGTGCCCGCGAACATCGTCAACATGGTGGCGGGTGATCTCTCCATCAAATACGGTTTGAAGGGACCCAATTACTCAATCGTATCCGCCTGTGCCAGCGGCACACATAATATCGGCGAGGCAGCCCGACTCATCCGGCACGGTTACGTAGATGTAATGGTCGCGGGTGGCGCCGAAATGGCAACATCTCCGGTCGGACTGGGCGGCTTTGCGGCGGCCCGCGCCCTGTCGACGCGCAATGACGACCCACAAGGGGCCAGCCGGCCCTGGGACCGGGACAGGGACGGATTCGTACTTAGCGACGGCGCAGGTGTCATGGTGTTGGAAGCGTACGATCTTGCCAAGGCCCGGGGCGCGAACATTCTGGCGGAGGTGGTCGGTATAGGCATGAATTCGGATGCCTTTCATATGACTGCGCCCTCGGAAAACGGAGAGGGTGCGAGTGACTGCATGCTGATTGCGTTGAATGATGCGGGCATTAACCTGGATAAGGTCGACTATATCAATGCACACGGGACCTCCACACCGGCGGGCGACTTGGCGGAGACAATTGCCGTCAAAAGAACCTTCGGTGACCATGCCCATAAACTGTGTGTAAGCTCCACAAAATCCATGACCGGGCATATGCTGGGAGCAGCAGGGGGTGCGGAGGCTGTTTTCACCGTTCTGGCCCTGCGCGATCAAGTCGCCCCCCCCACGATAAACCTGGAGAACCAGGATCCGGCCTGCGATCTCGATTACGTCCCCAACACTGCACGGGAGATGAATATTGATGTGGCCATCTCCAACTCTTTCGGTTTTGGGGGCACCAACGGGTCTCTGGTATTCCGCCGCTTCACCGGCTGACCAAGGAAGCCATCATCTTGTTGAAGAAAAAAAGGCGGGATCGGCTTCCCGCCTTTTCATTTTGACGGCGAGAATTTCAGCTTGCTGATTAACGGCACACCTGCCCAGGTTATCGAAGCGGCCGACCGGGGCCTGCAGTACGGCGATGGTCTTTTTGAGACCCTGGCTGTGGTTGATGGACGGCCCTGTCTCTGGAAGGGCCATTTGAATCGCCTTCGATCCGGCTGCAAACGAATGGGAATAGATTGTCCGGACGAGTCTCTGCTGTTGGAGGAGTCCTTGGCGGAGATAGATTCCGCACAGCGTGGGATACTGAAAATTATTGTCACCCGGGGGATTGGCCAAAGGGGTTACCGGCCACCCATGCCGTCAAATCCCAGCCGGATTCTGAATTTCATGCCCTGGCCCACGCATTCGGAAAACCGGGCCGACCGGGGGGTGGAAGTACAACTGTGTTCGGTTCGGCTGGGTAGAAATCCGGTGCTTGCCGGGATGAAGACCCTTAACCGCCTTGAGCAGGTGCTGGCGAGAGCTGAATGGTCTGACGATCGAATCGCCGAGGGGTTAATGTTCGACACTGAGGGATATCTGATCGAGGGCACCGCGAGCAATGTGTTTCTTTATCGCGAGGGCCATCTGTTCACCCCTGATTTATCAAACTGCGGAATCGCCGGTATTATGCGTGGCCTGGTTATCGAACAGGCGGAAAAGCGGGGCATTCCCCTGTCGGTTCAGGATCTTCGCCTGGCGGATCTGAAGTCTGCCGATGGTCTGTTCCTGACCAGCTCGTTGATCGGTATATGCCCCGTAAGGAGAGTGGGGGAATTGAGCTATGGATTGGACTACATGGAAGACACTTTCATCGGTGACGTCATAAAACAGGGATTCAAAATTTAGCATGGCGCAGCGTTTTATAGGTCTGGCTATTATCCTGGCGAGCTTTCTGTTTGCCTGGCTGATAATGGATGTCGATAACTTTATTGATTCCCCCCTTCAGATACCCGCGGAAGGCGAGGTATACGAACTGAGGCCCGGCAGCACGATATCCACGCTCGCCAACGATCTGCATAAAAAGGGTTACCTGGGCAAGCCTTTATACCTGCGCCTGCTGGCCCGCTGGGATGGATCGGCAACCAAGATAAAGGCCGGCGAGTATCAACTCGATCCTGGTCTGAACCCGAGGGATCTTCTGAATCTGTTGACGTCAGGAAAGGTGATCTCCTACTCCCTGACCCTGATCGAGGGATGGAACTTTCAACAGGTGCTCCAGGCGGTCGGGCAGCATTCCGCCCTGACCCGGACGCTGAAAGATCTTACGCCCGGGGAAATCATGAAGGAACTGGGTTATCCGGATGAGCACCCTGAAGGGCGATTTCTCCCCGATACCTATCATTTTCCCCGAGGCACCACGGACAAGGCCTTTCTCGGAAGGGCCCGCAGGGCCATGCAGAAAATCCTGGAGCGGGAATGGCCTGAACGTCAGGAAGGGCTTCCCCTGAAAACACCTTACGGGGCACTGATCCTGGCTTCTATCGTGGAAAAAGAGACCGGGCTTGCCAGCGAGCGACCCGCCATAGCCGGAGTATTCATCCGGCGCCTGAAAAAGGGAATGAAGCTTCAGACAGATCCCACGGTCATCTACGCCATGGGTGACGAGTATAAAGGCAACATTCGTCGTCGTGATCTGAAACGCGACAACCCATACAATACCTATGTATACAAGGGCCTGACACCGACACCCATCAGTATGCCGGGCGCTGACGCAATCAGGTCGGTTCTGCATCCAGAGGATGGAAATGCCCTTTATTTCGTGGCCAGGGGGGACGGCAGTCACCAGTTTTCCGCAACGCTCAAGGAACACAACCGAGCGGTGCGCAAGTACCAGCTGAAACGATGAGGCACCAGACGGGCAGCATGACCGAGAGAGGAAAATTCATTACGGTTGAGGGTATCGAAGGTGCCGGAAAAAGCAGTAATCTGGCCTATATCCGGGAACTGCTGGATTCGGCGGGCAAGAAGCATATATTCACCCGTGAACCGGGAGGTACGGAACTGGGTGAGGATATCCGCCGGCTCCTGCTGGATCACAAACACAGCGGCATGGGAAACGATGCCGAACTCCTGCTGATCTTTGGGGCCCGGGCGGAACATATCGAAAGCGTGATCGGCCCGGCGCTGAAAGAGGGAGTGTGGGTGCTGTGTGACCGTTTCACCGACGCCTCTTATGCCTATCAGGGCGGTGGCCGCGGGATAGATCGGGAGCGCATCCGGAGCCTCGAACAATGGGTACAGGGTGATTTGAGACCAGACCTGACGTTATTACTGGATCTGCCCGTGGAAACGGGCCTGGCCAGGGCAGGCAATCGCTCCGAACCTGATCGCTTCGAGGTGGAGCACCGGTCATTTTTCGATGGCGTCAGAAAGGCCTATCTGGAGATAGCTGGTATGGAGCCCGAACGCGTGAGAGTCATTGACGCATCGCTATCCGTTGATCGGGTCAGAGGCCAGATCGAAACGGTACTCGGCGGTTACCTATCGGTCGGGAACCCTTAGGGGCTCGAATGGAAAAGGTCTACGACAGTTTTTCAATACTGCCATGGCACCATCCCCAGTGGCAGAGCCTCCAAACCGGACACACTGAAGGGCGGCTTCCCCATGCACTGCTGATCAACGGCCCGGCAGGTCTGGGCAAAAGCCGATTCGCCCGCTGTTTTGCGGCATCGCTGCTCTGCACCGGAAGCGGCGAGGCGGATATGCCCTGTGGCAACTGCAAGAGCTGTCTGCTTCTCAAAGCGGGCAATCACCCTGATCTTTTCCTCGTCACACCGGAAGAACCGGGGAAGGGTATTCGAATAGATGCCATCCGGGAAGTTACCGGCCGGGAGGTGTTGACTGCCCAGTATGGCGGATACAAGGTGATCATCATCGAGCCCGCCGATGCGCTCAACATGGCGGCCTCGAACAGCCTCTTGAAGACCCTGGAAGAGCCCGTGTCCCGCACGCTGATGGTTCTGGTATCCTCTATACCCGGCAAGCTTCAGGCGACGATACGCAGTAGATGTCAGCGGGTGGATATCAGGGTGCCGGAGCGGGCGCAGGCGAGGGACTGGCTGGAGGCGCAAGGTGGCGCGGGCGATCCCGATCTGCTCCTGGATCTCGCCTCAGGCGCACCCCTGCTGGCACTTGAACTCGCTGATCCCGAGCTGCTCCAACTGCGTAAGACCATGCTGGGAGAGTTCGTCTCAGTGCTGGAGGGAAAACAGAATCCCGTGGATATAGCAGCTCGATGGCACAAGCAGGAGTTGAAAAGGGTATTGATCTGGATCTCCGGTTGGATCATCGACATACTGCGTCTCAAATCCACGTCGGAAACTTCCACACTGTTGAATCCTGATCAGAGAAGATCTTTGCAAGCCATTGGTAATACGCTAGAATTCAACGGGTTATACGAAGTACTGGATGAAGTGTACGAAGCCATAGGAAATCTGGGCGGGCAGCTGAACACCCAGATGTTGCTTGAGGGGCTGTTGTTGAGACTTCGTGCCTGCTATTCGGATTGAACGACGCCAAGCCGGATTAGTGATCCCAGACATCCAGTTTTCGGAAAGACAAACAAAAAACGCAGAAGGTTATCGCTATGGCCGCATCAAAGATCACTCCAACCCGCCAGGGGATTCTGTCGCTGACAATCAAGGACAAAAACGCCCTGTACGCCGCTTACATGCAGTTCGTAAAAAATGGCGGCCTGTTTATCCCGACCAATAAAAAGTACCGGCTGGGCGATGAGGTGTTCATGCTGTTGACCCTGATGGAAGAGACGGAAAGAATACCCGTGGCCGGGAAAATAATATGGGTGACACCAATCGGGGCGGAGGGCAACAGGGCTGCGGGTATAGGCGTCCAGTTCAGCGAACAGGACGGAGGGGTGGCCAGAAACAAAATAGAAACCTACCTCGCCGGCGCCCTCAAATCGGATCGTCCCACACATACCATGTAATCGTTCCCGGACGACAGTCATTCGCACCGGTTTTTAATTATCCCCTGCAACTCGAGGGTCCTATCACTACATGCTGGTTGATTCACATTGTCACCTGGATCGTCTCGATCTGAAGCCTTTCGACAACGATTTCGATAAGCTGATCAGGCAGACTCTGGAGGCCGGCGTATCGCATATGCTGTGCGTGTCCATTGATCTTGAATCCTATCCCGGAATGCGGCGACTGATTCAGGATTACCCCCAGATATCGGTTTCGGTGGGCGTCCATCCCAATGATCTCGATCGCCGGGAACCTGAGCCCGAGGAACTGGTGGCCTTGGCGTCCGATCCCCGTAATGTCGCCATAGGCGAGACAGGACTGGATTATTTTCGAAGCGAAGGGGATCTGGATTGGCAGAGAGACCGCTTCAGGCGTCATATTGCTGCAGCCAGGCAAAGCGACAAGCCCCTGATCATCCATACCCGCGCAGCCCGTGAAGACACCATCTCCATCATGCGGGAAGAACAGGCCCGGGAAGCAGGGGGCGTGATGCACTGTTTCACGGAAGACTGGAGCATGGCGGAAAAGGCCCTGGACCTGAATTTCCACATCTCCTTTTCCGGCATTATTACCTTCAAAAGTGCCGCCGAACTCAGGGATGTGGTGAAAAGGGTACCCCTGGATCGAATGCTTATAGAGACTGATGCACCTTATCTGGCCCCCGTACCTCATCGGGGCAGATCCAATATTCCACAGTATGTCTCCCATGTTGCCGCCTGCGTCGCCGAACTTCGGGGGTTGGCCCCTGAAGAGGTTGCCCGAATAACGTCCGAAAACTTTCTGAGGTTGTTCCGGCCCGGAGTGAACGAATAGTGACAACGCGAAAAAAGCCAGAAATTGACAGAAATAGTTTCTATAACTGTATAATTTCAAAAATATATTAGTAGAAATTGTATATTCTGATCTGAGCTGTCGGCCGCACCAGGGAAACTATCTGTAATGCATATCGGAAGGCGATTAAGGGAAGGGGCTTTGCTGCTCCTGCTGGCGTTTACCGCCTACCTGCTGCTGTCGCTTGTCAGTTTTTCACCTGAAGACCCGGGCTGGTCCTATACGGGCACAAGGGAACAGGTGCTTAACGCCGGCGGCCCGATGGGTGCCTGGTTTGCCGATGTATTCCTGAATTTGTTCGGGCTGCTGGCTTATCTGTTTCCTTTCATGATCGGCTGGATCGGCTGGATATTTTTTCGTGACCGGGAGCCCGTGGATCATCCCGGCGTTCACCTGATTGCCCTGCGCTGGATAGGTTTCTTCATTATCCTCGGCGCCGGCTGCGCCTTCACCGCACTGCATGCACCGGGAGAATCAATGCAGCTGCCCGGGGGTGGCGGTGGAATACTGGGTGCGTACCTGCAGGAGCAGCTGGTTTCGATATTCAGTTTTGCGGGCAGTTCACTCCTGCTGCTGGCACTGTTGTTAAGCGGGTTCACGCTTTTTACCGGCATCTCCTGGCTGACAGTCGTGGACGGCATTGGCGGGCTGACACTGCAGATTTATCGGTGGGTGGTAATTACTTCGGACCGCCTGTCCGATGCCTGGAAGGCCCGCGAGGCCCGGAAAAGACGCAGTGCCCTGGTCAACTTCGAACAAAAGAAGATCGAGAACCGCAAGCCCCCCAAGATAGAACCCGTCATCCAGACGGTAAAGAAGAGCGAACGGGTGGAGAAAGAGCGCCAGGTGCCCATGTTCGAAAAGGCGGTAGAGGGTGACCTGCCGCCGCTAGCCCTGCTCGATCCGGCCAGTCACGGCAGTCGGGGTTATTCGAAGGAGTCTTTGGAGGCCTTATCGAGGCAGGTGGAGCTCAAGCTCAGGGACTTCAACGTGGAGGCCGAGGTTGTGGCTGTGTACCCCGGTCCGGTCATCACCCTGTTCGAACTGCAGCTGGCACCGGGCACCAAAGCCAGCAAGATCACCAACCTGTCCAAGGATCTGGCGCGGGCACTTTCCACGATCAGCGTGCGGGTGGTGGAAGTGATCCCGGGAAAATCGGTGGTCGGGCTGGAGATTCCTCACGATAAACGGGAGATGGTCTACCTGAGCGAAGTACTTCAATCTGAAGTCTACGATGCGGCCAAATCGCCCCTGACCCTGGCGCTGGGCAAGGATATCGCCGGCAATCCCACGGTTGTCGACCTGGACAAGATGCCCCATGCCCTGATTGCCGGGACCACAGGTTCCGGAAAATCGGTGGCCATCAACGCAATGGTTCTCAGCCTGCTTTACAAGGCATCCCCCCAGGAGGTCCGCATGATCATGGTGGATCCAAAAATGCTGGAGCTCTCGGTATACGAAGGGATACCCCATCTGTTGACTCCCGTGGTGACCGATATGAAGGAGGCGGCCAACGCCCTGCGTTGGAGCGTGGGTGAGATGGATCGGCGCTATCGCCTGATGGCTACCATGGGGGTGCGGAACATCGCCGGTTGCAACCGCAAGATAAAGGATGCCCGGAAACGCGGTGAGGCCATCAAGGACCCGCTGTTCCAGCCCGACCCCCTCATGGAGGACCAGGAGGCGCCGGATCTCGAAACTCTGCCCTATATCGTTATCATCATCGATGAGCTGGCCGACATGATGATGGTTGTCGGTAAGAAAGTGGAGGAGTTGATTGCCCGCCTGGCCCAGAAAGCCCGCGCCTCGGGCATCCATCTGCTCCTGGCGACCCAGCGTCCCTCGGTGGATGTGATTACCGGCCTGATCAAGGCCAACATACCAACCCGGATCGCCTTCCAGGTTTCGTCGCGTATCGACTCCCGAACCATCCTCGATCAAATGGGCGCGGAACACCTGCTGGGACACGGTGACATGCTCTATCTTCCGCCGGGCAGCAGTATACCCCAGCGCATCCATGGGGCCTTCGTCGACGATAACGAGGTGCACCGGGTAGTGGCGCATATCAAGACCATGGGTGAGCCGGACTATATCGAGGCCATACTCCAGGAACCATTAGAGGCAATCCCGGGTCTACAGGATGAGTCCGGTGCCGGCAGTGTCGAGGAGTCGGATCCCCTGTATGACGAAGCGGTGCGGATCGTCACTGAGAGCCGACGAGCCTCGATTTCCGGGGTGCAGCGCAGGCTCAAGATCGGGTACAACCGAGCTGCGCGGCTTATCGAGGAGATGGAGCGCATCGGCATCGTGACTCCCGCCCAGACAAACGGGAACCGGGAAGTGTTGGCACCTCCACCGCCCTGAGATTCTAATATGTCCATAAGAAGTTTCCTGGTTACCCTGGCACTAACCTTTTTCCTTGTCGCAAACACCTGGGCCGCCAGTGGCATCGAGGAACTGCAACGCTTTCTGAATGAGGTGGACGGCCTGGAGGCACGCTTCGAACAGACCCTCTTGAATATCCAGGACAGACAGACCACCAGCACGAGGGGAATCTTCTACCTCAAAAGGCCAGACAAATTCCGTTGGGATTATCTGGAGCCCGATAGCCAGCAGTTGATTGCCGACGGCCGCCAGATCTGGCTTTACGATCCGGAACTGGAGCAGGTGAGCGTACAGTCACAAAAAAAGGCCCTGAAGGGAACACCGGCGATGCTCCTTGTCAGCGGTGACAGGCTAAGCGATACATTCGAGATCACAGATATGGGATCGAGGGAGGATCTGTCCTGGGTGCAACTGATCCCCAAGGATGAGGAGAGTCAGTTTATCCGTGTGTTGTTGGCATTCGCCGATGGCGAACTGCGCCGAATGGAGATGGCGGACAAGTTTGGTCAGATCACCCGTTTCAGCTTTCACGATATCCGTAAGAATCCGGAGTTCGACAGCAATTTTTTCCGGTTTGAGCGACCTTTCGGCACCGATATCTATAACCGCTGAACGGATCATGACACCCCCAGACCCCGATCTGTTCGCCAAGGAGTTCCCTGCCGGACCCCGTCCGCTGGCGGATCGCATGCGGCCAAGGGTTCTCTCTGAATTCATCGGACAGGAACACATCGTAGGAAAGGGCAAACCCCTGCGTTGCGCCATCGAGGCCGACCGGTATCATTCCATGATTTTCTGGGGACCTCCGGGCACGGGCAAAACCACCCTGGCCCGCATCATCGCCCACCACTCGGGTGCGTGTTTCCTGAGCCTTTCCGCCGTATTGTCCGGGGTCAAGGATATTCGAAACGCGGTGGAGGAGGCCCGTCGGGTACAGCAACTGGAGGGGCGATCCACGGTACTTTTCATCGACGAGGTGCATCGCTTCAACAAATCACAGCAGGATGCCTTTCTGCCCCACGTGGAAGACGGCACCGTGGTTTTTATCGGCGCCACCACTGAAAATCCATCTTTCGAGCTGAACAATGCTCTTCTCTCCCGGGCCAGGACTTATGTGCTCAGGAGTCTTGAGCCCACGGACCTGGAGGAGGTCATAGAACAGGCGCTGGCCGATCCGACACGAGGATTGGGCGAACGGGGACTCACCCTGGAATCCGATCTCAGACATACCATCGCCGTGGCGGCGGACGGTGATGCTCGCCGGGCCCTGAATCTCCTGGAACTGGCCGCCGATCTTTCTGACGGCTCTTCCATATCCGAGCAGGCCGTCGAAGAGGTCATCACGGGAAACCTGCGACGCTTCGACAAAGGCGGAGATCTCTTCTACGATCAGATTTCCGCACTCCACAAATCGGTTCGGGGTTCGGCGCCCGATGCCGCGCTCTACTGGTTCTGTCGCATGATAGACGGGGGCTGTGATCCTTTGTACATTGCCAGGCGGGTGGTGAGGATGGCGGCCGAAGATATCGGCAACGCGGATCCGAGAGCCCTGGCAATCGCACTCGATGCATGGGAGGCCCAGGAACGCCTCGGCAGTCCGGAAGGGGAACTCTGTATCGCCCAGGCGGTGCTCTATCTGGCATCGGCGGCAAAGAGCAACGCGGTCTACAAGGCCTACCAGGCCGCCACGAAAGATGCCGGGGAGTCCGGTACCCGTGATGTGCCGGTACACCTGCGCAATGCCCCGACCCGTCTGATGAAGGAACTGGGGCACGGCAAGGCATACCGTTATGCCCACGATGAGCCGGATGCCTATGCTGCCGGCGAGCACTATTTTCCGGACGATATGCCCGAACCTGTCTACTACCGGCCGGTGGACAGAGGGCTGGAGATCAGAATCAGGGAGAAGCTGGAGCGGTTGCGAGCACTGGACCGCGCGGCCGAGAGCGAAAGGGAGTAGTTTTTTTGGATTCGTCCGGAGCGTCATCTGGGTGTAGAATGCGCCGCTTTGATACCCTGAGTAATTGCCCGAAAAATTGTTGAGACAGGTTGAGAGTTCGTCCCATTGATCCAGATGCTTTCCATTGCTGCCGGTGGCGCCGCAGGTGCCTTGCTGAGATTCTGGATCTCCAGTGGAGTATATGGAATCCTGGGACGTGGGTTTCCCTGGGGAACCCTGGTGGTCAATGTGATCGGCTCGCTGCTGATGGGTTTTCTGTATGTGCTCTTTATGGAGCGAATGACCGTTGAGCCGGAAGTCAGGGCGGCAATCATTATCGGTTTGCTGGGGTCATTTACGACCTTTTCAACATTCTCCATAGAGACGCTCAATCTGATCGAACAGGCCGACTACATGAAAGCGATACTCAATATGGCAGTTTCCGTGTTCGCCTGTCTGCTGGCAGCCTGGGCAGGCCTTTTGCTTGGGAGACAGTTGTGAAGACCCAACCTATAACCATGGTCCGGATTTATCTGACCGAAGGCGAGCATCAACTGCAGCCTTTGATCAAGCTGCTGCACGATGAAGAGAAGGTGTGGGGTGTTACTGCATTCCGCGGTATTGCCGGTTTCGGAAAGACAGGGAAAATGCACTCTTCATCCCTGATGGACATTTCCCTCGATCTACCCCTGGTTCTGGAATTTTTCGACCGGCCCGACAAGGTGGAAAGGGTGCTGGAAGATTTAAATACCCTCGTTGGACCGGGACATATCGTTACCTGGTCAGCCAACGTGACCATAGGCGAATAGTTATGCTCGATCCCCGACGCTTGAGAAACGACCTCGAAAACACCGCCGGTCTGCTGGCCCGGCGTGGTATTACACTGGATGTACAACGTATCACGGAGTTGGAGACCCGCCGGAAAACCCTGCAGGTCGAGGCCCAGGATCTCCAGAATCAGCGGAACAGTCGTTCCAAGCAGATCGGCAAGGCAAAAGCGGCCGGTGAGGATATCAAACCCCTGCTCGCGGAGGTGGCCGGTTTCGGAGAAAACCTGAAGCGTGCGGAAGAGGAACTGTCAGCCATCCAGGAAGCCCTGGAGGCAATGTCCCTGGAGATTCCCAATATTCCTCACGCCACGGTCCCCGAGGGAAATGATGACAGCGACAATCGTGAGGAACGGCGCTGGGGAGAGCCTCCTGTATTTGAATTCACACCGAAAGATCACGTAGATCTCGGTATGAGCGGTGGAGGTATGGATTTTGAAGCAGCGGTGAAAGTGACCGGCTCCCGATTTGTCATCCTACAGGGGCCGCTCGCGGCCCTGCAGCGAGCGCTCACCCAGTTCATGCTCGACACCCATACCAGGGAACACGGGTACCGGGAGACCTATGTCCCCTTCATGGTCAATGCGGACAGTCTTCGCGGAACCGGGCAGCTGCCGAAATTCGAGCAGGACTTGTTCAAACTTTCCGGGGAACTGGATTATTACCTGATTCCCACTGCCGAGGTGCCGGTCACCAATCTCGTGAGAGACCGGATCATCGAGGATCCGGATATGCCCCTGCGATGGGTGGCTCACACCCCTTGTTTTAGAAGCGAGGCGGGATCCTACGGCAAGGATACCCGGGGAATGATCCGGCAGCACCAGTTCGAGAAGGTTGAACTGGTGCAGGTTGTTCGCCCGGAGGATTCCTTTCAGGCGTTGGAGGCGTTGACCGGGCATGCCGAGTCGATCCTGCAGAAGCTTGGGCTTGCCTACCGTGTGGTCACGCTCTGTACGGGGGATCTGGGTTTCTCGGCTGCCAAGACCTATGACCTGGAGGTCTGGCTGCCAGGTCAGGACGCTTACCGGGAGATATCATCGTGCTCGAATTTCGAGGACTTCCAGGCACGCAGGCTCCAGGCCCGCTGGCGCAACCCCGCTACCGGCAAGCCGGAACTGGTGCACACGCTGAACGGTTCAGGTCTTGCCGTCGGCCGGACCCTGGTTGCGGTGATGGAGAACTATCAGCAGGCTGACGGCACTATTCGGGTGCCGGAGGTATTGCGGCCCTACCTGGGCGGGCTTGAGGTTGTAACCGGGTAAACCAGCGATAGCCGGTGACGAACGGTGGATGTCTCAGACCATCATCACCAGTAAGGCAACAAACCCCATGACGGCAAGAATAGGCAGTATTGCGGACTGCCATTCGCCGGCTTCCGCCTTGCGGGTTTCCTTGAGCATCTGTTTTGCCCGGGGCCAAAGGAACACAATCATCGCCCCGAGGAGAATGGCCGAACCGATCTGCATCCAGTCCATTGTTACGCCTACGCCTTTCTGAATAAATTAAGCCCCGGGGTTACCGGGGCTTGTTCGGAATCACTGAATCAAAGATTCAGGGTGTCAATCGTCACCGCCCAATGCGCCCAGTATGTGCAGCAGGCTGACGAAGATGTTGTAAATGGCGAGATACAAGCTAATCGTCATGGTGATGTAATTGGTCTCACCCCCGTGGATCATGCGGCTGGTATCGTACAGGATGAAGCCGCTCATCAGCATGATGACCACCGCCGATATCGCCAGAGAAAGGGCCGGGATGGCCAGGAAGATATTGGCCAGCGCCGTCACCAGTATCATCAGCATGCCTGCGATAAGAAACCCGCCCATGAAGCTGAAATCCTTGCGGGTCGTCAGGGCATATCCTGACAAGCCCAGGAAGATCACGCCAGTACCGCCAAAAGCGGTAGCCACGATCTGAGGACCGTTGGACAGGGCAAGGTACATGCTGAGAATCGGTCCCAGGCCAAATCCCATCAGGCCCGTTATGGCAAAAACCACCACAAGTCCCGAACTGGAGTTGGCGGTTTTGGGAAGAACCAGCCAGATAAGCAGGAACGCCGCACCGAGGCTCAGCAGGTAGGTCATGGGCGGCATCTGGAAGGCCACCGAGGCTGCCGCCATCAAGGCACTGAATATCAGCGTCGCCGACAAAAGAATATAGGTATTCTTCAGAACCTTGTTGATCGAGACCGAAGTTGCCGCCGGACGGGCAACCGAATAATCCAGTCTATTCATGATATCTGCTCACTCCTGTTTATATAATTCTCTTGGATAACCCAGTTATCAGACTGCGATACTTGGTATTTGTTCCACAGCATACTCAATTGGGCGGAAACTTCAACATTTCAAGGCTTAATCTGAAAACCAGTGGTAAAACCGGGTGTTATTCGGGTATTCTTCGCCCTCGACAATCCGGAGAGGTGGCTGAGCGGCCGAAAGCGGCGGTCTTGAAAACCGTTGAACCGTAAGGTTCCCAGGGTTCGAATCCCTGCCTCTCCGCCAGTAATACAAAAGGCCCCATCAGGGGCCTTTTGTATTACCAGGGGAGTGCAGGCTTGATGAGAACCCTTCGGTTCGACAGCCGATGCAAGAGCATCGGCGCAGACGTCATCACGCAGTGATGACGCCCCGAAGGGGTGAGCCCGAAAAGCGGGCGAATCAATCCCTGCCTCACAATCCACAAATCAAAGAATCATCTCACCTGAGGCTTTTTACTTTACCCGGGGAGCATGTAGGGTCGAATTCATTCGACCAATGCATATGATCAGACATCACAACCCAGGCAAGGCAAACCCCATCACCCTGTTTGTGCAATGGTAATAATGGCTGCTGGCCGAATGAATTCGGCCCTACAACTGAAATTTACCCACTGGATCAGGGAACGAGCCCGTTTTTCTACAGTTTTGTGATCTCGGTCAACTCAAGAATCCCGGAATCGAGCCGTATCTAATTACATGGACTTCGACTCGCACAATGTTATCTGCCCCAGGTGCGGTTCACACGATGTCCATCAGGTGAACAGGACGGTTAAAGAGCGGCTGGTTTACAGAAAAAGAAAATACTGCTGTCACAATGACAACCACATATTCTTTCAGAACGATCCCGTTCCCGTATGCCAGGAAATCGGGAGTGGCGAGCCGAAAGTATTCGGCTGATCTTTTTCCTGGACCTTGAGTCCTTCCCCGTAAGATTCTCACGCAGCCTTTCCAGGTCGCGTTAAATTCAAGCCAATTGACCAATGATCCGGCGGATCAAGGGGCGCCGGATTCCGTTCCGTTCGAGGTGAGAAATGCCTGGGCCTCCTCCTTTCTTTCAAAAACATGGGGTGCGATATCCCGCTCCGAAAAGGCCTGATCCAGTTTCATGCGCATGAAGGCGCTGGTGGCGTAGCGGGTGATGGTGGTGTAGTAGTGTTCCAGCATGTAGCGGTCCATGTCCGCATAATCGTCTACAATGTTCTCGTTGATCCGAAACGAATTGTAGTTAATGAATACACCCACCCGTTTTCCTATCTTCTTGCAGCGGTTGACCAGCAGATCGCGCAACGTGGCGATGTCTTCCCTAACCCGGAGGTAATGTCCCTCCAGGTTGATAAAGAGCATGTTGCGGGTTGCGTCATAACTGATACGGTCCGGCAATGACAAATTGAGCAGCTCGGCTTCCAGGTTCATGTTGTCCTCATGGAAAATGCGTCCGTCCATGAGAACCGGATCCCGGATTTTCGGCATAAAATCCATATGGGCCAGTATATCCCGCTCGATATCGATACCCGGTGCAACTTCTGTCAGGACCAGTCCCCGCAATCCCCTGCGAAATACGCAACGTTCGGTGACGAAATAGACGGGCTGCTTACGGGTCACCGAGAAATCACCGCTGAATGATACCTGCTTGACCTGCCTGACGAACTTCCGGACCTTGCCTTCCTGAAGAATCCTGACCTTGCCGTCTTCGATGCCTATCTTGAGTCCACCGGCGGTAAAGGTGCCGGTGAACACCATGCAGCGGGCATTCTGGGAGATATTGATGAACCCGCCGCAGCCGATAAGCCGGTCTCCGAATCGGCTGACGTTGACATTGCCCCGTTCATCACACTCGGCCATTCCCAGGCAGGCCATATCCAGCCCGCCGCCGTCGTAGAAATCGAACTGCTGATTCTGATCGATTACCGCATCCACGTTGACGCCCGCCCCGAAACTGGCACCGCTGGCCAGTACGCCGCCGATGGTTCCCGCCTCGGAAGTCAGCGTGATGTACTGTGTGATCTTCTCCTCGTTGGCCACGGCGGCCACCCCTTCGGGGACTCCAACGCCGAGATTGACGATGCCGTTCGGCGGCAACTCGAAAGCTGCACGCCGGGCCATGATCTTGCGGGCGTCCAGGGGCATGGGTTTCAGGGATGTCAGGGGAACCCGGATCTCACCAGCCAGTGCAGGGTCGTACTGTGATCCGCAGTTGATCATGTGATGTTCCGGCTTTTCGGCCACCACCAGGCAATCCACCAGGATGCCGGGGATTTTAACATCCCGGGAATTCAGGGAATTCTGCTCGGCAATGCGCTCCACCTGGGCGATGACGATACCGTTGGAGTTCTTTACCGCCATGGCCTGGGCAAGGTTGTCCAGAGGCATGGCCTCCTTTTCCATGGTGATGTTGCCGGACGGATCGGCGGTGGTGCCGCGGATGAAAGCCACGTCCACGGTGCCGACTTTGTAGAAGAGCCACTCTTCACCATCGATATTAACCAGATTGACGATATCCTTGGTGGTGATCTCGTTGATCCTGCCACCTTCGAGGCGGGGGTCCACGAAGGTGTTCAGACCGATCTTGGAGAACAGGCCCGGCTGACCACTGGCCCGGGTCCGGTAAAGCTGGCAGATGACCCCCTGGGGCAGGTTGTAACCGTATATCTTGTTCTCCCGGGCCAGTTTCACCACATTGGGCATGCGGCCCCAGTTGCCGCTGACGACACGACGGAGCAGGCCTTCGTGGCCGAGCCGGTTTGTGCCCTTGGTTTTGCCGTCTGACTGCCCGGCAGCTGCGAACAGTGTGAGGTTCCTTGGGGATCCGGTTTCCAGAAAGCGGCGTTCCAGAGCCTCTAAGAGTGCGTCGGGATAACCGCTTTGTACAAAACCGTTACAACATAAGGTATTGCCATCCTGAATCAGTGCGACTGCTTCATCAGCGGTGACGATCTTGCTGTTCATGGCCGCTCTCCTGTCGTTGTTGTCAATATCCGGTCAAATCAACTCCGCGTGGGCCTGCATTGCGATGGAATCGTCCGGCCCCTTTGCCTCCAGAACCACGGAGTCTCCTTCCGGTCGGCCGATGAGGCGGAAGGGAAGCAGATCGAAAAGGGGTGCTCGGCCCTGAAATTTGAAGCTGCCGATAGCCCTGGTGCTGTGTTCCCCGACCAATCCCGCAAGCATGACTGCAGTCAAGGGTCCGTGCACCACCAGGCCGGGATAGCCTTCCTCCCGGAGCGCATAGGGTCTGTCGTAATGAATGCGGTGGGCATTGAAGGTCAATGCCGAAAATCTGAAAAGCAGAACCGTATCCGGACGGATCTCCTTTACCCAGGATTTCGAATCGACTGCTGCCGGGTGCTCCACCGGCACGGGTGCCTGGATTGGCGCCCCCGGCTCCTTGTAGACGATATCCTGTTCCTCTTCGACTCGAAGCCTGCCGGCCTGACTGATCCGGTAACGTACTGTAACGAACACCAGCCGTCCGCTCTTGCCGGATTTTTCTGAGACCTTGAGAATCTCCCCTTCCCGGGCGGCGGACTCCCCGATGATAACGGGTTCGATAAAACGGGTTCTCGCGCCGGCGAACATGCGTCTCGGCAGTTCGACGGGCGGGAAAAAACCGCCACGCTTCGGATGACCGTCTTTATCAATCTCAGAGCGCAGGGCCTTGGGCAGAAAATAGAACCAGTGCCACAGTGGGGGCAGGGGGTCACCCTGGTCCATCCGTGTACCCCCGAGATCCAGCATGGCTGCAGCGGCCTGTGCGGGAAACGGGGAGATAACCTCTTCCCGGATCTCCCGTGAACCGACCCAGTCTGCCAAAGGTCTGGCGCCCTCCATCGTCATTGGATTTCCACCGGTCCAGCAACCACGCCGTCTTCACGCAAGCGGCCTATCTCCTTATCGCTCAGCCCCAGGTCGTCCCCCAATATCTCATCCGTGTGCTCACCCAGGAGCGGGGCCCGCCGTGGTGGCTGTCGTGTAAATGCCCCGAAGCTGATAGGCGAACCCGGGACCAGAAAACTGCCAATGCCCGGCTGCTCCAGTTCGGAAAATATGGGGTTTTCGGTGGAGACGCGGGGGTCCTCGTCGAGCATTTGTCGAAAGGTCCTGTAAGGCCCCCAACAGACGTGCCGGAGTTTGAATATCTCCCCGATCTGTTCCAGGGTATATTTGGCGCACCATTCATGGATGGGCACGGAGATCTCCTCACTGGCGGCAAAGCGGTCGCCTTCTTTGGTGAAATCCAGTCCCAGTCTTTGTTCTATATTGCCGATATCCACACCCAGGCCGGTGGCTGTGAGAAGGGATTTCCACATGTGATCTGTAACCGCGATGATATAGATCAGCCGCCCGTCCCTGGTTTCGAACTCGTTGCCGAAAGCACCGTACAGATAATTGCCGTAGCCTTTCCGCTCCTCGTGGTTGATCTGCACCTCCTGGATGAAACCCAGGTTGCCGGTCATGGCAAAGGTGATGTCCGACAAAGCCAGCCGGACCAGTTGGCCCTCCCCGGTCAGACGACGGTGGCGTTCAGCGGCCAGTATGGCCAGGGCCAGGTTGATGCCGGCCATCGCATCCCACGCCGGAAAGACGTGGTCGACCGGATGAGGCGGTCCGTCGGCATGATGGTTTCCCGTTACATAGGGGAAACCGGCGGCACAGTTGACCGTATAGTCCACCGCTGAACTGCCGTCAGAGTTGCCGACCAGGTTGACCATGATGAGATCTTCCCGGTGCTTCCTGAGTTCCTCATAACTCATCCAGCCCTTGTCGGCGTGGAAATTGGTAAGGAAGATGCCGTTACCTTCACCCGGGGCTGTGATGAGACGGGTCAGGATTTCCTGGCCTTCCGGCTTTCTCGTATCAATGGCCAGGGACCGCTTTCCCTTGTTCAGCCCCACCCAATAGAGGCTTTTACCGTCCTTTGTGATGGGCCATCTTCTGGCATCCAATCCCCCGACGGGCGGATCGAAGCGGATGACATCCGCGCCGAGTTGCGCCAATGTCATTCCCCCGAGCGGGGCGGCGACGAACGCAGACGCCTCCACCACCCGCAGGCCGTCCAGGATCTTGTACATGATGCGCCCCCCCGTCAGATCGAATCTCAGAAGCCGTAGGCAGTTGCCCTTTCCGGATCTTTGCTGGCTACCAGCCTGGCCAGGTCCACGATCACCTTGGCCTGTTTCCAGGTGGCGTCGTCCTGCATCTTTCCATCGATCATCACCGCTCCTGTGCCGTCGGGCATGGCCTCCAGGATGCGTTTGGCGAAGAGCACTTCATTCACCTCGGGACTGAAGACCCGTTTGGCGATCTCAATCTGATTCGGATGGAGCGTCCAGGCACCGGCACAGCCCTGTATAAAGGCATTGCGGAACTGGGCTTCGCAGGCCGCACCGTCCTGAAAATCGCCGAACGGGCCGTAGAAGGCGCGCAGTCCATTGGACAGGCAGGCATCCACCATGCGCGCTATGGTGTAGTGCCAAAGATCCTGCTGATAGAAAGCCCTTGCCTCATTTTCCTCGCCGGGGTCAGCCAGCACGCCGTAGAAGGGGTGGCCGCCGCCCACCCGGGTGGTCTTCATCCCCCTGGAGGCGGCCAGGTCCGCTGGCCCCAGACTCATGCCGTGCATGCGCGGGCTGGCCTGGGCTATCTCGTTGACATTCTTCACGCCCTGGGCGGTTTCCAGAATGGCATGTATCAGGATAGGCTTGCGCACCCCGTGGCGGGCCTCCAGGAGTGCGAGCAGCTGGTCGACGAAATGGATATCCCAGGGGCCTTCCACCTTGGGGATCATCACGACGTCCAGTTTGTCGCCCACCTCCGCAACAATTTCGGTCATGTCGTCCAGAAACCAGGGGCTGTTCAGGGCATTGACGCGGGTCCAGAGGCCGGTCTGACCGAAGTCCACTGCCTTGGCCACCTCAATGAATCCGGAGCGCGCTGCTTCCTTGGCCTCGACCGGAATGGCATCTTCCAGATTGCCCAGCAACACATCCACGTTCTTTGCGATCTGACCGGCCTTGGCACGCATCTTTTCGATATGCGGCGGCAGGAAGTGGATGGTGCGTTCCAGCGTAACGGGCAGTTCACGGATGGGATCGGGTGCGCCAATGGCGAGGGGCTTGAAAAAATCTGAGGGGATTTTCATCTGTCATTCTCTCCAGTCGTTTTACTTCCGAATGTCCGCATGACCTCAGAAAGTCAGTGCGACATTCCATTAGTACCAACCACAGAGGCACAAAGACACAGAGAAAAATCTATGAAAAAATCCTCACTGCGTCTTTGTACCCTCGCGGTTCAAAATTATTCATCAGTTATTCGCGGTCATACCGGGAATTACAATTTTTCATCCTGCACTGATCATCCACAGTTTCAGGAGACATCCTTTGCGGCGGCAAGTTCGGCTTTCCTTACGGTAGCCTCCGCCTGTCTGATTGAGGCGATGTCGATCATCTTACCATCCAGGCTCACGGCGCCCGCACCCCTTTTTTCGGCCAGTTCCATGGCCTCCAGGATACGGCGCGCCTGGTCCAACTCCAGGGCGGAGGGCTTGAATAACCGGTTGGCCGGTTCGATCTGGCTTGGATGTATGACCATCTTGCCCTCGAATCCCAGGGTCCTGGCCCGTTTCGCACTGGCCAGCCAGCCGTCCGGATCCCTGATATCGGCAAACGGGCCGTCGACGGGCCGCAACCCGTTCGCCCGGGCGGCAGCCACCAGGCGGGCAAGGGGGTAATGCCACATATCCCCCCAATGGGTCCGGCGGGTGCCGTCTGCATCCGGATCCGTCAGTACCTGGTAGTCGGGATTGGGACCTCCGATCATCTTGATCTGCATACCGGATGACGCGGCATAATCGGCTGAGCCGAAGAGCATACTCTCATTTCGGGGTGAGGCAGCGGCAATTTCATCGGCGTTTTGAATGCCCAGCGGCGTCTCGATAAGCATCTCGATGCCGATAGCTTTTCGTATGCCCATGGCGCGCTCGATCTGGGTGAGCAGCATATCCACGGCGTAGACATCGGCGGCGCAACCCACCTTGGGCACCAGGACCAGGTCCAGGTTGTCTCCCGCCTGTTCCACGAGATCCACCAGATCCCGGTACATGTAGTGGGTGTCCAGGCCGTTGATGCGCACCGACACGCTTTTACCGGGGAAGCTGAGGTCATTCAATGCAGCGATTACGTCCCTGCGTGCCTGTTCCTTGTTGTCAGGCGGAACCGAATCCTCCAGATCGAAGAAAACAACGTCTGCGGCACCGGCAGCAGCTTTTTCGAAAATGCCGGTTTTGGATCCCGGGACGGCCAGCGTGCTTCGATTTAATCGCTGAGTGCGGTGGGGGATGGTTTTGAAACTCACGGTCGCTATTCTCCTGGCCTCGATGGTACCTGTGTCACTCGCCGACAGGGAGGAACACGGGTCAATGGGTGAATTCTAAGCCCACGGCCGGCCAACGACAAAACTACGGCCAACGCGCAGGGCATTCGCCGGTTTTTTTTCGGCAACGGTTAGACAGTTGATGCCTAATTTTTTACACTTCGGGTCCAACATCTTTTCATCCGTTTCCAAGGAGATTCGAATCATGCCGAACACTGCAAGGCCACGCAGGAGCGTTCTTTATATGCCCGGTTCCAATGCCAGAGCACTGGAGAAGGGGAGGACGCTCCCGGCCGACGGCCTGATACTCGACCTGGAGGATGCCGTTGCACCGGATGCCAAAGAGAAGGCCCGGAATCAGGTGTGCGATGCGGTGAAGGCCGGCGGATACGGTTTGCGTGAGCTGGTGATCCGAGTCAACGGACTGGCTACACCCTGGGGATATGCCGACGTGGCGGCCGCTGCAGCCAGCGGTGCCAACGCCATACTGCTGCCCAAGGTGGAGAGTGCCGATGCGATCCGGCAACTGGAAAATATCATGGTGGCCAGCGGTGCTCCCGATTCAATGGCCATCTGGGCGATGATGGAAACACCGCGCAGTATTCTCAGGGCTCAGATGATTACAGAGGCCTCGAGCAGGATGGAATGTCTGGTGATGGGGACCTCGGATCTGGCTAAGGATCTCGATTGTGCCCACACCCGCGAACGGTTGCCCATGATCACGTCGCTCGGGCATTGTCTGCTTGCCGCACGAGCGGCCAAGATCGGGATCCTGGATGGTGTTTTTCTCGATCTCAACGACGATGACGGATTCGAGTATGCCTGCGAACAGGGCAGGGAAATGGGTTTTGACGGTAAGACCCTTATTCATCCCAAGACGGTGGAGGCCACCAACCGTGTTTTCACTCCTTCACAAAAGGACGTCGATTGGTCCAGAAAAATCATTCGGGCCCATGAAGAGGCGGAGGCGAAGGGAGAGGGCGTTGCCGTCGTCGACGGGATGCTGATCGAGAACCTCCATGTGGAGAGTGCCCAACGCCTTGTGAGCATGGCGGAGGCGATCGAGGCCATGGAGGCGGATCAGGTCAAGGCCGCGGGGAGTTAACTTGCTATCTTGTTGGGACTTAAAGATTAAGGCCCATCTGCACCCGCTCGGCGCCGCCAAGCAGTGTTGAGAACTGCTGACCGGATACCTTGATCAGATTCCGGTGGTCACCCGATTCGAAGAAGATATCGGATTGGTCCATCAGATCGGAGTCCACCAGGGTCCTGAATCCGTAGGCGACACCAACCGGGGGAATGGCCCCCTCGTCACAATCGGGGAAAAGATTGAAGACCTCGTCCTCTGTCGCCAGTCCCACCTCATGACCAAGATGGTGGTGTAAGCGACCCAGATGCAGATGATGGTCGGACGGGACAACCACCATCAGATAAACCTCCTCTTCCTTGACGATCACGGCCTTGGCAAGCTGTTCGCTGGGGACATGGGCGGCAGCGGCACTGTCCACGCTCGACAGGGTGTGTGGGTGGGATACGGTCTCATATCGGGCGGACTGCTGATCAAGGTATTCCTTCAGGCTCGGCGAAATCGACATGCTGCACCTCCTCTCTATAGCAGGTTTGGTGAAACCCGGCTTCAATCCAGATTTTAGTACAGATCTTCCAGAACAGGGTCGGGAGGTTGCTTTGCCGCGGGCCGCCCAATACCCATTTATCCCAAAAAAGCATATTATTCCTGAAATATTGCGGTGTTAAGGCGGCATGCCATACCAAACGGCATCTCGATGAATACGAGTGCAGGCAGCCAGATTCCGAAATTCCGCCTTCACTGGATATTCAGGGCAGCAGGTTGTCGCGAGTGAGTATATATGTATACGCAGGGGATGAGCTGGCTCGCTACGGGTTTGGAGATGGCCATCCATTCGGGCCGGACAGATTCCATGCTTTCTGGCAGGCGTTTCTGGCTAAAGGTCTGAAAGAACGTGTCGAGGTCCGGGAACCCGTGTCGGGCACTCGGGAGGATCTGCTGCTGTTTCACACCCCTGAATATGTGCAGCGGGTGGAGACCCTGACCGAGCAGGGAACCGGAATGCTCGATCCGGATACGCCGGCCGCCAGGGGCATCTGCGAGTCGGCCCTTTATGTGGTCGGGACCGTACTCGATGCAGTGGACAGGATTATCGGAAAGGAGACCAAGTCAGCCTTCGTGCCGATAGCAGGGCTGCATCACGCCCAGAGAGATCGTTCTGCCGGATTTTGTGTCTTCAACGATATCGGGATTGCTATCGAGGCATTGAGGCAACGACATGGGGTTGAGCGCATCGGCTATGTCGATATCGATGCCCATCACGGAGATGGGGTGTTTTACGCGTTTGAATACGATAAGAATCTCATATTTGCCGATCTCCACGAGGATGGCAGATACCTTTACCCGGGCACCGGAGGTGTTCATGAGATCGGCCGGGGGGATGCGGCGGGTATGAAATTGAATGTTCCGCTCCCGCCGGGAGCGGACGATGAGATCTTCTTCGAGGTTTGGCCCAAAGTGAAGACGTTTATTGCGGATCATAAGCCACAGTTCCTCATTATGCAGTGCGGTGCCGACAGCATAGCGGGAGATCCCATTACGCATATGGCCTTTAGCAGCAAGGCTCATTACCATGCCGCCAAAGAACTCGCGGATCTGGCGGCTGAGCCTGGCATCGCGGGTCTGCTGGCCCTTGGAGGCGGCGGTTATAACCGAGCAAGCATCGCCGATGCCTGGACCTCCGTCATACAGGGGGTTCTGGATTCGGAAAAAAATTAAATAGCGGGTCTTTGCGGTCCGCTAAGCTAAGGGCAGAGATCAATCACGGAATGCATTTGGTGTTTGAGTGATAATAACGAATCTTATTTGGAGACGATAAAGATATGCCAATTCTTACCTGGTCTGACGAATACAGCATCAATGTGGCGGAAATCGACGAACAGCATAAAAGGTTACTTGAGCTTGTAGGCGAACTGCATGGGGCTGTGGAAGCCAGGATAGACAAGGATGAACTGCGCAAGATGCTGGCCAATCTTGCCAAGTTCACGTACCACCATTTCGAAACCGAAGAAAAACTGATGAAGGAACACAAATTCGAGCGGATGAAGAAGCACCACAAGGAACACAGGTCACTGCAAAAGCATCTGGAACAGCTGGTAAATGCTGTCTCCAAGGGAAAGTATCCCACTTTCTATTCAGATTACGATGTTTCCAACGACTGGTTTTTAAATCATGTCCTGAAGTTTGATAAGAAGTTGGGGGAATATCTCAATGCTAAAGGTGTCTTCTGATTTTGGTTTTGTGGGGGTCAGGTAGGCATTCACATCTATTTGTAAGGGCATTTTAGGAAATGAATACAGAATTACAGGCAGCCCCCGTCTGCCCCCAGTGTGGCGAAACACTGACCGACGAAGACGGTGTCTGCCCCAAATGCCAGGCCCCGGAACCACAGAATGACTGGGAAAAGGAAAGGGAGCGGCTCAAGAGACTCTGGGTGGTAGCGGCCCTGTTTTTCTGGTTCAGCCTGTTTTTTCAGGCGGGCCTTTTCATTCTGGACGGTACCCTGAACCTGATTATTCTCTCCGTTATTATGGGTACCATGGTGCTGGGTATCTTCTTGAAATTTCGGCTCTACCTCCACGTACGAAAAGGCCCCAAAGACTGACGATCAGGGATAAATTTTCAGTTGGTAGCCTGTGTTTAGGAAGTATCCTCAAGATCTACG
Organism: Chromatiales bacterium; assembly: GCA_030145425.1. Classification (GTDB taxonomy): domain Bacteria; phylum Pseudomonadota; class Gammaproteobacteria; order Chromatiales; family Chromatiaceae; genus JAHEHQ01. The sequence goes on along the minus strand of JAQYVO010000195.1, from coordinate 59,216 downwards.
CGGCATGAGCACCGTGTAGTCCAGATCCAGCACCACGTTTTCGTGGTAGCGCTTCTTTCCGTCGATCTCCACCTTGGGATCCTCCAACTCGCTGCTTTCCATATTCTTCAGGCCGATAGTGCGCACTCTCAGGGCGCCGACATCTTTGCGTCCGGAAAGCTCCATGCTGTCCAGGATCTCGCTGTAGGCATAGAAGGTGTCTCCGGCGAAGGCCGGGTTGCAGTGGGCCCCGGAATTGATGGCGGCGATACGAACCGAGTTGGCCAGTCCATTGAACGACAGGGCCCGGCAGATGGATATGACATGACCACCGTACATGAGCCGTCTTCCGAATCGGGATGATTTCATCATCGAGTCTTCGAAATGCACGCGCGCATTGTTTTGATAGAGTTTAGTGGCCAGCGTGTGGTCGGATTCATCAACCGTCATGCCGTTGATGTGATCGATGCGTTCACCCGCCTGGTAGTCTTCCCAGAGATAGGGGGAGCCCGTGACATCCGTGTCGTAGCCGGAAAGATCCAGTCCGGGGGGTATGGGCAGATCCTCCACTGATACCGTGGAAGGTAATTCCGGAATACGGGCCTCCGCTACGGGTGAGTTCGGGTCTTTTTTGTTTACCATGACCCAGCGCGCCCAGGTAAGCACCTCTTCCCCATTCTGGTTGTGGCAGTTGGAACGCACGTAAACGTTTCCATTCTTTCCGTTGGAATTTTCCTTGAGGCCGATTACAGAACTCACCGACTGCAGCGTATCTCCAGGATAGACTGGCCTGGTGAAGCGCATGTCCGCATATCCCAGATTGGCGACGGCGTTAAAGGAGATGTCGGCAACAGTCTTTCCGAAGGCCATGTGGAAGGCCAACAAATCATCCACTGTTTGACCTTCCAATCCAAGCTGCCGGGCCATGGGCTGGGAGCAATGCAAGGGGAAACGGCTACCGGTCAGGGCGATATAGAGCGCCATATCCCCCTCTGTAATGGTCCTTGGCGTACCGTGGACAAGTGTCTGCCCCAGTTTGAAGTCCTCGAAGAAGTTTCCCGGATAGGTCTTAGTCATCTTTATTTCTTCCTGTTCGGTTGTTTCCGCATAGTGTTAACAGGCCCTGGTACTCCGTCAACCTGATATTGACGGGGTACCAGTATGTGCCTCGATTTCCTGTTTGATTCTGCCGCGCAAGACCTTTCCGTTTCTGGTGCGCGGAAAGTCTTCCATGATGTGTACCAGCCTGGGACACTTGTAGGATGCCAGATGCAGTTCTCCGAAATCGAGGAGTTCCTTCGTGCCCGACTGCGAGCCGGATTCCAGAATCACGCAAAGGGCAACCAGTGTTTTCTCCGCCTCTATTTCCTGACCAATGGCGACGCAGTCCGACACATCGGGGTGAGTCTTCATCACCCGTTCAATCTCCTGGGGGGATACCCGGTATCCGAACGTGTTGATGATGTCGTCACGCCTGCCCAGAAACCAGATGTAGCCGTCCTCGTCCTTTCTGGCGTAGTCACCGGTATAGAACCAGCCGTTTTGGCATGCCGTTATCGTCTCATCCTGCTGATCCCAGTAACCCAGAAAAAGCCCCGGGTCGGATTCGGCCACGCAGATCATACCCTCATTCCCATCCGGTACCGGCCTGCGATTCTCGTCAAGCAGGGCCACCTTATGGCCAGGCTGGATGCGGCCCGCAGACCCCAGCCGGATCGGGTGCCTTTTGTCCTGTGAAATGTAGTAGGAACACTCGGACATGCCGAGGCCCTCGTAGATCTCCAGATCGAATCGTTTCCGCCAGGCGAGGCGCAAATCGTCGGACAGGTGTTCACCGGCACTCATGCAGTGTCTCAGCGTCGGGACATCGCCGGCGCCCAGGGTTGTGTACTGGACGATCTGACGAAAGATTCTGGGTACACCGATGAAAATGGTACATCCGTGAGCCGCAATCAGTTTCAGCCAGGTGTCTGCCTGGGTGGCGCCTTCATGGACCACCACGGTCTTCCCCTGGAACAGCGGATCCATCATGGCCGTGCCCAGGGCGTAGGTCCAGTTGAATTTGCCCGAGTGCAGGATTCTGTCGCCCTCTTCGAAGTCGAACCAATGCCGCATGGCCGGGAGACGACCGAGCAGTGCCCGGTGCGCATGCAGCACGCCTTTGGGATGGCCTGTGGTACCGGACGTGTAGACGAGATAGGCCGGGTCATTGGCGCGGGTGGGGAAGTGCTCGTCCCAACGTGTAATGGCCGTCAGTTCCTGCTCCAGATCGTGCAGTTGCGGATGGCCCCTGCTTTCCGGCATGGGTCCCTCTCCCGAGAGCAGGACATGACGCAGCCCGCCTGAATCCTGGAGTTCCCTGCCCAGTTCCCCCCACATGGATTTATGGGTGACCAGAACCGAGGCGCCAGAGTTCTCCGCGAGGTAATTTACCTCCTCAGGCACCAGGAGCGTCGAAGTGGGTACCGAGACGGCCCCCGCCTTCATGGAACCAAGAAATGCGGTTGGATAATCCAGGCAGTTTGGCAGGCGAACCAGCACACGCTCGCCGGCTTCTATTTCCAGATTGCGCAACAGTTGCCCGAATCTGTCGGTGCGATTCGCAAGCTCCCGGTAGGTCGCGTTGCTGGTACCCAGGGCGTCATCCCCGACAATCATGGCCACCTGGTCCGCGACGGGCGAGTCAGCCTGGACGTCGGTACAGGCGCTGCCGACATTGAAGTATTCCGGTATCTCCCGATTCCACGGGTTTCGGCGCAAATCGACGCTCATCGGGTCACTTTATCTATCGATCTGATTTTGGAGATGGTCAGTATCCCGCATGGCTGGCGGGTTTCTCCGCAATACTAGACAACATGATGCTGCGCTGCAACAGCGTCGAGCGGGTCCCAGATCTTAATCTTTGTTTGCCGGCGAAAAGCCGGTATGGCCAGTTCGCTAAAGACTTCAGCCCAATCGCCCGAAACGGTAATTGGAGTCGCCGACTCCGGCCCGGCCTAAGACCAAAGCGGGTGTTCATGGCAGGACGCAATCGAGGAATAGCCTTCTTACGGGTGTTTGATCCCACAGGCAAACTCAATAATGGATGCAGAATCGGATTGGAAAACGAAATACTTTGACAGCCTCAAAAAACTGGAACAGCGAGAGGCATTCTGGGTAGATGTTGAAACGACATTGAGGCGATTCATCTCGCGCCTCAGTTTCGTGGGTGGGGGCAGGGACGACAAGCTGGATAACCGCCTGGAGAAGTTGCGGAATCGAGTCCGCGGAGAAAAGGATCTGGATCGCCTGGATGGCATGATTGAAGGGATTAATCAGCGTCTGGAGGCGTTCAAGCTCGAATCAGGGAACAGGGTGGATCCCGAACTGATGACGAATGCCCTTGTCAGCCTGATCCAGGAAGCCTCTTTCCCTGCAGATCTGCAGTCGCGCGCAAGGAAGCTGCGTCGCAGCCTTAAAAAGGAAGGCCTGAACAGAGAGACCCTGGCAACCACAGAGAGCCTGCTGCTGGATGCGCTGGAGGGCGTGTCCGGGGGTGAAAAACCGGAAGTGGGATTGATCGGCAGGTTTTTCAACAAGGGTACGGAATCTCCACAGGCGTCGGCGGCTTCGGGCGATCGCCGGGAATCCGAAGCTGAACAGGCGACGATAGGGCTTTTACATCGCATCTTCGATCGGATTTCAGACCCCGAAACCGAATCCGAGTCTGTAGCCGGACTGCGGGAGAAGCTGGATCATGTCGACAGCCGCGCGGACCTGGAGGATCTGACGGAAGAACTTCTGCCGCTGCTCAATCCCGAACCGTCAGTGAAAATGTTACCGAACCGGGAGAGTATCCTGATCCAATTGCTGGAGAAAATGGATTTACCCACGGAGATCAGGCCGAGAATGACCGCTCTCAGGGAACGTCTTCTGGTTGGGTTGGGGGAAAATGAACTGCCAACCGTGCTCGATGAGCTGGTGGAACTGGTCGGTGGAGCCAGAAGGAAAGCCGAAGCGGAGCGGGACGAGGTAGAGCGTTTTCTGCTGCAGCTGACGAACCGTCTCGGACAGTTTGGACAGGTCCTGGAGGGTATTCAGAATCAAGGCGGCGAGATTCTGCAGGAGCAGCGGGCCCTTGGGGAAACCGTGACCGGCGAGGTGACAGACCTGCATGCCTCGGTCGCATCGGCCAGCGACCTGGAAGATCTCAAGCAAAGCATAAGCCGTCGCCTGGCGCAGATCCAGGATCGACTCAGGGAACAGCGGGATCTGGAGCATCGCAGGGAACAGGCGTTGGAGGATTCGGTAAGCCGGCTCAAGGAAAGAATCGGAGAAATGGAGCGTGAGTCGGACAAGCTGCAACAGCAAGTCAACGAAGCCCGCAGCGAGGCCTTTAGGGACGCCTTAACCGGGCTTCACAACCGGATTGCCTACGACAACCGCCTGGAAGAGGAGATTGCACGCTGGAAGCGCTACGGCAACGACCTGAGTCTCATCCTGCTGGACGTGGACCATTTCAAACGTGTCAACGACAACTATGGTCACAAGGCGGGAGACAAGGTGTTGGAGGTAATCGGTACACTCATGCGCCAGATTATCCGTGAATCGGATTATGCCGCACGTTACGGTGGGGAAGAGTTCGTGATCCTCCTGCCGGAAACCGATCTCGAGGGGGCATATGCCGTGGCGGAAAAGCTGCGCCTGGCGATACAGAACAAGCACTTTCAATACACCAATCAAAGGGTGTCCATTACTGCATCCTGTGGTCTCGCCCTGTTTCGTGAACCGGATTCCGCAGACAGCCTGTTCGAAAGAGCCGACAGGGCGCTCTATCAGGCAAAGGAGAGCGGGCGAAACTGCTGCCTGAAGGAAGAGGAACATACGTCAGGCCCTTGATTCAAGGAGAGAATCAGTTTCGTAGGTACTTCAGTTTCCCACCAGATCTGCCGATACGCTGTCTATCGCAAAGATTCATAAATGCCTGGTTTGCAACATGGAAAAACGTGCACCACTTAATTTCAGGACCAATGAACTGGAGAAAAAGGATTTTCTCATAATCGATGACTTCGGTGATATGCGCAGCATGATAAAAAGCATGCTGCAGGCTATCGGCATCACCAAACTTGACGCTGCCGCAAATGGAATGGATGCCGTCAGCGCCATGGAGGCCAAACGCTACGATATCGTCCTATGCGATTATAATCTGGGTCCCGGCAAAAACGGGCAGCAGGTGTTGGAGGAGGCGCGGCACCGCAACCTGATCGGGTTGGGATCCATATTCGTCATGATTACTGCCGAAAACACCCTCGACATGGTGATGGGTGCGGTGGAGTACGAGCCTGATTCCTATCTGACCAAGCCGTTCACCAAGGACCTTCTCAGGGCCAGACTGGACAAGTTGGTCGAAAAAAAGAAAAACCTGAAGGATGTCGAGCAGGCGGTGGACCGCAATGACTTTGAAGTGGCTGTCATTTTGCTGGACAAAAAGATGGCCGGGAAACCGAAAAATCTGCGGGAGCTGATCAAACTCAAGGCGGAACTTTGTTTCCTGGCAGGTGACTACCAACAGGCTGCGACTATTCTGGAGGGAATAATTGCAGAACGGGAAATGACCTGGGCCCTGCTTGGCCTGGGCAAGGTCTACTACGCCCGGGGCGACTACCAGAAGGCTCGGACACTTTTCGAGAAACTGTTGTTGGAGAACGAACGATTCACGGCGGCCTACGATTGGCTGGCGCGCACTCTGCAGATGCTCGATCAGCCCGAGGATGCCCAGGAAGTACTGCACAGGGCGGTAACCCTCTCTCCGAATGCCATATTGCGTCAGCAGGCCCTGGGTGAGTTGGCGCTGAAGAATCAGGATGAGGAAACAGCTTCAAAAGCCCTCGCACAAGCCGTCAAGCTGGGCAGGCACTCGGTTTACAAACACCCATCTGTAAATGCCAGTCTGGCCAAGATCAAGGCCCGTGCGGGCGCCAGTCGTGAAGGGCTGAAGATTCTGAAAAACATGATGGGGGAGTTTTCGGGTAGCCATGAAGCATCCCTTTACGCATCCATGGCTGAATGCGTGATTCACTCGGACGCGGGCGAAGCCGATGCTGCTGAAGCCAGTCTTCAGCGTTCCAGGGAGCTCTACGAGCAGATTGGTCTGGAAGCGGGACCGAATGCTGCACTGGAGATGGTCCGAGTCTGTGACAAACTGGGTGATTCCGACACGGCGAAAAGTCTATTGAATACGGTTGTAAAGAACAACCATTCTGAGGACAGGCTGCTGAAGGATGTAGGCAGTCTGATGAGTGAACTCGGAATGGAATCGGATCCGGAGAGCTATATCGAAGAGATACACAAGGAGGTTGTAAATATCAACAACCATGGTGTGGAACTCGCGAAATCAGGTAACTTGAAGCAAGCTCTTGATCATTTCGAGGAGGCTACACAGGGGATGCCGGCCAACAAGGTGGTCAACCTGAATGCCGCGCGGGTTCTGATCATGAACATGAAGGAGAGCGGGACCGACAGAGGGCAGCTTGGCAAGGTAAAGCAATACCTCGATAAAGTTCGAAAAGTTGATGACAAGGATCCGGGTCTGAGGCGGGTGCATGCCATGTATCGTCAATTGTCCCTGGGGTCCTGATCACCGGCAGGCCGTGATGAAATTCGCAGATATCCTGGCATCCCTGATCCACGACATGAAGAATTCCCTGGGGGTGGTCATCAACACCCTGGAGGAATTTACCCGTGACTCTGGGGATGCCCCTATTGACCGGAAGAAGATTGTGGCCCTGCAGCAAGAGGCAAAGCGCCTGAACAATCATCTTATCGAGCTTCTGACACTATACAAGATTGAGAACGAGCGAATCTCGGCTCACGTGGAGGAATGGAATGTCGGAGAGTTTCTTGAGGAACTCGTCATTGAAAACCGTGCATCCGCCGAAGCGAAACAGGTCCAGCTGGAATGGCGCAGCGACCCTGGATTATACGGTTATTTCGACGAGAGCCTGATCCGCGGCGTCATTAATAATCTCCTCGGAAACGGTCTTCGTTATACCAGCAGCAAGCTGTTGGTGTCCGGCGTCCAGGAGAAGGGATATCTGGTGCTGCGGGTTGAAGATGACGGGGAAGGATACCCAGAGGAGATGCTCAATACCCAGGCAGGCCAGTGGCAATCCGATGAACTGGTCAGCGAACACACGCATCTTGGCCTCTATTTCGCCGCCATGGTGGCTAACATGCATCGCAACAAGGACCGGTACGGTCGTATCTCCCTGAGCAACTGCCACACCCTGAGTGGTGGATGCTTCTCTCTCTGGCTGCCCTGACGCCGTATGCGGTAATTGCCTTCTCGATTGCACCGCTTTAAAGGGGTATATCAGTGCTATGCTTGATCCGAACCCCTTGAGGATGTCGATATCTGGAAATGACTGAAGGGCGGATAGCCGTAGGGTGGGAGGGAGAAGCCCAGCAGGCCCATGCCGAATCCCTGGCACATCGGTTGGAACTGCCACTGACCGGTCTTGCGGCCGATGGGTTCGATATGCTGTTGGTAGCTGCCCCCTCAGGACTGGAGCTCAGGCAGGCCGGCATGGGAACCCCTGGCCCGATTCGGGTTGATTTTGTACAGGGCAAAGCAGGTCATCGTAGACGCTCCGGGGAGGGAAGGGGGCAGCCGCTTGCGCGGGCTGTCGGTCTGAAGAAGGGGAGGTTACCCTATGTTCTTGACGCCACCGCAGGACTTGGCCGGGATGCCTTCGTGCTTGCCTCTCTTGGCTGCAGCGTGCTGTTGCTGGAGCGTTCCCCCGTAGCCGCGGCATTGCTGGCTGATGCCATTGACCGGGCATCGGTAGACACAAAGACCCGTCCCATCGTGCGCTTGATGCAGCTTCGGTGCGAGAATGCCATTGGCTATATGGAGAACCTGCCTGCGGCCGCCTGTCCCGATGTTGTCTATCTCGATCCCATGTATCCCCATCGCATGAAGACAGCGCTGGTAAAAAAAGAGATGCGGATATTCAGACAACTGGTGGGTGACGATTCGGACAGCCGGGATCTGCTGGCCGCAGCCAGGAAATGTGCGCGATTCCGAGTGGTGGTCAAGCGGCCTGCCCGATCCACTCGACTGGCAGACGAGTTTCCGGACATCGAAATCAAAAGCCCCAACACCCGCTACGATGTCTATGTCAATCGGGGGTACGGGTCTAATTAACGCCTGCCTGCGTCAGCAGGTCAGCACCACCTTCTGGTACAGGCCACCGAAGAAAGTGGATTTTTCAACACGTACCGGCGGGGTGTCTCTGGAAAGCCAGTCGGTTATCTCAGTATTCCACAAGTCCAGGGCGTAGGGCTCGAGAAGCCGAAGGACAGGGCGCATGATATAGCGGTGTGGGTGATAGCGGACGGGCTGGTGATAATCCACGAATACCACCTTGCCGCCCGGCTTCACCACCCGCATCACCTCCTGTACGGTCCTTTTTCGGAACTCCGCCGGCAGTTCGTGAAGCAGAAAAAATACCACCACCTGATCGAAGCTGTCCTTCTCATACGAGAGGTCGGAGGCATCCTGCCGACTCATGAAGACATCCTTTCGATCAGCTATCTTGTTCTCGAGGTTTTCCAACTGGATCTGGGCAACGTCGATCACATCCAGTCTGGCACCCGGGGAGAGTCTTTCTGCCAGCTTGCGGGTGAAATCGCCGTATACACAGGCTACCTGGAGGGTGCGACCGGAGATGCGCTTCCCCAGGGTGTCCAGGGCGCTGTCCCTCAGTCGGGAAAAATTACCCCAGAGAATGAGATTTACTATCCACTGGTGTTCGAATATCCGCACGCCGCGAGGATGCAGATAGGCCCACCAGTATGTCCTGACAAGGTAATCCGGAACCGGTGGCCCCGCAGGCTGCTCAACCGCGTCTGGTTTCTCGGTGTTGGATGGGAGGAAATTTGATGCGACGGTACTTTGTTTAGCCATAAAGCTGCATTTTTATCCTTTCAGCCGCCAACCGGTTCATATCGAAACAATCGCTGATTAGCCAGCTGATCATCACAAATTCCGGAGACGCTGTTACTTCACCATGTTATGCCTTCGGGCAATACGCTGCCCGTTAACCTCTTCAGGAAAATCCAGGGTTATCCAGATAAAATGAATGTACAAACTTATATCGAATTATTGTTATTCAACTTTTTACCTTCAGTGAAAAAGATGTAACATCATTGTAACGGTTAAATCAAGTACAATTCCCAGGTGATTGGCTCCGAAGGAACCTGGACACGGCCTATGCTCCACGGAGGAAATTTCATTATCTGATAGTTACACAAATACCAACGGCAGTGCTCTGTTAATCAGAAAGGCAGGAAACAAAAAAAGCGGAAAGGGGGATGCTGGAGAGATGGAAACCATAAAAACCGACGTGGCAATCATCGGTGCAGGGGGGGCAGGTCTGCGGGCGGCCATTGCGGTTGCGGAAAGTGCCCCCGATCTGAAAGTTGCCCTTATATCAAAAGTTTATCCCATGCGCAGCCACACGGTGGCGGCCGAAGGCGGTGCTGCGGGCGTAATCAAACAGGGCGACAGCCTGGAAGATCATTTCAATGATACGGTGGCGGGTGGTGACTGGCTGTGTGATCAGGACGCCGTGGATCTCTTTATCAGGCAGGCGCCCGTCGAACTGACCCAACTTGAGCATTGGGGTTGCCCCTGGAGCCGCGAGAAAAATGGGCATGTCGCGGTCAGGCCGTTCGGAGGCATGAAGAACGAGCGGACCTGGTTTGCCGCCGATAAGAGCGGTTTCCATATTCTTCATACGCTGTTCCAGACATCCCTGAAGTACCCATCTATAGAACGCTATGACGAGTTCTACTGCACTGACCTGATCGTGGCTGACGGCGTGTGCCAGGGTGTGTCGGCCATCGAGATGCGCACCGGGCTCATGCAGTTGTTCCAGGCCCGTTCCGTCATTATCGCAGCCGGCGGGGCCGGATGGATGTTCCCCTTCACCACCAATGGTGCGATAAAGACCGCAGACGGCATGGCCATGGCCTACCGTGCCGGGGTGCCCCTCAAGGATATGGAGTTCGTTCAGTACCACCCAACCGGCCTGCCGGGAACCGGGATTCTCCTTACGGAAGGCTGCCGGGGGGAGGGCGGAATCCTCGTCAACAAAGACGGCTATCGCTATCTCCAGGATTACGATCTGGGGCCGCCGGATCCCTGGCCCCGGAACAAGGCCATGGAACTGGGGCCCCGGGATCGCCTCAGCCAGGCATTCTGGCACGAGCAGAAAAAGGGTCGCACCGTGGGTTCGCGCTGGGGCGACGTGGTATACCTGGATATGCGCCACCTTGGCGAGAAAAAGATCAACGAGAAGCTGCCGCTGGTCAGGGACCTGGCCGCGAGCTATGTCGGGGCGGATCCGGTTCATGAACTGGTGCCGGTTAGACCCGTGGTTCACTACATGATGGGTGGTATTCACACCAACATTGATGCCGCCACTCCGATGCCAGGGCTGTATGCGGCCGGTGAATGTGCCTGTGTCAGCATCAACGGCGCAAATCGCCTGGGTTCCAATTCACTCACCGAATTGTTGGTGTTCGGCAAACGGGCGGGCGAGCATGCGGTTGAACACGCCAGATCCGCTGCCCAGCCCTCCGAGTCTGAGATTAGGCAGAAAGGGGAGGAGGCCCGTAAGCGTGTGACAGACCTGTTTCTCAGGGAAGATGGCGGTGAGAACATCACCACCATTCGAAAAGAGATGAATGAAACCATGGAATCCGGGGCCGGCATTTATCGCGCCGAAGATTCGATGCGGGAGACCTGTGACAAGGTCTTGGAACTTCGGGAGCGTTTTTCCAGGGTACACCTTGAGGACAAGAGCAACGTATTCAATACGAATATGCTCTACACCATGGAGGTGGGGTCTATGCTTGAGGCGGCTCATGCGGTGGCCTTTTCCGCAATAAACAGGAAGGAATCACGGGGCTCCCATCAACGTCTCGATTATACGGCACGGGATGACGGAAGTTTTCTGAAACACTCCCTGGCGTATTACCAGGGTGAAGTTGAGCCGCGCATGGATTATCTGGATGTGGTGATCACCCGGTCACAACCCGGACAGCGGGTCTACGGGGGGAGCGCAAAATGACCCAACGAACCGTGGAACTGTCTATCCTTCGCTATCGTCCCGAAGAAGACGATAAACCCTGGTTTCAGACCTACCAGGTGCCCTGCGATGAAGACTGGGTGGTTCTGGATGCCATCAACTACGTCAAGGATCATCTCGACGGCTCGCTCAGCTACCGCTGGTCGTGCCACATGGCCGTCTGCGGCAGCTGCAGCATGATGATTAACGGCGACCCCGCACTTTCCTGCAAGACCTTCATCAGGGACCTGCCAGAGGGGCCGGTGCGTATTGAACCGTTAGCAAATTTTCCCATCGAAAGGGACCTGGTTGTGGTCATGGACGACTTCATGGAAAAACTGCAGCGTGTGAAACCCTACCTGATACGCTCAACGGAGAAACCGCTGGAGGAGGGGCAGCATCTGCAAAGTCCTGCGGAGCTGAAGAAGTTCAAACAGTACACCCTCTGCATCAACTGCGCCTGCTGCTATTCCGCCTGTCCGCAATATGCCCTGATCCCGGAATTCATCGGGCCGGCGGCACTGACATTGGCGCATCGATACAATCAGGACTCCCGCGACCAGGGGCGCGATGAAAGGGAGGATGTGGTGGCCAGCAATGAGGGCATCTGGGACTGTTCATTCGCCGGTGCCTGTTCGGATGTCTGTCCAAAACACGTAGACCCGGCCAGTGCCGTGCAGCAGATGAAGATCGCAAGCACGGTGGACTGGTTCATGAGGCGCCTCGGCCTGGGAGGAGGAAAGTCATGAGTCGAAAACCTTACGTCAGGGAGATATCACATACCACTTGGTATCTGGCAAGGCGACGCGACCTCCTGCATATGGCGCAGGAGGTGACTTCCCTGTTCATCGGTATCTATACGATCATGCTGTTGTGGGGTGTCAAGGCCCTGTCGGAAGGGCCCGGGGCTTATCAGGTTTTTCTCGATGCGCTGGGCAGCCCCCTGGTGATCGCCTTCAACTGGATTACTTTTGTTATCATGCTCTACCACTCGATCTCCTGGTTTTCGGTAACCCCCAAGGCCATGCCCGTTCAGATCGGTGAGGAGTTTCTGCCCGGTGGAATTATTGCGGCAGGACACTACATTGCCTGGGTCGTGGTATCTGCAGTCATCTATTACCTGGCGGGAGGATTCAATGGCTAGATCGAATAAACCCATGGTTTGGAGTCTGTTTGCCGCGGGCGGCACCGTTGCGGCTTTTGTCATGCCCGTTCTCATGCTGCTTACGATAATGGCGGGATATGGCCAGCTCACGGATTCCCTGGGCTATGAAGGCATGAAATCGTTCGCCTCTGGATGGATGGGTAAGCTTTTCCTTCTGGTGGTGATAGTCACCTGCCTTTGGCATGCGGCACACAGAGCCCGAACAGCATTGCATGGCCTGGGACTCAGGGCGGATAAGGCGGTGGCCGTTATCGGTTACGGGATTGCCTCGCTGGGAAGCCTGCTTGCCGTTTTTTATCTATTGCGAATCTGATCCTGCAGGATAGGCCTGCCTGGGAATCGATGGCGTACCATCAAGAGACGCGGGTGCTGCCCTATACGCCGGATCAGATGTTCGAACTGGTCGCTGACGTAGAGAGCTATCCCGCGTTTCTGCCGCTCTGGCGGGAGGCTCAGATTGGTCGTCTGACTGACGATCCTCCCTTCGAAACCTATCGAACCACCCAGGTGATCCAATTGGGTCCGGTACACAGGCGCTTCATCACCGAGACACGCATGCGGCGCCCGGACCGTATCGAGATTAGATCCAATGACCCGTTCTTCAAGCGTTTTTCCATCATGTGGTCTTTTTCCCCCGACTCCGATGGCGGCTGTCGGGTGAGCTTCGGACTCGATTGCGAGGCGAGCCCGATACTGATGAGACCGGTATTCGATCTGGTGCTCAACGAGTCGGCTCAAGGCATCATGCGGGCGTTCGAGGGGAGGGCTCGAACACTCTATGTGACTTCTCAATAATCCGGTGCGTACCCCATCCCCGGTATCAAGAATCGATTATCGATGCCGCCATGTTTCTTATCAGGGAAATCGTTGTCCTGTCTTCAGCAAATATAAGAAAATGGCTAGGCTATCTTCCAATCCGGATATTCACGTACTGCAGTCATTCAGCCCGCTCAGTGTCCTGAATGACCGACAGCTCGAACGACTTGCCGAAGTCGTCGAAATCGAACAGGCACCTGCGGGACGCACACTGATAAAAAAGGGAAGCCGGGACAACTATGGGCTGTATCTCATCGAAGGTCGCCTGCGCCTAAAAACCGAAAACGGAGAGATCCGCGACGTAAGATCCGGAGATCCCCTCGCCAGCAATCCTATCGCCCAGGAACTGCCGCGACACTGCGATGTGATCTCCGTGACACCGGTTCGTTTTCTGCGAATTACGATTGCTGTCTTTAATGATATTGCCGAGAACAGGATGCCGGAACGGAGAGCAACGGAGAATGGCGGTGAACATGATGAACAACTCCGACGATGCCGGGTACTGAAGGAAAAAATCACCAGCCGGTTCCGGATGGATCTGGAAAAGGACCGGGTGCAGCTTCCGAGTCTACCGGAGGTGGCTGTTCAGGTCGGTAGGGCGCTGCGCAATGAAATCAGCGACGCATCCGTTGTCGCGGAGATTATCCAGGCCGATCCCGCGATAACGGCAAAACTGATAAAGGCTGCCAACAGCGCGATGTACGGTAGATGCAGTCCGGTGGAAACCTGTACCGGTGCGATCGTCAGGCTCGGCACCAATATTACCCACAAGCTGGTGTTGTCCTTCGCGATGCGCGAGTTGTTCCATTCGAAATCCCATCTTCTGCAGCCACGGATGCGTGAACTCTGGAAGCACAGCACCCATGTTGCGGCAATCTGTTACGTGCTGGCCAGACATGATCGGCGATTTAATGCCGAACAGGCGATGCTCGTCGGGCTACTACACGATATCGGGGCGATTGCGATCATTCAGTATCTCGAGAGGCATATGGAGGAAGGACTGGATTCGGAGACGGTTGATTCAGTAATCACCGGTCTGCGCGCCCAGGCCGGGAGTATGCTTCTGCGCAGTTGGGGTTTTCCCATCGAATTTATTGTTGCCGCCATGGAGTGCGAAGAGTGGATGCGGGACAGGGAACCCTCACCGGATTACTGTGATCTGGTCCTGGTAGCCCAGCTTCACAGCTATACGGGAACGAGAAAGGCGGAATCCCTTCCCGGGATCGGGCACACGCCCGCCTACGGGCATCTCAACTTGGGGGAACTCACCGTGGACAAGGGTCTGAAGATCGTGGACGAGAACCGGGACACGGTGGTAGAAACCCAATCTCTGCTCAACATCTGACCGGATAACATTATTATCCGCGCGACCCACAAGGGTTCGGTTGAGCCTCACGCACCCACCGTATTACTGCCTTTTGGCTCCGGTTGATACGGCTTCACCTTTGGGCAGGGGCTGCATCATAATGCCCGACAGATCGGCAGTCTCCGAGCGATCAATTTTTATCAGAACACCCATCATGGGATGGTCCAGATAGTGGAGTTTTCCACTGCGCATCCTCCGGTGTTCCTGCATTCGAAAACGCTGATCTCCGGTTTCCGACATCCCGATTTCTAACAACCCAGTTTCCGACATCCCACCTTCCAATTCCCCGCCTGCCGACGCCCTGTCCTTTCTCAGGATCATATCCAGATTGACATGCAGATAGCGGTTGACGCTGACGCTCACCAGACCCTCCATGAGCGGCATACCATTAATTGTGGTTTGCTCCGACCTCAAATGAATGGGCGAGGCCTTCTCACCTTTCCTGATCACCTGTCGCCAGGCTGTATGGATATGGGGATTCAGACCACGCGATTTATGCTCCAGCGTGTATGCCTCCTGACCCAGTTTCCACTCCGAGTCGGACAACCCTTCCACGCTGCCGGGGGCCGAGAGTGTCTCCCAGTCCGGCTCGCCCGGGTCATCGGGCCAGATTTCCGTAAACCCGGCATCCTCACCGCTGCGGTCGAAAACGATCATCTCGACGTCATAGACGGTGACACCGTCGTCTGCGCCGAAGACCGGATTCGCTATGGAGAACAGACCGAAAGCGATGGCCGGGAGGCTGTGAATAATTCGTCTCATAAGAGGCTCTTTGGCGGGAAATATGACCATGGAACCTAAATCATAATGCCCCGCCACTGATTTCGTCCAGGATAACGGACACCCTTCCGACACGCTCGTTGCCTTCGGGCATCTCGCGAAAGAAACGTATCCTGTCCACCCCGTCGAGTTTGTACTCGGCAGGACGGGTTTGAATCAGACGCAGTATATGCGCCGGATCGATGTCTGGTTTACCCTCGAAGAGAATGCGGCCGGATGCGGAACCTGCCTCGATCTTGCGGATACCCATTGGGTTGGCCTTGAGCTTCAGTGCGGTGATCCCCAAAAGGGCATGTGCCGGCACTGGCAGGAGGCCGAAGCGATCTATCATCTCCACCTGCAGTTCATCCAGTTCCTCGTTGGATTCCGCACTGGCGATTCGCTTGTAGAATACCAGTCGGGTGTGCACATCGGGCAGATAGTCCTCCGGCAACAGCGCGGGGATCTGAAGGTCTACTTCCGCACCATGGTCCAGGGGACGGTCCAGGTTGGGCTGTTTGCCGGCTTTGAGTGCCTGCACCGTGCGCTCCAACAGCTCTGAGTAGAGTGAGAAACCAATCTCATGGATCTGGCCGCTTTGTTCGCTGCCCAGCAGTTCACCGGCGCCCCTGATCTCCAGATCGTGGGTTGACAGGGTAAAGCCTGCGCCAAGATCCTCAAGAGATTCAATGGCTTCCAGTCTCTTTTTTGCATCTCGCGTTAGTTTTTTCTCCGGCGGCGTCAGGAGGTAGGCGTAGGCCCGGTGATGAGACCGCCCAACCCGCCCACGCAGCTGATGGAGCTGAGCCATGCCCAGTCGGTCGGCCCGGTTGATGAGAATGGTATTGGCGCTGGGAACATCGATACCGCTCTCGATAATCGTGGTGCAGACCAGGATGTTGAAGCGCTGGTGGTAGAAATCCCGCATGATCATCTCCAGCTGCCGCTCCCGGGTCCGGCCATGGGCCACCTCCACCCGAACACCCGGCATCAGGCGCTCCAGTTTCAGCGCCATGTTGTCTATGGTGCTGATTTCGTTGTGCAGGAAATAGACCTGTCCACCGCGTTTTATCTCTCGCTGACAGGCCTCCCTGACAAGGGCGTCGTTCCATTCGCTGATGAATGTCTTGATGGGATGACGCTCTGCCGGCGGGGTGGCGATGATCGACAGATCGCGCAGGCCCGACATGGCCATGTTCAAGGTTCTCGGGATTGGTGTTGCGGTAAGGGTGAGCAGATCCACTTCGCTTCGCAATGCCTTCAGGTGTTCCTTGTGACGCACCCCGAAGCGATGTTCCTCGTCGATGATCACCAATCCCAGTCTTTTGAACTTGATGGATTCCTGCAGCAGCTTGTGAGTACCTATGACAATGTCCACATTTCCATTCGAGAGACCCTGCAGCACCCCCTCCTGCTGCTTGGCGCTTCGAAAACGGGAAAGACTTTCTATCTTTACCGGCCAGTCGGCAAAGCGGTCGCTGAAGTTCTGGAAATGTTGCTGGGCCAGCAATGTGGTTGGCACCAGTATGGCCACCTGCTTTCCGCCCTGCAGTGAGACGAAAGCGGCACGCATGGCGACCTCGGTCTTGCCGAAACCCACATCGCCGCATACCACGCGATCCATGGGTTGGGGGGAATGCATGTCCCCGATTACCGATTCGATCGCCTGCTGCTGATCGGGCGTCTCCTCGAAGTCGAATGACGCGGAGAATACGCGGTACTCCTCGCCGGACTCCGGAAAGGCGTATCCCTGGCTGGCGGCACGTCGCGCGTGTATCTCCAGAAGTTCCGCCGCGACATCCCGTACCCTTTCCGCGGCCCGGCGTTTTATCTTCTCCCACAGGTCCCCACCAAGCCGATGCAGCGGTGCGTTATCCGGCGAGGCCCCGGCATAGCGACTGATCAGGTGCAGGGAGGAAACAGGCACATACAATTTGTCGCTCCCCGCATACTCCAGGGTCAGAAACTCGGTTTGCATGCCGCCGACTTCCAGGGTCTGCAGGCCCAGATACCGGCCGACACCATGATCCTCGTGAACCACCGGGGCCCCCGGGTGCAGTTCCGTGAGGTTGCGAACCACCTGGTCGGCATCCCGCTTCCTGGCTTGTTTGCGCCGCTCCTGTCTGACCTTCTCCCCTAACAGTTGTGTCTCGGTGACGACGACTATCTGGCCCTGTTCCAGCCAGAGGCCCTTTTCCAGCGGGGCCACGGTAAGCCCCAACTCCAGGTCGGAATCAAGAAAATCCTGCCAACCTTCTGTTTCTGTTGGTTGAATGCCATAGCTTCGCAGCGAATCGTTCAACATCTCTCTGCGACCGGCACTCTCTGCTATGAACAGAATGCGTTTCGAACCTTCAGCGACGAAATCCTGCAGCGCACCTGCGGGGCGGGTGGCCCGCGCACGAAATCCCAGGGGGGGAGGCCGGTGCGTGGCGAAATTATGGAAGGAAGAAACCCCGCGCCGGCGTGTCTCGATCTCGGCCCTCTGCAACAGAACAACGCGCAGCCGGTTCAGGCGGGACGACATCTCATCGACGGCGAGGTAGAGTTCCCGGGGCGGAAGCAGCGGGCGTTCGGGATCGTAACGTCGCTGTTCATAGCGTTCCTCGACCTGGTTCAGAAAGGCCACCGCTTGTTCCTGGCTTTGCTCCATCCGGATGATGAGCAGCTCATCAGGCAGGAAATCGAACAGCGAGGATGTCTGCTCGAAAAACAGGGGTATGTAGTATTCGAGTCCCCCCGGGGTGTTGCCGTTGCTGACCTCACGATAGATCAGGCTTCGCTGGGGGTCACCCTCGAAACGGTTGCGAAAGGATTGGCGGAATCGTGTGATGGCCTCTTCGTCCATCGGAAATTCCCTGGCCGGCAGGGTTTGGATTCGCTGGGTTCGATCCAGGGTTCTCTGGGTCTCCGGATCGAAGGTCCTGATGCTTTCAACCTCATCATCGAACAGATCGATACGAAAGGGCAGACGGTTGCCCATGGGGAAAAGATCGAGCAGTGATCCCCGTATCGCAAACTCGCCATGGGCGATGACCTGAGACACACGCTGGTATCCTGCCTTTTCGAAGCGCCGTCCCATGGCATCCAGAGACAGCCTGTCCCCCACGCTCAGCATGAAGGAGTGGGTCTCGATGTAATCCCTGGGCGGCAGTCGTTGTAGCAGGGTGCTGACAGGTACAACCAGCAACCCTCTCTCTACGGATGCCAGTTGATAAAGGGTCTGCAATCTTTGGGAGATGAGTTCCGGCAGGGGGGCGAATATGTCGTAAGGCAGGGTCTCCCAGTCGGGAAATCCAAAAACCGGGATCTGCTCATGCTCCAGAAAGAAACTCAGGCCCTGTTCCAGGGTGACTGCACTCTGGACATCCTCAGTCAAAACCATGACCAAGCCCTTGAATTCCCTGGCGGCAGAGGCAATGGACATCGCATCACCCGCCCCATAAAGGCGTCCCCAGTGAACCCGATCCCCTGGATTCGAGGGCAGAGGTGGCGACAGGGGATCTGAAAGGGAGGTGGGCTGCTGTTGGGACATAAATCAAACTGCCTAGTACTCCGTCAACGTGATAGTGACGGGCTCAGTGAGTGTGTCAGCGTTCATGGCAAGGCGCAACTCGCCGGCAATGGCTGCTTCCCTTGCCAAGAGGTGCAACGCAGTCCATGGACGCTGACAAACTCACCCAGAGGGCGTTTCTGTGGCGTCCCGCAGCCGCGTTACAGCACTTGGAAAGGGAATAACCATTCCCTGCGCACTGTGCCTTGCTGCGAAACGCCACAGAAACGCTGAACCTGTCAATATCACATTGACGGAGTACCTAACGAGGCGGTGATTCTCTCACAGGTTCCGGGAAGCGCACACTATTGTATTGATCTGAATCAACAGTTGGGTATTCCGATTCAGACATTTGACAAGTGTCAATACCCCTATGTTAACAAGGGTGATATAAGCTTTTGATCAGAGGAACTCTGTTCGGATCTCAGCCTCACGCGTGTTATGCCAGAAGTTATAAGCAGAATGCAGTTCCTGTCCGGTGACCTGGACGGTCGACGGGCAGTCACCCGTCCCCCCTGGGCGGGAGCCGAAAATTGTTTCGTGGAACAGTGCACCCGATGCAGTGACTGTATTCCCGCTTGTCCTGGAGGACTTATCAAGGAGGGGAGGGGGCGCTTTCCCATGCTCGACTTCAGCTCCGGCGGCTGCGATTTCTGCGGAGAATGCGTCAGGGTATGTCAACCAGGCGCCTTAAAGCAGGATCCGAAACACGATTCCCCTCCATGGGATCTGAAGGCGCATTTTCTGGATTCCTGCCTTTCCCTGAACGCGGTGATCTGCCGTTCCTGCGGCGAAGCCTGCGATGAACGGGCCATACGCTTCGAGATGAGAACGGGAGGAAATGCCCTTCCTGCGCTCAACCAGGATACATGTACCGGCTGCGGGGAATGTGTCTCCGTGTGCCCCAACGATTCAATCAGGATTTCATCTAACAGCTTGCGCGACGTAGCCGCGTGAAAGGAGAACAGACAGAACATGAACATCTGCAGTTTAGTGGTCCACGCCAAACCGGAGATGTGCCAGGCAGTGCACACCCGGTTGGAGGAATTCCCCGGCGTGGAAGTCCATGGAGGTGAAGAAGAAGGCAAATTGATCGTCACGGTGGAGGATGCCGGTGAAAATACCGCGGCCGACACCATGATGGCGTTTAACTCAGTTGAAGATGTAATCAGTTCAACCTTGATATACCACTACGGTGGGGAAGATCTTGACGAGGAGGTAACAGGTGAAACTAACTAGACGAGACTTTGTAAAGAGCAATGCCATTGCGGCAGCGGCTTCAGTGGCGGGTGTGACCCTGCCGGTGGCCAAGACCGCGTTGGCCGCGGAAGATTGGGAAGAGGGTATCCGCTGGGATAAGGCGGCCTGCCGCTATTGTGGTACCGGCTGCAGCGTCCTGATGGGTGTCAAGGACGGCAAGGTGGTGGCCTCCCAGGGAGATCCCGATGCACCGGTCAACAGGGGCCTGAACTGCATCAAGGGCTACTTTCTGCCCAAGATCCTTTATGGACAAGACCGCCTGACCCAACCTCTGCTGCGCAAAACAAACGGCAAGTACGACAAAAACGGGAACTTCGAGCCCGTCTCCTGGGACGAGGCGTTCCAGACGATGGCCGATAAATGGGTGGCTGCCCGCAAGGCCAAGGGTCCGAAAGGCGTGGGTATGTTCGGTTCCGGCCAGTGGACCGTCTGGGAGGGTTATGCCGCCTCCAAACTGATGAAAGCCGGTTTCCGCTCCAACAGCCTGGAACCCAATGCGCGCCATTGCATGGCCTCTGCAGTGGGGGCCTTTATGCGTGGGTTTGGTATCGATGAGCCCATGGGCTGCTACGACGACTTGGAGCATGCCGATACATTCGTGCTCTGGGGCGCCAATATGGCGGAGATGCATCCCATCCTCTGGTCGCGTCTCACCGACACGCGACTGACCAAGCCGGGCTGTGAGGTGCACGTGCTCTCCACTTTCGAGCACCGCTGTTTCGAGTTGGCAGACAACGGCATGGTTTTCGAACCACAAACTGATCTGGCCATCCTGAACTACATTGCCAATTACATCATTCAGAACAAGGCCTATAACAAGGAGTTTATCGACAAGCACGTAAACTTCACCAAGACCGCGACCGATATCGGCTACGGCCTGCGGGCCGACGATCCACGCGAAAAGGCTGCCAAAAATCGGAACAAGGGTACGCTGACCAAAATCAGTTTCGAGGAATACGCCAAGTTGGTCGAGCCCTACACCCTGGAGAAGACCTCCAAGCTTTCCAAGGTACCCGAGGATAATTTGCTCAGGCTGGCCAAGGCCTATGCCGATCCGAACAAAAAGGTCGCCTCCTATTGGACCATGGGATTCAATCAGCACACTCGTGGTGTCTGGGTCAATGGTCTTTGCTACAACGTGCACCTGCTGATGGGCAAGATATCAGAGCCCGGCAACAGCCCCTTCTCACTCACCGGCCAGCCTTCCGCCTGCGGAACGGCACGGGAAGTGGGCACCTTCACCCACCGCCTGCCGGCCGATCTGGTGGTCAAGAAGGATGCCCATTGTGGATTCGCCGAGAAAGTGTGGAAACTGCCGGAAGGCACCATTCCGAGAGCCAATGGCAAGGCAAACGGTGCTGAGCAAACGGACATCAGCGGGAAGCCGATGGGCAAAACCCTGATCCACGCGGTTGCCATGCATCGCGCCCTCAAAGACGGCAAGATGAATTGCTTCTGGGTACAGTGCAACAACAACATGCAGGCCGCGGCCAACATGAACGACGAAAGCTACCCCGGCTGGCGCAACCCGGACAACTTCATCGCCGTGACAGACCCCTACCCAACGGTATCGGCCATGGCCGCAGACCTGGTGCTGCCGACCTCCATGTGGATTGAGAAAGAGGGTGCCTACGGCAATGCCGAGCGCCGTACGCAGTTCTGGCGTCAGCAGGTGAAAGGGCCGGGTGAGTCCAGGTCTGATCTCTGGCAGATCATGGAGTTCTCAAAGTACATCAAGGTGAAGGATGTCTGGCCGGAGGATCTCATTGCCAAAATGCCGGAATATGCCGACATGACCCTTTACGACGTGCTCTACACCAACGGTCAGATCGACAAGTTTCCGGCCGAACAGGTAACCGACGATCGCGGCAACAAGTACGACAACGATGAGTCCGAGTACTTCGGCTACTATGTGCAGAAGGGTCTGTTCGAAGAGTACCGCATGTTCAACTCGGCTGAAGGTATTCCGAAGAAGGGCCACGAGATGGCACCCTTCGAGGCCTATCACAAGGCACGCGGCCTGCGCTGGCCGGTAATCGACGGCAAAGAGACCCTGTGGCGTTTCCGCGAGGGTTATGACCCCCATGTGGCCAAGGGTGATGGTGTCAAGTTCTACGGTAAGCCGGACGGCAAGGCTAACATTATCAGCGCGCCTTACGAGCCGACCGCCGAACCGCCGGATAAAGATTACCCGCTCTGGCTGTGCACCGGCCGCGTACTGGAACACTGGCATTCGGGGTCCATGACCCGCCGTGTGCCCGAACTCTACCGCGCGGTGCCGGATGCGGTGGTATTCATGCATAAGAAGGACGCCAAGAAGTACAGGCTGCGCAACGGGGGGATGGCAAAGATCGCATCCCGCCGGGGTGAGATCGTCTGCCGCGTCGAAACCCGTGGCCGTAATCGTTGTCCCGAGGGTCTGGTGTTCATCCCCTGGTTCGATGCGAGCCGCCTGGTCAACAAGCTGACACTGGATCAGACCGATCCGCTCTCGAAAGAGACGGATTACAAGAAGTGTGCAGTGAAGATCAGTAGGGCATAAGAGGCTGGTGCCTGCGGCCCGGCGGCTAACGCCGGGCCGGGGTCACGAAATGGAAGACAGGCGATACCGAATCGATACAGAGCAGTGCCGAGATGGCAGGTTCAGGTAAAGGTAAAGGCAGAGGCGTGAACCGCCGGCAGTTTATGGGCAATCTGCTCAGGACCGCCTGTGGGGTCGGCTTGATGGGTATGGGACTGGGCATGTACTCCAGACAGGCCTCGTCGCTGCCCGCCATGGCGATCCGTCCACCGGGAGCCATCCCGGAGGATGAGTTCCTTGGTGCCTGCATCCGCTGCGGCCTGTGCGTGCGGGACTGTCCGTACGATATCCTCATGCTGGGGCAGTTGGGCGACGAGGTGGTGGCGGGGACGCCCTATTTCACCGCCCGCACCGGTCCCTGCGAGATGTGCGAGGATATCCCCTGCATCCCGGCCTGTCCGACCAACGCCCTGGATCACGATCTCACCGACATCAACGAGTCCCGCATGGGGCTGGCGGTTGTAGTGGACCAGGAGACCTGTATCGCCTTTCTCGGCCTGCGCTGCGAGGTTTGCTTCAATGTCTGCCCGATCCGGGGCGAGGCCATCTCGCTCGACTATCAGCACAATACTCGCTCTGGAAAGCACGCCCTGTTCATTCCGATCGTGCACTCGGATGCCTGTACCGGCTGTGGTCTCTGCGAAAAAGCCTGCATCCTGGAGGAGGCGGCGATCAAAATTTTTCCGACCCATCTGGCGAAGGGAGAGCTGGGCAAACACTATCGTATCGGCTGGAGGGAGAAGGAGAAGAGAGGCAGGGCACTCGTAACACCGGACCAGGAGCACCAATACAATCTGCCGGAAGGCGTGCGCTATGACCTGCAGGGCAAGGGGTTGATCATCGAGTCGGAGAATAAGGGCGAAGAACTGCCGGTTACCTCCAACCCGTTGGATACCCTTAATCGGGGGTTTGGAGAGCAGTAATGGCCAGAAAACCAAGACCTGGTTTAGAAGCCACCCAGACCAAGGGATTTCTGAGGGCTCACAAATGGTTAATCCTGAGACGCCTCAGCCAGTTCGGTATCCTCGGGCTTTTTCTTCTCGGGCCGCTGGCCGGGATCTGGATTGTGAAGGGGAACCTCGCCTACAGCGAAACCCTTGAGGTGCTGCCCCTGACCGATCCCCATGTCCTGCTGCAGGCGGTTATGGCCGGGGTGGTTCCGCATCAGGATGCACTGATCGGCGTGGCAATCGTGGTGGTGATTTACATGGTCTTGGGGGGCAGGGTCTTCTGCTCCTGGGTCTGCCCGGTCAATCTGGTTACCGACCTGGCCTGTTGTACCCGGCGGATGCTGGATATCCGTTCCAGTACCCAGATCTCCCGTAACAGCCGTTACTGGATGCTGGGAATCACCCTGGTGCTGCCACTGGTGACCGGTTCGATCGTGTGGGAACTGGTCAACCCGGTGTCGATGATGTTTCGTGGCATCGTCTTCGGCCTGGGCATGGCCTGGTTGATCCTGGTAGGAATATTCCTGTTCGATATATTCGTATCCAAGGAGGGGTGGTGCGGCCGCGTCTGCCCGGTGGGTGCCTTCTACAGCCTGCTGGGCAGCAAGAGCCTGGTGCGCGTGGTTGCGGAGGATCGTGACAAGTGCGATGACTGTATGGACTGTTTCGAGGTCTGTCCCGAGGAGCAGGTGATTCGCCCGGCCCTGAAAGGGGCTGATAAAGGGATTGGTCCGGTAATCCTTTCCGGCAACTGCACCAACTGCGGGCGTTGTATCGATGTCTGCGCCGAAGATGTCTTCCACTTCGGAAGCCGATTTGCCAACGAGAAACCAATTGCAGCTAAGACAGAGGAGAGGCCTTTTGTCGATGCGGCTTAGTAATCTAACCCGGTTTATTCCAGATAGAGTTGATGACGGAGAATGAGATGAAAAAGAGAATCGTAACCCTTTTAGCAGTCTGTGTGATGTTCACTGGTGGGGCCATTGCCGGTGCCGTTGATTCCCTGCGGCTGGGCCAGGATCTGGAGGAAGACTCCAAGGTGCCCGTAAAAAAGGAACAGTTGGTTGTGCAAGGCGGTATAGAACGGAGCTACAAGATACAGCCGCCGGTCATTCCCCATAAGATCGACAAGGACAAGATCGATCTCAGGGCGAATACCTGCATGAACTGCCACAGTGAAAAGACCTATAAGCAGAAAAAGGCGCCTAAGGCAGGTGATACCCACTATACGGACCGCGACGGCAACGTAACCAAGACGGTCGCCAACCGCCGCTATTTCTGCAACCAGTGCCATGCACCGCAGGTCGGTGCGGAACCCTTGGTGGAGAACACCTTCGAAGGGGCCAAATAGGATCTGTGTTTAGATTGAATCCCCGGACAGTGTGCCGGGGATTCTTAAAGAAATATTCAGCTTGATGAAGTAAGGATTGTGATATGACTAGCGGTGCAAAAAAGGGGTTTTTAGGTCTGCTGGTGTTTGGGATCGTATTGGGTATCGTTCTCTGGGGTGGATTCAACTGGACCATGGATCTGACCAATACCGAGAAGTTCTGCATCTCCTGTCATGAGATGGAGGCAACACCCTATGCTGAGTTGGAGGAGACGGTGCACTTTACCAACAGGACGGGTGTTCGGGCCACCTGCCCGGATTGTCATGTACCCAGGCCCTGGATCTATAAGATTGTGCGTAAGATTCAGGCCTCCAACGAGTTGTATCACCATTTTATAACGGGTGAAGTGGATTCCCCGGAAAAATTCGAGGCGAAGCGCCTGGTTCTGGCGCAGAGTGTCTGGAAGGCGATGAAGGAAACCGATTCCCGGGAGTGCCGCAACTGCCACAAGTTTGAGTCCATGGATCTGGATAAGCAGCAATCACGGGCCGCGGATGCCCATGATCCCTATTATTGGGAGGCCGTAGACGGCAAGGAACCCAGCTACACCTGCATCGATTGTCACAAGGGCATCGCCCATTCGCTGCCGGAGGGGTTCGATCCCATCTGGAATAGCCCGGGAGAGGGCTGAATCTCTGCGGAAAATAAAAAATGTAGCCCGGATGGAGCGCAAGCGAAATCCGGGTTTTCGATTTCTGGAAGCTAAACCCTGGATTTCACTTCGTTACATCCAGGCTACGCCGGAGTTGCACCATCCGGGTAAATAAATCCAGCGTAATGCCTGAATTGTCTCATGGCCTGACAGCCGATTGGCTATCAGGCTATTGCATTCTTGGCGACAAGAGAGAAAAATCCGAGAATACACCCTGGGTACCCTGTATGGCTGACCTGATAGATCCATTTGGACGTAAAGTAGAATACCTGCGGCTTTCCGTGACGGACCGCTGCGATTTTCGCTGCTTCTATTGTATTCCAAAGGGTTTCAAGGATTTCACGGAATCGCAGAACAGGCTGGCGCTCGATGAGCATGTACGCCTGATCCGATTGTTCAGCGAGCTTGGGGTGGACAAGATTCGTCTTACCGGCGGGGAACCCCTGGTTCGACAGGATATCGTGGAAATGGTCAGCCGTATCGGCGCATTGCCGGGCATCAGCGATCTCTCCATGAGTACCAATGCCTCCAGGCTTGCCGGCTGCGCCCGGGAACTGAAGGAGGCGGGCATCGGACGCATCAATGTCAGCCTGGATTCTCTGGACCCCGAATTGTTTCGCAGAATTACCAATGGCAGCCTGGACCGGGTGATCGAAGGACTGATGGCAGCCAGGGATGCAGGCATTCACCCGGTAAAGATCAACATGGTCGTCATGAAGGACTTCAATCTGGGAGAAGTCGGCAACATGGTCGATTTTTGCATTGAGAACAGGTTTACCCTTCGTTTCATAGAGACCATGCCCGTAGGTGCAGGCGGACAGAATGCCAGGGACAACTACGTGAGTCTGGACAAGGTCCGGCAGATTCTGGAGCGAAGGTTCGAGTTCGAGCCTTCCAAAATGAAGGGCGCCGGGCCGGCAAGGTATCTTCGCGTCAAGGGCAAGAGGCTTAAAATCGGCTTCATCACGCCCATGTCCCGTCATTTCTGCGAGAGTTGCAACCGCGTTAGACTCTCTTCAGAGGGAACCCTTTATCTTTGTCTCGGCCAGGAGGATAAATTGGAGCTGAGACCGTTACTGAGACAGGGGACAACGGATGACGGGATCAAGGAAGCGATCATTGAGGCGATCGCGCGTAAGCCCGAGAAGCATGAATTCAATACCCGACCCGATCAGATCGTGCGTGTCATGTCCATGACCGGGGGTTGACCGGGAATAATCAGGATTTCACCTTACTCCCCGGGCGCGGACGGTGTGGCCGATTTAACCTCTGCTCTAGACCGCAACTCACTGATGTATTGCGCCAATTGCGCCTTCTGCCCCTCGCTTATCAGAGTGGCCCGCATTTCGGCAAAACTGGGTTGGGGCACTGGGCGACTTTCCTCAAGCAGCAGTACATGCCAGCCAAATGTACTTTGCACCGGGGTGATGGAAAAGCTGTGCTCCTCCATGCCTTTCAGGGCTTTTTCTATCGCAGGATCCATCTGCCCCTGACTCAGCCAGCCCAGGTCTCCACCCTGTTTGGACGACGTGTCGGTGGAACTCTCCCGTGCCACAGTGGCGAAGTCTTCACCCTTATTCAGTCTCTCGATGACGTTATTGGCATCCGATCGTGAGTTCAGAAGTATGTGTCTCACCTTGAACTCCATCAGCGTCCCTGTCTGGGTGCTCGCCTCATAGGCGGCTTTCAGCGCTTCATCCGTAATCTGATGCTCGATCAGATGATTTCCAAGGGCGGCATTCGCCAGCACCCGCATGCGTGCAAGTTCGAGTTGAGCGGCAACACCGGGAAGTCTCTCCAGCTTGTTGTCCACCGCATCCTGTTCGAGAAGCGAAAAATTGATCAGTTCACTCAACGCAGCCATCTGCTGTTCTGCGGAGAGTTTGCCCGCGGAATTACCCTGGCGCTTGCTGCGATTGTAAACGGCATACAGGTCCTGGGTAATTTCCCTGCCGTTCACGGTAACCAAAACGGTGTTTTCTCTGGCGTCGGTCTTTGCGCCTTCCGGTTCCGGTGAATCGGCAGCATGGGCGTAACCCATCGCTATAGCGAATAAACAGAAAATCGAAACTATCCGGCCGGGTGTCAATGGCTTCATTAAGGGTCCTTACGGTACTGTCGGGTTGGTCTGACTGGTGGGTATATCAGGGCAGGGTCTTATTGAAGGGTTTGACCGTCACGCTGGAAAAGACGCCTGAAACCGTATAGGGATCTTCCGACACCCAGGCCTTGGCCTGTTCCAGGTCGGAAAACTCGGCTACGATCAGGGAACCGGTGAATCCCGCCGCACCCGGGTCTTCGCTGTCGATTGCCGGATGCGGCCCCGCCAGCAGCAACCGGCCTTCGTCCATGAGGACATTCAGTCTGTTCAGATGCTCCTGCCTCGCCTGGCGGCGGGCCTCCAGGCTTTCCTCACGATCCATGCCCATAATTGCGTAATACATTCAGGATTCCTCCGGGGTAGTGTCCTGTTCCTGTATATGACGTGCCATGTAGAGGGCCTGAAGTACAACAAATACCATGGTCAGACCCAGTAAGCCGAACAGCTTGAAATTGACCCAGGTAGCTTCCGGGTAGTTGAAGGCGACGTAGAGGTTGAGTATCCCGCTGGCAATAAAGAACAGTGACCATGCGGCGTTCAATCGCACCCAGATCTCCGTGGGAAGCGTTACCGCATGGCTCATCATACGCTCCACGATGGTCTTATCCCCGATGACGTGAGACCCGAGGAACACCACCGCAAAAAGCCAGTTCACCACGGTGGGTTTCCACTTGATGAACAGCGGATCGCGCAATATGAGTGTAAGTCCGCCAAACAGGATAAGCAGGGCAAGAGTCACCAGGTGCATTTTTTCCACCCGGTGGTTCCTGAACCAGAAATAGCCAACCTGAAGGCAGGAGCCTACGATGGCCGCAGCGGTAGCGACATAGATGTCGTATATCTGATAGGCCAGAAAAAATAGCAGTATGGGGAAGAAGTCTGCCAGAATTTTCATCGATTTGGTCTCAATGCAGGGTTTTCGAAGATGGCCATTTACAATAATAATTTTCGATCACTTCCCGGACAGCGTCTGGATAATTCTGAATTTCGATCTGTTCCATCCCTTCGCTGAAGAACCTCTGAGCTTCATCGGGCAGAAGCTCTGAAACATCGGTATAGGCGATTTCCATC
Source organism: Chromatiales bacterium (assembly GCA_030145425.1). GTDB lineage: Bacteria > Pseudomonadota > Gammaproteobacteria > Chromatiales > Chromatiaceae > JAHEHQ01. Next base: position 30,458 of record JAQYVO010000195.1, on the reverse strand, counting down.
AGTCTGGGAGTGAGGGTGCGTGTCGCCACGATGGCACGGTTCAAAAGCAGCAGTTGACTGGGGTGGAGGCCGGACTGGTCCAGCAGTTCCTCCGGGGAGAGAGGCGGTATGGCGTCGAGGATCTCTCCCATGATGAAAAATAGACGCTCCAGGCTCGCCAGGTCTGCGCAATGATTGGCGACGCGTGCCAGGCTGTTGACAACCAGATCGATGGTGCCAAGCTCTCCCTCTTTCTCGACGATCCATAAGGAGAGGGACAAAGACAACTGTTCCAATGATTCCAACTGCTCATCAAGTCCCAGATCCGTGGCCATTTGATACAGTTCCAAAAGCATGTGCAAGCCGTAATCGCCCAGCTCGTTGACATCGACCACTTCCGCCTGGTTATTAGCCGGATACTCATCGAGAGCACCACCCGGGACCTGTGTCTGAAGTACCTGGATAAGTTCCTGTAGTGCCTCCTGGAGCAGTTGGGGCGAGGCCTCGTCGTTGGACACGACCGCTCCGCTGTCGCTCCAGGCATCACTGATCACCTGGATGGTCTCTGCAAGCTTTTCGGCAAACCAGCTTAGATCCGATGGAGGTACTATCATGTAGCGGATTCTATCAGCCATCACACGGTTCGTCTGCTTCTGCGGCATCACCGGGATACAATACCTCTATGTACGAAGTCTACGACTTGCATACCCATTCCACTGCTTCGGATGGCACACTGACGCCTTCGGAATTGATTCAGCGTGCTGCACAGGCGGGCGTGAAGGCCATTGCCCTGACGGATCACGACACCACCGGTGGGCTCTCTGAGGCCTCCCGGGAAGCCATCCGCCAGGACATGGTGCTGATTGCCGGCGTTGAGATATCCGTGACATGGGAATCCCGGGTTATCCATGTCCTGGGACTCGGTATAGATCCGGATCGTGAGACATTGCAGCAGGGTCTCCGGGAGTTGCGAAGATTCAGGGACTGGCGTGCCGAAGAGATTGGCAGGCGCCTGGAAAAAGCCGGTATAGCGGGTGCATATGAGGGTGCCCGGGCTTATTCCAGCGGAGGGCTGGTGAGTCGCACCCATTTTGCCCGTTTTCTGGTGGATCAGGGACAGGCGCGGGACGTGCGAAAGGTGTTCAAACGTTTCCTGGTCGCGGGGAAACCAGGGCATGTCCCCGGACAGTGGGCATCTCTGGAAGACACGGTTTCCTGGATTCTCGATGCCGGGGGGCAGGCCGTGCTGGCTCACCCCGCAAGATACCGCCTTACACGAACCCGCCTGCGCAAACTGCTGGATCAGTTTCGAATCGCCGGTGGTGAAGGTCTAGAGGTGATTTCCGGAAGTCACAGCCGTGACGATGTGTTCAAGATGGCGGCCCTGGCCCGGGATTTCGGCCTGCTGGCCTCTGTCGGGTCCGACTACCACGGCCCCGATCTCTCCTGGATCAAACTGGGCCGAATGCCGCTGCTGCCGATCGGCACCACGCCAATTTGGGACGGTTGGCGGCTCGAGTTACCCCCTGCAGACGCCTGATACCCCCCCAGTTGGTAGCCTGTGTTGAGCTTGCGAAACACGGGTTAAATCGAGGTTTTTATCCCCGCGTTTCGCTTCGCTCAACGCAGGCTACGCTTTCTGAGGTGTGCGTATTAATTTCCAGATCTTTTTGCACCCCGGCAGGGTCGCTGCGTGTATGATATCGGTTTTTTTGTAGCGGTTTCAGGACGCGGTGCCCCAATGGCCCAGTTTTTCCAGATTCATCCGGAAGATCCCCAGATCAGACTGATCCGGCAGGTTGTGGAAATTGTCGACCAAGGGGGATTGATTGTTTATCCCACCGACTCGAGTTACGCCTTTGGCTGCCGGATTGGCGACAAGGGGGCCATGGAGCGCATTCGCCGGATCCGCAAACTCGATGAAAAGCACAACTTTACCCTGGTTTGCCGGGACCTGTCGGAAATCGCCGCGTATGCGAAGGTCGATAATCAGCACTACAGGATGTTGAAGTCGCTGACCCCGGGACCCTACACCTTCATCCACAAGGCCACTAAACAGGTTCCCAGAAGGCTGCAGCATGCAAAGCGGAAAACCATCGGCATCCGGGTTCCCGACAACCGGATCACGCAGGCGCTACTGGAAAACCTGGGAGAACCCTTAATGAGTTCCACGCTCATTCTGCCGGGTGAGGACATGCCGTTGACGGACCCCTATGAGATGAGAGACATCCTGGGTCACGAGGTGGACCTGGTCATAGACGGAGGATATTGCGGCTTTGAACCGACGACGGTCATCAGCATGGAGGAGGAGATACCCGAGGTCATCCGGGTCGGCAAAGGGAATATATCCATGTTCGACAGACAGCCTCAGGTATAATCCGCGCGATGGAAGGACTCACAACGCTGCAGAAAGTCTCGGTATTCGTGCTCCCCGTGTTGCTGGCTATTACCGTACACGAGGCTGCTCATGGCTGGATGGCCAACCGGCTGGGGGACGCAACTGCAAAGATGCTGGGACGGGTGACCTTAAATCCCCTTCGCCACATAGATCCTGTGGGCACTGTGCTGGTTCCCCTCCTCACCATGTTGACAGGATTCGTTTTCGGCTGGGCCAAGCCGGTGCCGGTCAATTGGCGTCAGCTCAACCACCCCAGGCGGGACATGGCCCTGGTGGCGCTCGCGGGTCCGATGGCCAACCTCATCATGGCAGTGATCTGGGCGCTCTTGATTCAGGCCGGTGCATTCCTGGCGCCGGTATCAGGCTGGATTGCCACGCCGCTGATCCTGATGGGTGGAGCGGGTATTCTTATCAACACCGTACTGATGGTGCTCAACCTCATGCCGATTCTCCCGCTGGACGGAGGCAGGGTGCTCAACTCTTTGCTGCCGGGTAGATTGTCCCTGGCATATTCGAAACTGGAACCCTATGGTCTTATCATCATCGTGGTGCTGCTGGTGACTGGCACGCTGGGCGCAATACTGTCTCCGGCAGCCAATTTTGTTTTTGGTCTGTTACCCCTGCCGAAAGACCAGATTCAACTGCTTATACGTTTCCTTCTCTACTGAGGACTGTCTCTTGAACTTTGTTCGCGCTCAGCACGCCCGTGTACTCTCAGGAATGCGTCCTACCGGGCGTCTGCACCTTGGCCACCATCATGGGGTGCTGAAGAACTGGGTGAAGCTCCAGCACGAATACGACTGTTATTTCTTTGTGGCCGACTGGCACGCGTTGACCACGCACTATGAAGATCCCTCTATCATCCCGGAAAGTATCTGGGATATGGTGATCGACTGGCTCGCCGCCGGCATCGATCCGACCAAAGCGAAGATCTTTATTCAGTCCCGGATCCCGGAGCATGCCGAACTGCATCTGCTTTTATCCATGATTACCCCCCTGGGGTGGTTGGAGCGGGTGCCCAGCTACAAGGACCAACAGGAAAAACTCAAGGAGCGGGATCTCGCCACCTATGGTTTTCTCGGCTACCCCCTGCTGCAGGCCGCTGATATCCTGGTCTATAAGGCGGGCTTGGTTCCCGTGGGCGAAGACCAGGTGGCCCATGTGGAACTTACGCGGGAGGTGGCGCGCCGGTTCAACCATATCTACGGTAGAGAGACGAATTTCGAATCATTGGCGGAAATCGCGAAGAAGAAGATGGGGAAGAAAGCCGCCAAGCTTTTCTCCCAGCAGCGAAAAGCATTTCAGGAACGGGGGGATCAGGAAGCCCTTGAAGCCGCCCGGAGGCTGCTGGAGAATCAGCAGAACCTGTCCACCGATGACCGGGAGCGGTTGTCGGGATACCTGGAGGGGAGCGGCCGGCAGATTCTGCCCGAACCCCAGCCGTTGTTGACCAAGGCTTCCAAAATGCCGGGGCTTGACGGCCAGAAAATGTCCAAGTCCTATAATAATACCATTGCTCTGAGGGATACCCCGGAGAGCATTGAAAAGGCACTGCGGACCATGCCCACGGATACCAACAGGGTACGACGCACGGACCCCGGCGATCCTGCCCGATGCCCTGTATGGCAGTTTCATGAAATCTATTCGACGGATGAGGTGAAGTCCTGGGTCCAGGAGGGTTGTCGCACCGCGGGGATAGGCTGCATCGATTGCAAGCAGCCGGTGATTGATGCGGTTCTGGAGGAACTGAAACCCATGCAGGAGCGGGCAAGACAGTTCGAGGGCCAACCCGATCTGGTGCGCTCCATCATCGACGAAGGATGCGAGGCAGCTGCAGAACAGGCAGGGGAAACCCTGGCCGAGGTGCGCCAGGCCATGTCTCTGAACTACCGCTGACCGGTTTAACATGTCTGATTCGGAATCACAGGTCGAAGAACATCATCATCCCGAACAGGCGGAAATGCCCTTTGCGGTGGTGCAGGGAGAGCCCTGGTCCACGCTGCCCAAGGACCTGTACATCCCGCCGGACGCCCTGGAGGTTTTCCTGGATGCCTTCGAGGGGCCGCTGGATCTTTTGCTTTACCTGATCAAGCGTCAGAATCTGGATATCCTGGAAATACCCATTGCGCAGATCACCGCCCAGTATGTGGAGTACGTGGACCTCATGAAGGAACTGCGTCTGGAACTGGCGGCGGAGTATCTGGTGATGGCGGCCATGCTTGCCGAGATCAAGTCGCGGATGCTTCTGCCGCGGCACGAAGAGGATGGAGATGAAGAGTCCGATCCCCGGGCCGAGCTTATTCGCCGCCTGCAGGAATACGAACGTTATAAACAGGCAGCGGAGGATATGGACAACCTGCCGAGGCTGGGCAGAGACGTCTTCCAGGCCCAGGCGGATTTGCCGAACCACGACGTGGAACGACCGTTTCCTGATGTGGATCTCAAGGAGATACTGCTGGCGCTGCAGGATGTTCTCCAGCGTGCAGAGATGTACAGTCATCACCGGGTGCAGTTGGAACCCCTCTCAGTGCGAGAGCGCATGACCATGATCCTCGACAACCTCAGCGGCGACAGCTTCACTGAATTCACGGATCTGTTCACATTCGAGGAAGGGCGGCTGGGGGTTGTGGTCACCTTTCTGGCAATCCTGGAGCTCATGAGGGGCTCTCTGCTGGAAATGGTGCAGGCCGAACCCTTCGGCGCCATTCACGTAAAGGGGGTTTCAAGCCGACATGAGTGATTCGAGTCTGAAACCTGTTGTGGAGGCGGTGCTCCTGGCAGCAGGGGGACCCTTGACCCTTGACAACATTCTGGACCTGTTTTCCGAGGAACAGCGACCGGCCAAAAAGGAGCTTCGCGAGACGCTGGAAGCACTGACCGGGGATTACGAGGGCAGGGGCTGCGAGCTGGTGGAGGTGGGTGGCGGGTACCGGATCAGTGTTCGCCCAGAGTATGCCCCCGTCGTGTCCCACCTCTGGGAAGAGCGGCCACCCCGATATTCCCGAGCCATGCTCGAAACGCTGGCTCTCATAGCCTACAGGCAACCCGTCACCCGCGGTGAGATAGAGGATATTCGCGGTGTGAGCGTCAGTACCAATATCGTCAAGACCATGCTGGAAAGAGAGTGGGTACGCGTGATCGGGCACAGGGATGTCCCCGGGAAACCCTCGTTGTATGCCACAACCCGTGAGTTCCTCAATTATTTTGGACTCAAAAGCCTGGAGGAACTGCCCACGCTGCAGGAAATACGCGACCTGGATTCCGTCAACAGGGAACTCGAGCTGGGCATCCCGGGGATGGAGGTTCCCGTCACCGGGGAGGCATCCTTATCCGGCACCGGCAGCGAGACCGCCGCCGCTGGTGATGAAAACACCCTGGCACATGCGGCGGAGGGAGAAGTTTCCCCCGAGGTCATGCAACTGGAGTCCGTCGAGGCCATTGCGCCTGAAGAGAAACCGGTGGAGTCGGAAAACGAGGAACCGGAGTTGGGGAAACCCGATGGATAAATCAGGGTCACCCAAGGCAGAGCGCATCCAAAAGCTCCTTGCAAACGCCGGTTTGGGCTCCCGTCGGGAAATAGAGAGGTTGATTGAGGCCGGAGAGATCCAGGTCAATGGAAAGACAGCGAAACTGGGTGATCGGATTACGCCGGCAGACAGAGTTATCATCGGTAAACGCCCCGTCGGTGCCAAGCGTCTTCAAAAAAATGAATCCCGGTGCATCGCTTACAACAAACCCCTGGGAGAACTGGTCACCAGGTCGGACCCACAAGGCCGGCGTACGGTTTTCCAGAGTCTCCCTTCATTGTACGGCGGGCGTTGGATAGCGGTCGGGCGGCTTGACATCAACACCACCGGGCTGTTGCTTTTCACCACAGACGGGGAATTGGCGAACCGTCTGATGCACCCTTCGCGCCAGGTCGAAAGGGAGTATGCGGTGCGGGTTCATGGTGATGTGAGTGAGCAGGCGCTGCAGAAACTGGTTGAAGGGGTTGTGCTGGAGGATGGCTTCGCCCGTTTCGAGGATATTGTGGAATCCGGCGGGGAAGGCAGCAACCACTGGTACCACGTGGTGATCATGGAGGGTCGGAAACGGGAGGTCCGACGGCTCTGGGAGGCGGTGGGCGTTAAGGTCAGCCGACTGAAACGGGTGCGTTTCGGCCCCGTGATGCTGGACACCCGTTTGCCCGCCGGCCGTTTTCGTCCCCTGACGCCTGATGAACTCAAGGCATTAAGAGAACTCGCGGGTTTCTCAGGCAGCGTCAGGCGAGAGAAACGGTCCACCTCCGCCAGATTCTCCAAGCCCCCCCGCAAAAGGGGCCAACGCAGGCCGGATTGATCGGTGCCGCATTCCGCACCCGGGCACGCTCTCCGGGATTTGTTCGATGACATGCTTTCACACTACGGTCCTCAACACTGGTGGCCGGGAGATTCGGTGTTCGAGATCATGGTCGGCGCGGTACTCACCCAGAACACGGCCTGGACCAACGTGGAACGTGCCATCGGCAATCTCAAATCTCTCGATCTTCTGTCTCTCGATGCCATGGGCCGGCTCGGCCGAAAAGAGCTGGCGGGGCTCATCAGGCCGGCGGGATACTTCAACGTAAAGGCGCAACGGCTGCAGAATCTATGCGATTTCCTGCAACGGCAGGGCGGTGAAGCATCGCTTTCCCGGATGGCTGATGGACCCCTGAGAGAAGCGCTGCTTGAAGTGAACGGCGTCGGTCCGGAAACCGCGGATGACATTTTGTTGTATGCCTTCGAGAGGCCCGTCTTCGTCATCGATGCCTATACGCGGCGCTTGTTTTCCCGTATCGGCCTGGTCGCCGGTGATGAAAGCTACGAGAAGCTGCGAAGTATCTTCGAAACAGGACTGGAATCAAGCGTCGATCTCTTCAATGAATACCATGCCCTGATCGTAAGGCATGGGAAATACATCTGTACAAAAAAACCCAGGTGTATTGAGTGCTGTATCGGAAGGCATTGCAGATACTTGTCGAAGAATAGACAGTCAGCTGAACCGTAGGGTCGAATTCATTCGACCAATTCTACTGTTGGCCGAATGAATTCGGCCCTACAAAGGTAGGTAATCCACCCAATTGATCAGTTTCGTTCCTCAACGCAGACTACATCTTTGTCGAAGAATAGACAGTCAGCAGAGCCGTAGGGTCGAATTCATTCGACCAATTTGGGGCGGTCACAGGTATCCTACAGGCGTAAAAAAACCCGCCATTGGTTTGGCGGGTTTCTTTGTCCTGTTACCGCGTGCGGGTTCAGGACACCGTTTGTAAATTGGCGGCATGAAGTCCTTTTGGACCTTCCTCCAGCTCAAACTCGACCTTCTGGCCTTCTTTTAAGGTTTTATATCCGTCCATGGCAATTGCAGAAAAATGAATGAAAATATCCTGATCACCCTCATCGGGTGTCAGAAAGCCGTACCCTTTGGCATTGTTGAACCATTTAACGGTGCCTGTAGCCATAACTCATACTCCTCCTGATACATCTGCTTCGTTTACTTCCGGATTCCCTGAACTGCGATCCGGGCGGGCAATGATGCCCTGAATGCCTGAAGATCGCGGGAACCCACTTCCACATCATGGGGCCGATAAGTGTCTCTTGTTGGTTTTGGATATAACCCCACAGATTACAGTATAGCTATCCGCACTGAATGGTCAAATTTCCGCTTTGCCCGCTTGTACGCGCTTCCGGGACTGATCGTCATGGATTTAGGGGATTTGGCTTATCATCCGTATCGAACAGCGTTCATTGTGGCTGGTGTATCCCCATGGAGTCATGATGGGAATCATGATAATGAGAACTGTTATATTATCCGGAAATGAATATGGCAGAACTTGATGCCCTTCCGCCGATGACCGGTTATACCCTGCTTGGCCTGGATGCATCGATACGCACACTTGAACTTTTCGGCTACTATTCCCACTTAAGAGGTGGGAGAGAAGAGTTGCAGGCCTATGAGTGAAAGAAAAATAACCGACCACGAAGACGGTGTGATCGTACAGGAGGAGAAGCCCAAGCTTAAACCTCCTCCCATGTACAAGGTTTTGATCCTCAACGACGATTACACGCCAATGGAGTTCGTGGTGATGGTATTGGAGTCGTTCTTCAGGATGGACCGGGAGAAGGCCACCCAGGTCATGCTGCATGTGCACACCCGGGGTGTGGGTGTCTGTGGTGTTTTCACGCGGGAGATAGCGGAAACCAAGGTGTCGCAGGTGAATGACTACTCCCGTGCCAATCAGCACCCGCTTCTGTGCACGTTGGAGGAAGCATGAAGGGACTGGCAGCGATTTCAGGGCCCAGGGTTGACCAAAACAAAATGCAGGTTATTTTATGTCCATGTTAAGTAAAGAGCTTGAATTCACCCTCAATCTTGCCTTCAAGAAGGCGCACGAGCGCAACCATGAATTCATGACCGTCGAGCATCTGCTACTGGCGTTGATCGACAACCCCACGGCGGCAAAAGTCCTCAAGGCCTGCGGCGCGGACATGGAGCGCCTGCGGCGCAACATCGAGCAGTTCATTGACGAAAACACCCCTCTTTTGCCCGATGATCCCAGCTCCGAGACTCAACCGACGCTTGGATTCCAGAGGGTGCTTCAGAGGGCGGTTTTCCACGTTCAGTCATCGGGCCAGAACGAGGTAACCGGGGCCAACGTTCTGGTTGCCATATTCAGCGAGCAGGAGTCTCATGCCCTGTTTTTGCTGCATCAGCAGGATATCGCCCGCCTGGATGTGGTCAACTATATCTCCCATGGCATCTCTCAGGTTCACGGGGATTCCAAACAGCCCGATGGCGAGGGGCTTTCCGTGGACGAGCAGGTGCAGGAGGTCAAGGCGCCGGAGAAGAGTCCCCTGGAGATCTATGCCACAAATCTCAACGAACAGGCCCTAAATGGGAAGATTGATCCCCTGATCGGCCGCAAGCTCGAGCTGGAGCGAACTATGCAGACCCTCTGCCGGCGACGCAAGAACAACCCGCTGCTGGTCGGGGAGGCTGGCGTGGGAAAGACCGCCATAGCGGAAGGTCTGGCAAAAAAGATCGTGGAAGACGATGTACCCGAGGTGCTCGACGGATGCGTTATTTACGCCTTGGACTTGGGCGGTCTGGTCGCGGGCACCAAGTATCGCGGCGATTTTGAGAAGCGTCTGAAAGGCGTGCTGGCGCAGTTGAGTAAACAGCCTGAAGCAATTCTGTTCATTGACGAGATTCACACCGTTATCGGCGCGGGTGCGGCTTCGGGAGGCGTCATGGATGCTTCGAACCTGATAAAGCCCGTATTGGCCTCGGGAGAGTTGCGCTGTATCGGTTCCACCACTTATCAGGAGTTCCGGGGTGTTTTTGAGAAAGACAGGGCATTGGCGCGCCGTTTCCAGAAGATCGATATCACCGAGCCCACGGTGGCGGAAACGGTGGAGATACTCAAGGGTCTGAAATCCCGTTTCGAGGAACATCACAAGGTCAAGTATGCCCTCAAGGCCCTGCGTGGGGCGGTCGAGCTTTCGGACCGTTACATCAACGACAGGCACCTGCCCGACAAGGCGATAGACGTCATCGACGAGGCGGGGGCAAGAATACAGTTGATGCCCCCGTCAAAACGAAAAAAGACGATCACCCTGACCGATATTGAAAATATTGTGGCCGGCATGGCCAGGATCCCGCCCAAGAGCGTCTCTGTGTCCGATACGGAAGCGCTGCGTAAACTGGACCGTGACCTCAAACTGGTGGTTTTCGGCCAGGACAAGGCGATCGAAGCCTTGTCCGCGTCCATTCGCATGAGCCGCTCCGGCCTCTCCACCGGGGAGAAGCCGGTTGGAGCATTCCTTTTTGCGGGCCCGACCGGGGTGGGCAAGACCGAGGTGACGCGTCAGTTGGCGATCAGCCTGGGTGTCGAACTGATCCGGTTCGACATGTCCGAGTATATGGAACGCCATACGGTCTCCCGACTCATTGGCGCCCCTCCAGGCTACGTCGGATTCGACCAGGGCGGACTCCTTACCGAGGAGATCAACAAGCACCCGCATTCTGTGCTCCTGCTGGACGAGATCGAGAAAGCCCACCCGGACGTGTTCAACCTGCTGCTGCAGGTGATGGATCACGGGACCCTGACCGACAACAACGGCAGGAAGGCTGACTTTCGCAACGTGGTCATTGTCATGACCACCAATGCGGGTGCCGCTTTGATGAGCAGGCCTTCCATCGGCTTTACATCCCAGGATCACTCAAGCGATGGCATTGAAGCCGTAAAGAAGATGTTTTCTCCGGAGTTCCGCAACCGGTTGGATGCGATCATCCAGTTCAACACGCTGCCGCCTGAGGTCATTCGTCACGTGGCAGATAAGTTCATTTTCGAGCTTGAAGGGCAGCTGCTGGAAAAGAAGGTGACCCTGGTTATAGAACAGGAAGCCAAAGATTGGCTGGCGGAACACGGCTACGATGAAAAGATGGGGGCAAGGCCCATGGCACGGGTCATTCAGGAAAAGATAAAGAAGCCGCTGGCGGAAGAGCTGCTTTTCGGCCAGCTGTCCAGCGGTGGCGGCGTTGTCGTTATCGGGGTTCTGAACGGTGAACTCACGTTCGAATTCGAGGCGGGCACCGTCCACTGAGGGGGCGGTGCAAGTAACTGATCAGCGGGCCCGGTAGGTGATGCGGCCCTTGCTCAGATCGTATGGGGTGAGCTGTACTGTAACCTTGTCACCGGTGAGTATGCGTATGTAATGCTTGCGCATTTTACCCGAGATATGGGCCATCACCACGTGACCGTTTTCCAGTTCCACACGGAACATGGTGTTGGGAAGGGTTTCCACCACCGTTCCCTCCATTTCGATAAAGTCTTCTTTGGCCATGCAGTTTCCTGTTCCACTTCTTGTTACGACTGATCGCAGCGGGAGTATATCACAGCGATCACCCGGATCAGGCCAGACATTATCGTTAAAATCGGAGCCAACGCAACCCGCTTGGAAAATGCCGGGCCATTTTCCGGTCATCCCAGCCTAACCCGCATCTTCAACATCCAGAGGATCTTCAATACTGAATTCCTTCCAGGTCTCGTTCCGGTAAGCCTGCAGGGGGCGGAAAAGGGATTTATAAGCCATCTTGGGAGAACCCGGTATCCAGAAACCCAGATACAGCCAGCGAAGGCCGCGTCTTTTTGCTTCCTGGATTTGCCAGAGTATGGCATATACACCCGGGCTCATTGCCGACCACCGGGGATCGAAAAATGTGTAAACGGCTGACAATCCGGTGGGAAGCAGGTCCGTGACCGCAACAGCCACCAACTCGGTATCCAGCCGGAATTCAAAGAACCGGGTATCGCACCAGTCGCACACCAGAAAATCCCGATACTGGGTCTCGGATACGCTGGCCATATCGCTGTCCGGATGACGGTGCCGCAGGTATTTTCCGTAAAGTTCGAATTGTTCGGTGTCGAAGTCGGCAGGTTTTATTTCAATGCTTAACCGACGGTTCTTTCTCCATACCCGCCGCTGAATACGCCGGGGAAGAAATCGATCAACAGGCAGTCTTATTGGGGTGCAGGCACGGCACGTATCACATTCATGGCGGTAGACCATGCTTCCGCTGCGACGAAACCCCAGATCTGCCAGCACATTGTGAAGCGCCGGGTTCATCGGGATCTGAGGGCCCGGAAACAGGGTTCGCGATTCCCTCCCCGTGAGATAGGAGCAAGCCTGTGGCGACGAAAGATACAGCTGGAGCTGAACGGGGTCGGGCGTATGCATCACATTTAGGGCCTGTTAACAGGCCCTAGTCCACGGAAAAGCCCCAGCGATCGAAGCCACACCAATCCTTCAAGTCCGCACAGAACAGGGTGCGGCTTATCTCTTCCGCGCCAAGGGATATCAGATGACCCGAATATACCTGACAATCGATCATCCTGAATTCCCATTCCATAAGTTGTCGAACAAGGTGAACCAGGGCACATTTCGAGGCATCTCTTTCACGGCTGAACATGGATTCCCCGAAAAATACCCGGCCAATGGCGACGCCGTAAAGTCCGCCAACCAGAGCATCCCCCAGCCAGACTTCCACGGAATGTGCGTGCCCAAGCTGGTACAGACAGGCATAGGCATCTATCATTTGTTGGGTGATCCAGGTTCCGTTTTCTGTTCCACGAGGTTGGGAACAGGCATCCATGACGCCCTGGAAATCCTGGTCGAAAGTGATCCTGAAAGGCTTGTTCCGCAGTGTCTTGCGCAAGCTTCTGGAGATGATAAGTCGCTCGGGATAGAGTACGGTCCTGGGATCGGGACTCCACCAGAGAATGGGCTGGTCGTCTGAGAACCACGGGAATATCCCTGAACGGTAGGCATTGAGTAGGCGTTCAGGACTCAGATCGCCACCGACCGCCAGCAGACCGTTGGGCTCTTTTTCGGCCTGTTCCACCGGTGGGAACGGTGCATCTGGATGATCTGGGTCCAACAGATATAACATGTCAGGAAAATATAACAACTAGACCATGAAGACCACAGCAATACTTTTGATTGGAATGATACCTGAAGTGAGAGACAGATGACCGACGACCATCTTAGGCTGAGAGTGGGGGAGACACTGTATCTGCAACGCACGATAAGCGAAACGGATGAGCGATATACCGTTAAGGTGATCGGTTATCTGCAGGGAGAGAGCCTCATAGTGACCGCTCCGGAGGTCAAGGGTAAGGTCCTGTTCATGCGCGAGGGTCAGCGTTTTACCGTGCGCATGCTGGATGAGCGAAACGCCCTGGGTTTCGTCTCCACGGTTATTCACACTGTATCCCGCCCTTACCCTTATCTGCACCTGGAGTATCCACACGATTGGGAAAGGACCACCGTTCGAAACGCGGGAAGAATACAGGCGAGCGTCCCGGCCCTGGTAAAAGCCCGGGAGAAACCGGATATCGGGGGTAACTGGCACCCCGTGATGATAAGGGACTTGAGCACCACGGGCGCCCGCTTCGAGAGCATGAAACACCTGGGTCAGTCAGGTGAACCGATTGAACTCAAATTCAATCTCACGGTACGAAACCTGGAGGAAAACGTGAGGTTGACGGCAATTATCAGGAACGTCATGGACGTAATGTCGGGGACATCGAGAAAGACCCGGGCCAGATACAGGTTCGGCGTTCAGTTTATGGAGGTCAACCGCTTTCGAGAGCTGCTGATCAGCCATTTCATACTGGAACACATGGTAGAACTGGAGTAGTCGGTCTGAACCGGAGCCATACCCGTCTGGAAACTGCAGCCGAAAGGCCCACGATTCTTTACGTGCCGAGGGATTCCAGGTAGCGCTCGGCGTCCAATGCCGCCATGCAGCCGGCGCTCGCGGACGTTATCGCCTGGCGATAGACATGATCCATGACGTCACCGGCTGCGAACACACCTTCGATACTGGTTGTGGTGGCATCCCCGTCCGTGCCGCCACGTACCCGCAGGTAGCCTTGGGACATATCAAGCTGGCCCTCGAAAAGCCCTGTATTGGGCTTGTGGCCTACCGCTATGAAGACGCCCTGCAGGTCGTGATCCGTGGTGACATTCTCCTTTAAGTTGCGGATGCGCATACCGGTAACCCCGCTATCGTCACCCAACACCTCCTCCAGGACGCTGTCCCAGGCGATACGCACGTTATCCTTCTCAAACAACTTTTTTTGCAGAATCTTTTCTGCCCGCAATGCATCACGACGATGAACCAGTGTGACTTCATCGGCAATATTCGAGAGATAGAGGGCCTCCTCAACTGCGGTATTGCCGCCGCCAATGACAGCTACCTTCTGCTCCCGGTAGAAAAAGCCGTCGCAGGTGGCACAGGCAGACACGCCGCGGCCCTTGAAGGCCTCTTCCGAAGGCAGACCCAGATACTGGGCAGATGCGCCGGTGGCGATGATCAGTGCATCACAGGTATAGGTGCCGGAATCACCGGTCAGCATGAAGGGGCGTTGCTGGAGATCCGCTTTATTGATGTGGTCGAAGATCACCTCAGTTTCGAAACGCTCGGCATGCTTGAGCATTCGTTCCATCAATTCCGGGCCTTGCACACCCTCCCAGTCTCCGGGCCAGTTGTCCACATCCGTAGTGGTGGTAAGCTGGCCGCCCTGTTCCATACCGGTGACAAGTACCGGGCTGAGGTTCGCCCTGGCCCCATAAACGGCGGCAGTGTAACCGGCCGGTCCGGAACCCAGGATCAGAAGACGGCAATGCTTGTTGTCACTCATGTACTGTTACTCCAACTGACGGGTGTTACCAGGCCCTGTAAGAAAATTGAATGGTACGTAATGTGCGCCAAGGGGTAAAGGCGCCTATCCTTTCCACGGAACATGGGTCTGACAACGCAGTTTTTCAACCGATAAGAGGATCTGCCCAAGCCCACTTGTCATTGCGGAAGTTTTTAGGTTAGGATCTGGCTTCCTGTTGAATGGATTCATCAGAGGTGACAAATGGACATTGGCATGGCATGCGCCCGCGTTGGGCGTGGAAGTTACGTATCCCTAACGATTTTCCTCCTCCTTTCCGCGGTCTCGTTCGTCAGTAAGGGCACACCTGTGTTCCTGAATGAACTGCACTATGACAACATCAGTGGGGATCAGAACGAAGGTGTAGAGATTGCGGGACCTGCGGGGACTAATCTACAAGGTTGGCAGGTACTGCTGTACAACGGCCAAAACGGCAGGGTCTACAAAAGGCATTCTCTTAACGGCACCATCCCGGATCTGGGTGCCGGCATGGGGGCGTTTTTCTTCGGAATTACCGGTATTCAGAACGGTTCTCCGGACGGGGTGGCTTTGGCAGATGACACGAATGCACTGCTGCAGTTCCTCAGCTATGAGGGCAGTTTTATGGCAGTGGAAGATGCTGCGGCGGGGCATACCAGTATCGATGTCGGTATCAATGAGAGTAGCTCGGCCATCATCGGAACCTCGCTCCAACTGACGGGATCGGGGCTGGAATACGAGGACTTTAGCTGGGTTGCGGGACTGCAAAGTTTTGGCGCGTTCAATACCGGTCAGCTGTTTTCAAACACCAGCGGCATTCCCGAGCCCGACACGCTGATACTCACTGTTTCAGGACTGATCGGCTGGATGATCTTTCGGTGGAGGGGATTACCCGCTTATCCTGCCCTGCCGAACAGCAGTTGCTGCAGTTGATCCAGCTCTTCCCGGGCATCTTCCATAATCTGCAGGCTGTTCTGGGGTGTCAATTCGCCCAGCGAAAGCTTTTTGAAAGCAGGTACATCAATCAGGGCAGGGCAATCTTTCATAAACGGGGTGCCAAACATGGAATGCAGCCTGGCGATCAACACCACATCGGACAGGTCCGGTTTGGGCTGGGGGTCGCGGAGCCACTTTTTACGGCTGCGCACACAGTCAATCAGTTCTTCATCGAAATCCCACTCTTTGAGGATCAATACACCCACCAGCGGACAGAGCTGATCCACTGCCTTGTTTCTTTTGGCCGGATCTTCGAAGACCTCCGGCCTCTCCTCCAGGATCTTGAGTATGGGAGGTACCGCTATGTCCTGCAACAGGCCGCCAAGCATGGCTTTTCCCGCTTGAAATCCCGGTACATGGTCCGCCAGAAAATAGCTGATTACCGCCACCTTGGAAGCATCCCGAAACGCACCTTCCAAAAGCCTGCGCAATCTTGGCGAAGGAGAATCGAACACTGTACGAATGGTGTAGGTCGTGGCCAACTGGGAGGTGCTCATCAGGCCTATTCGGCGAACGGCGCCCTCCAGGTCGTCGGGCGGCACCCTTGAGAGAAATCGGGCACTTCTGGCAACCCGCATGACGAAGGCGCTCAGCGCCGGGTCTGTCTGCAGAATTTTGGCTGCTACGGAAACATTGGTATTCGGGTTATTCAGTGATTCCCTCAGACGCAGCGCCCTGTCAGGCAAAGAGGGGAAAAAAGATTTATCGGTCGCAAGCCTTGAGTATATTTCGGCGTAGATTCCGGATATGGACATATCTATATATCTTCTGTTCGGGTGAAAAAACAGCAGCGTTCACCGCAGCTTGGACAGTATAAGCTATTCTATAAAATCAAAAAGCGACTGATTGTCTCAATTTCTGAAATCTGATTCTTCTCTTAATTACATCACAGTCCTTGTCCAAAGAGCCAGTTAAGGTACTGAGTTGGATGGGAATATAATTTCCCAAAAACAGGCGCACACCGACTGGAGCGCCACCCTTTTTTGTCTCTTCGGAGGCGAAGCGGATTGCCCAACCCAGGATTGTTCAGCTCAATGCCGGCAGCTTGCGAGGCCTGGCATTTTCGTCGACGGCCACGTAGGTGATGGATGCGTTTGCAACCTGTTCGACGGTTCTCGGATCTCTCTCACGCTCGGCATAGACTTCCACCTTCACTCTGACAGAGGTGTTGCCTGTGCGTTCCAGTTCCGTATAACAGCTTACGAGGTCTCCAACCAGAACGGGTTTAAGAAATTGAAACTCGTGCACGGCAACGGTGGCGACCCGCCCCTGCGCAACCTGAACTGCAAGGATGCTGCCGGCAATGTCCACCTGGGACATCAGCCAGCCGCCAAATACGTCACCCGTGGGATTGGTGTCTGCGGGCATGGCCAACACCCTGACAGTAAGCTGCCATTCTCCGGGATTCCGCTCTTCAATGGGATGAGATGTCATAAACCAATCAATGCCCCTCGTAGAGAGATTCTATCAGATCATCATAACGTTTAATGATTTTGGCTCTGCGCAGCTTCATGGTAGGCGTCATGAAACCGGAATCGATGTCCCATGGCTCCCCGATCAGGCCAACACGACGAATCTGAGCGTATCCCGGAAAATCACCCAGCTGGGTGTTGATACGTTTCAGGATTTCCTGATTGATGCGGTCATCGGATATTAATTTATCACTGTTCGAATCCAGACCCAACTCCACTGCAAGGCTCGACAGCTCGTCGGTATTGAGCACCACCAGCGCCGTCAAATACGGTCTGCCCTCACCGAGCACCATTACCTGGTCAAAAATACCGTCAAGGGCGATGGCCATTTCCATGTCCGCCGGCGGCAGCTTTTCCCCGTTTGCCAGCACAATGATGTCTTTGAGCCGCCCCGTGATGAAGACATGGCCGTTTTCAATTTTGACCTGGTCACCGGTGTGCAGCCATCCGTCCGGCTCGATGACCTCCCGGGTTGCCTCCGGCTGGTTCCAATAGCCCATCATGACGCAGCGGCCGCGGGTCAGGAGCTCGTCATACTCGCCGACGCGTATTTCCACCCCCTCGACAGGGGTACCCACGCTTGCCGGTACGTTATCCTCAATCGAGTTGGCGGTGATGACCGGGCTGGTTTCGGTGAGTCCGTATCCTTGCTGGATGTTGATTCCCAGGCCGATGAAAAGCCTTGCAATCTCGGCGGAAAGGGGCGCTCCGCCGCTGACGGCAAACCGCAGCCGACCACCCAGCCGCTCCTGAACCTTTTTTGCGACCAGTTTTTCGAGTAATGGCCAGGCGAGCAGCGAAGGGGACCAGTCGGCGCGCCCCTGGCTGTGCTCAAATCGTCTGTAGCCTATGTTCACTGCGGATTCGAAGAGCTTCCTGGAGATTGCCGGACCGGCATGGAGCTTCTCCTGTATCTTGCCGTATACACGCTCGAAGATCCTCGGGACGGATATCAGAATCGTGGGCTTGATCGTGAGCAGGTCATCCGCCAACTGTGCGACGGAGCGTGCAAAGGCGACGCTGGAACCGGCGATTACCGGGACGTAGTACCCGCCCGTGCGCTCGAGTGCATGGGACAACGGAAGAAACGAGAGCATCCGATCGTCCGGGTAAAATTTGACCATCTTGAGGCTGGCCCAGACATTCCAGAGAAAATTGTTGTGGCTGAGCATTACACCTTTCGGTTTTCCTGTTGTCCCCGAGGTATAGACAATGCTTGCCAGACCATCGGGATCGATCACCGGCTCCTCTGACTTGGTCGGGTTGTCCGGCAGCCATTCTGCCGCATAGGTGACAATCGATGCGGGCTCCGCCGTTTCCACCGGTTCCAAAGAGATGACACGGGTGAGGCCGGCCAACTGATCGTGAATTTCACGAAGTCTCTGCCACTGTTCATCGTCTTCCAACAGAAAAATTCTGACTCCGGCATCTTCCAAAATGTACCCGATGTTTTGCGGTCGATCGTTCGTGTAGATGGGTACCGTAACCAGGCCCAGTCCCAGAGCGGCCTGGTCGAAGATCACCCATTCACGGCAGTTGCGCAGCATGATTGCCACCCGGTCCCCGGGGTTCAACCCATCTTTGCTGAGTGCCTCACGCCAGCGCAGAATCTCCCTCTCGGTTTCCGCCCAGCTATAGTTTTGCCAGCGCTCGGATTTCTCGTCGTACTGAACGTAGGCAACAGCGTCTGGTGTTCGTCGTGCCCGCACCCGGAAGGCCTCCGACAGAGTATTTGTCTGTTCCGGCGTGATTATATCGGTTTTCTGCATCGAATCTCCTCCGGTGGCACTAATACACCATTTATATCAGGAGATGGCCGACCAACCAACATTCGCGGAGAAACGGCTGCCGTAACTTTGTTCCAGCGTCTGTAGCCTGTGCATCAGCACTTCCGGTCCAGTCTGCCGGATATAGTGCAGAGGGCCACCCGTGAAGGGCGCAAATCCGGTGCCGAAGATTACACCGGCATCAACCAGATCCGCCCCTTCCACTACACCTTCCTGGAAACAGGCCACCGCCTCGTTGAGAAGCCGCAGCACCATCCGATCAGAAAGCTCACGGGCCATTTCGGGATCGACAGCGGTTTTGCCCGTGGATGCCTTCTTTCCTGTGTAATCGTAGTAACCCCTGCCTGACTTTCGTCCGAGCTGTCCTTGTTCCACCCTGTGACGAAAGGCCTTGGGAAACGCCTGGTCGGATTCACTCAACAGTTTTCCCGCCACCGACATGCAGATATCCAGTCCGACGGCATCCGCCAGTTCAAGGGGACCCATTGGCATCCCAAACTCCCTTGCTGCCTGGTCGACCTGTTCTGCGGGTATACCTTCGGCCTCGATCCCTACTGCCTCCAGCAGATAGGGCATGAGGATCCTGTTGACCAGGAACCCCGGGGAACTGACAACAGGCAGGGGCAGCCGGTCTATGCGCCGGGTAAATGCCATGGCCTGTTCTATCTGGTTTTGCCCGGTTTTCTCACCCTTGATGACCTCCACAAGCTGCATCCTGGCTACCGGGTTGAAGAAGTGCAGTCCGACCAGCCGTTCAGGGCGGGCAAGTTCCTGGCAAAGCAGTTCCAGCGGGATGCTCGAAGTATTTGTGGCAAGCAGCGCGCCAGGTTTGAGTCGGGGCTCTATCTCGCGATAGAGGTCCTGCTTGACGGCAGTTTCCTCGACGATGGCCTCGATCACCAGATCCGCCCTGGGAATGGCTTCTCCCCGGAAGTCAGGTATCAACCGGTCGGCAGCGGCCCTGACGAGACGGGGATGCCGGAGCTTCCTGCCAAACAGCAGACGGGCACGCCGAATGGCCCCGCTCAACTGTTCGGGGCTCTGGTCCTGAATGCTGACCCGCAAGCCCTTGAGGGCGCACCAGGCGGCAATGTCCCCACCCATCGTCCCGGCACCGATGACGTGTACATGCGCAATGACACTGTCGGCTCCCCGGCCCAGCGCCCGCAGTCGATCCTGAAGCTGAAATACACGGATAAGATTTTGGGAAACCCTGCCGGTGATTAAACGGGACACCTGTTTCGCCTCACCGGCAACCATACGCTCGCGGCTGGCTGCGTTTACCCGCCAGTGATCGATCAGTGCAAAGGGTGCGGGATAGTGGTCAGGCCTGATTCCCGCACTGACCTTTCTTTTCATCACCGCAGCTATCAGAGGACGTACCGGCCCGCTGTTCGCGATCGTCCACCATGCAGGCCTGCGGGCAGGCAGGGGTTTCTGCAGCAGCATGAGCCGCGCAGTTTCGTGCAGGTGGCGTCGCGGCGACAATCGATCAACCAGCCCCTGTTTCAAGGCTGCGTGGGCACCGATGCTGCGTCCGGTCAGCATCAGATCCATTCCTCGTAACGGCCCCAGCGTTCTGACACTGCGCGCTGTGCCGCCGAATCCCGGAAATATGCCGAGCCGAATCTCAGGAAAACCCAGACGGGTGTTTTCGCTGTCCTCCGCCACCCTGTAGGTGCAGGCCAGCGCCAGCTCGAGGCCTCCCCCCAGACAGAAACCCTGTAACAGGGCCAGGGTGGGATAGGGCATATCCTCCAGCCGCTGGAACATTCGATGGACCCTTCTGCCCGCGTAATCGTTCCATATCCTCCAACTCCTCCGCTTCCGTTCTGGTCAGGAGCCCCTGCAACCTTGCCTGCTCCAACAGGCTTTTAAAAGTTTGGCCGGTAATCAGACCGCTTTTGTCGAAATCCTTGGGTGTGAAAAGCTTTGGATTGCGCTTGTAAAATCTCAGGATACCGTCGTCGCTTCGGTCGATGAAGGGGAGTATGGGAAAGTCAACGCAACTGAAGGCCTCTGCAAGCAGACCGGACAGAGGGATTAGATAAGTCTTACAGGAGCTTCAGAAGCCTTGACCAGGCTTCTTCCAAGTCTGCCAAAGCGGTGTGGAAATGGGGTGAGAACCGGATACCGCCGCCCCGGGAAGCGCAGATGACACCGATTTTCATCAATTTCCGGTAAAACGCCACTTGATCCCTGCCCTCGGCGCGGAAAGTGACTATGCCGGATCGCCTTTCAACACGGGGGTCTGAAAGCAGGGAGAATTTTTCCGGCGAAGCCTCGATCATTCGGATCATGTGATCGGTGTTTTCCAGAATCCGTGAAAATATCCTGTCGACCCCCAGTTCCCTGATGAGAGACAGACTGGCCGCCAGGCCATGGATCCCCAGCATGTTCGGCGTTCCGCACTCAAATCTCGTACCGCTATCCGATGGCGTCCAGTCGTTCGTATCATAGTTCCCGGCATCGGCTACCATGCGCCAGCCGTACTGATGGAGCTTCATGGTGTTTCTGAGGTCTCGCCGGGAGTAGAGCAGGGCAACCCCTTCCGGTCCCATCATCCATTTGTGGCCGTCTGCCGTGACGAAATCAGCACCGATGTGCTGGAGATCGAACGGGATGGCACCCAGACTCTGAATGGCATCCACGCAGAACAGGATGTTCTCCCGACGGCAGAATGTCCCGATGGCCTCCAGGTCCATTCTTTGACCACGGGCATACTGCACGGAGCTTACCGATATCAGTCGTGTTCGATCGTCACAGGCGGCCAGGAGGTCGGGTTCCGGGTCGATGGAGCGGGACATATCCACCATTCGCGCCTCAACCCCAAGGTGATTAAGGGACTCCCATACAATGCGGTTCGAAGGAAACTCCTGATCGAACAGGACCACGTTGTCTCCCGGTTTCCAGTCAATGCCATAGGCAATAACAGAAAGGGCCTCCGACGTGCTCTTCAGAATGCTGATGTCGTCGCTGGATGGGGCGTTGACCAGCCAGGCCATCAGATTTCGAAGTTCCTGCTCCGTCTCCAGCCACGCGGGGTAGTGTGCCGCGCCGAATCTCGCACTCTCATCGGCAAATCGTCGGACGGCCTCAGCGGTTCTCAGCGGCCAGGGTGAGACTGCCGCATGATTCAAATAAACCAGGGAGTTATCGAGATCGAAATATTTTTCATTCACTTAAAATGTATTCCATCTGTCAGCAGATTCGTAGGGTCGAATTCATTCGACCGATGCTTAATTTAAACAACCAGCTGTTGGCCGAATGAATTTGGCCCTACAAAGGTAATCTACCCACTTGATAAGAGGAAGAGCCCGGTTTCTTTATCACTGAGTAGGTCTGCGTCCTCTGCGGTAGTCAAAACGCATGCCATCTGTCAACAGAACTGTAGGGTCGAATTCATTCGACCGATGCTCGATTTTAATCAACCAGCTGTTGGCCGAATGAATTCGGCCCTACAACGGTAATCTACCCACTTGATCAGGGGAAGAGCCGTTTTTTTTACTGCGAACCTCTGCGCTCTGTGCGGTAAAATCTCTTCAAAGGTTCCGCCCAAGTGTAAACGGATGCAACGGATCATTGAATCGGCTGTGCTGGTACCCCTGTACCGGGGGGATGAAGGTGAGATCAGGTTGATACTGATACGCAGAAGTGACGGCCCGGTGCATGGCGGCCAGTTGGCCTTTCCCGGGGGGAAGCTGGAGCCCGGTGATGGGTCACTGCTTGAAACCGCGCTGCGCGAAACCTACGAGGAAACCGGCCTCCACCGGAATTTAATTCGGATCCTGGAACAACTGCCGGAGCAGATGACGCTTTCCACCAACTTCAGTATTGCCCCGTTTCTGGCGTGCATCAGGCCACCGGATAAATGGATTTGCGAGGCGGGGGAGATTGACGATATCCTGGATGTCCGGCTGGACCGGTTTACGGCGCATGATGCCCACGGAGAGGAGATGATCCGATTGGATCCCTGGCCCGAACCCCGGCTGATCCCGTTTTACAAGGTTGGCCCCTATAAACTGTGGGGCGCTAGTTATCGTATACTGCATCCACTGATTCCGGGGTTGCTGGAGGGGCAATGGAGGATTTGAATTCCCGATATGAACAGGCATAAGGAGGAAAGTTAAGGCATGGAATTCCTTACGGATGTCAGCATTCTTTACAAAGCTGAACCAGTCCTCATTTTGGAAAATTATAAGCCTTTGAAACACAATGCGAAAGAATAATTGGCGTGCTTTGTGCTTACTAGCATGAGGTACATCTCGAACAGAAGTTGCAGGGCATCGCGGTAGAAATCTGTTGATGATCACAGTAGTGCCTGAAGTCAATTTCGAAATTTAGCAGAGGGTGACCCGATGCGTGATGCTCATCTTAATCTATACGGCGATCGTCGCCGGGCCAAAAGAGACGGTGCCGCGTTGAAAGTCTATCTTTCCGGTGAACTCTGGTCTCATCGCGGGACCACCCGGGACATCAGCCGTCGCGGGGTCTTCGTGAAGACCGATTGGGATGGATATGTACTGGGTACCAGGGTGGACCTCACCTTCGTACAGAAAAAGATGGCGGTGATTGAGCTTAGACGCTACTCGGGGATTGTGGTCCGACAAGCCGACGGGGGCATGGCTCTGCAGTTTTGCTGGACACCCCATGCCGAACGCCTCGCGAGTGGTGTCCAGGCAAACGAACTTTAGTAAACCAATTTACTTCCTGATCGAGTGGGTATATCACCGTTGTAGGGCCGAATTTATTCGGCCAACAACTGGTTGATTCCAATCAAGCATCGGTCGAATAAATTTTACCCTGCACCGCTTCCCGGAGTCGTTGGTCGAATGAATTCGACCCTACAGTACTGCTGGTCGAATATATTAATTTGCCCACTCAACCAATCAGTCGACACGCCCTTCCTGAACACCGTGGCAGGCTACCCTGCATCCCCCGTCAACTGAGTGGAGCTCAGGTTTTTCCACGCGGCAGCGATCATTCGCGTAGACGCAGCGGTTATGAAAAAAACAGCCGCTGGGAAGATCGATGGGCGTGGGCACCTCACCGATCAGCTTTATGTGGGCGGGCCGATCCCGGTTCAGCTTGGGGATAGCGCTTATCAGGGCCTTGGTATAGGGGTGTCTCGGTGTTTCGAACAGGGTCCGTGTGGGCGCGAGTTCGCAAAGCGAACCAAGATACATAACCGCGACGCGGGTGCCGAAGTGTTCCACCACCGACAGGTCGTGGGTGATGAACATGTAAGTCAGGTTACGTTGTTCCATGGCGTCCATCATCAGGTTCAGCACCTGGGCCTGGATGGAGACGTCGAGGGCGGAGATGGGCTCGTCTGCAACGATGAACTCCGGGTCCACCATCAGGGCACGGGCGATGGAGACACGCTGACGCTGTCCTCCCGAAAACTCGTGGGGAAACCGCTCACGCCAGGACGGATCAACCCCCACCGAGTCCATCACATCCTGTACTTTGTCTTTCAGTTCACCGTTGCCGATACCGGGATTATGAAACCGCATCGGTTCCTCGAGGGCCTGCTTGACTGTGAGCCGGGGATTGAGGGAGGCATAGGGATTCTGGAAGATCATCTGCATCCTGCGGCGATACGGCATAAGCCGTTCTGCAGAGAGATCGTCGATGCGCTGTCCATCGTATTCGATGCTGCCGGCAGTCGGCTCCAGCAGGCCCATAACGACCCTGGCGACAGTGGACTTGCCGCAGCCGCTTTCGCCGACGACACAAAGTGCCTCACCACGCTTTACATCCAGATCGACGCCGTTGATCGCCTTGACGCTTTCGCGTTTCCGGACCAGTTTTCCACCCTCGAAATGCAGCTGCTCCAGAAACCCTTTGGTAAGGGGAAACCATTTGCTAAGACCTCTGATTTTTACCAGGTCCCCGGCGGGCTGCGAACCCTGTTGCGCGATGCCGCTCATGGCTGTTGCTCCCGATGGGCGACCCAATGGCAGGCGACCCGGAATCCCCCGTCCATCACGTAGTCGGGCAACTCCGACCGGCACACGTCCATGGCATGCTCACAGCGGGGATGAAAGGAACAGCCCGGCGGAATGGCAGCCAGGGAGGGCATGACACCGGGAATCTGATTGAGCCGCATCCCAGGATTCGTTCGCTCCGGCAGTGCAGCGATCAGGCCGTGGGTATAGGGGTGCCTGGCATTTTCGATAATCTGGCGGGTCGGACCTTCCTCCACCACCCGGCCCGCGTACATCACGACCGTTCGCTGGGTAACCTGGGAGACGACGCCCAGGTCATGGGTGATCAGCATCAGCGCCACGTCGCTGTTTTCACACAGGGCCAGCAGGAGTTCCATGATCTCCGCCTGGATGGTCACGTCCAGGGCCGTGGTGGGTTCGTCCGCGATGATGACCGAGGGATCGGTCAACAGGGCAATGGCGATCACCACCCGCTGGCGCATGCCGCCCGAGAGTTCATGGGGGTATTGATCGATGCGTTCCTCAGGGGAGGGGATCTGCACCTGCCTGAGTTTGTCGATTGCTTTTTCCCTGGCCTGCCCTGCGCTCATATTCATGTGGGTCCGCAGGCATTCGATCATCTGGGTGCCGATGGTGAGCACCGGGTTCAGTGTCATCATGGGATCCTGGAAGATCATGTTGATCCGGTTGCCGCGGATGCTTCTGAGCTGGCGGGCGTTCATTTTTGCCAGGTCGGATCCCTCGAAGATGATCTCGCCATTCGATATATAGCCGGGACGGCTGATCAGGTTCAGGATCGCAAACGCAGCCACTGATTTGCCCGCGCCACTTTCCCCGACGATACCCAGACGCTCACCCTTGTCGAGGGAAAAGCTGACGTCCCGGAGTGCCGTCAGCTCACCCTGACGCATGGGAAACCTGACTTCGAGTCCTCTGACTTCCAGCAGCGCCATGTCAGTCCTTGTAGAGCTTCGGGTTGAGGACGTCCCGCAGCCAGTCGCCGAGCAGATTGATGACCAGCACCAGTATTATCAGAATCGCGGCGGGAAAGGCGGTGATCCACCAGGAGCCGCTCAGGATGTACTCGAAACCGCTGTTGATCAGGGAGCCGAGAGAGGGTTTGTTGACCGGCATGCCAAGACCCAGGAACGACAGGGCTGCCTCGCTCATGATGGCGTTTGCCACCTGCACCGTGGAGATGACGAGGATCGGGGACAGGGTGTTCGGCAGGATGTGGCGCAGCATGATGCGTCTTGAGCCCAGGCCGATCACCCTTACCGCATCCACGTATTCCTTTTTCTTTTCGGCCAGCACAGATGCCCGCACGGTGCGGGCATACTGCGGCCATTCGGCAATACCTATCACCAGGATCAGCATGAAAATCGCCAGGTCGTTGTAAAGCTCCGTGCCGAAGGAGGCCTGGAACACCGCAAGCACCACGATCGCCACCATCAGGGTGGAGAAGGAAAGCTGGATATCTGCCAGGCGCATCAGGAAGGCGTCGATACGTCCGCCGTAGTAACCTGCTGCCAATCCAAGGAGAATGCCGAGGACAGACTGCAGCAGCACCGCGAAAAACCCGATGGTGATGGAGATGCGCGTGCCGTAGAGCATGGTGCTGAGCATGTCCCGGCCCTGGGCATCGGTACCCAGTGTGAAGCGGGGGTCGCCCTCTTCCTGCCAGGAGGGGGGGATATCCGAGTCCATGATGTCGATCCCGGCAGGATCGTAAGGATCGAAGGGTGCGATCAGCGGAGACGAAAAACTCAGCAACACCAGGAGCAACAGCACAGAGAAACTGGCCATGGCCACCTTATCCCGGCCAAAGCTGTAGAGCAGGGCGGAGTCCTTGAACAGGTGCCAGTAACGGGTCATGAATGCCCCCCCGCGAGCCTGACGGTGGGGTTGACCAGTCCATAGATGAGGTCAACTACGGTATTGGTGATCACGAATATCACGCCGACCACGATCAGATAGGCAATGATCAACGGGGTGTCGACCCGGTTTACCGCTTCGAGAAAGAGAAAGCCCATGCCCGGCCACTGAAAGACTGTTTCGGTGAGAATGGTGTAAGCAATCATGGTGCCGATCTGAACGCCACCCACGGTGATTACAGGCAGCAGGGTGTTTTTAAGCGCGTGCAGAAACCAGATACGTTTTCTGCTCAGGCCCTTTGCCCAGGCAAAACGTATGTAATCCTGTTCGAGTACCTCCATCATCTCGGAACGTATCAGGCGTATGAACAGCGGCAGCATGATCGATGAGAGCGCGACCGACGGCAGGATCAGGTGGACCAGCCCATCCCAGGTCAGCATGCCCGTTTCCCAGAATCCGATCATGGTGGTTTCACCCCGGCCGAATGAGGGCAGCCAGCCGAGAGCGATGGAGAAGAGATAGATCAGCATGATGGCGGTGAGAAAAACCGGAATCGAGATGCCGATTATGCTCATGCCCATCATCACTTTGGTGAACCAGCTGCGCGGATTGATGGCGCAGTAAACGCCGATGGGGATTGATAGAAACAGAATGATCAAGGTAGCGCCCAGCACCAGTTCCATGGTTGCCGGAAATTTCTCCATGATCACTTCGAGGGCGGGCCGCTTGAAGAAATAGGAATTCCCCAGATCGCCGCGTACGGCCTTTTTAAGGAATCGCCAATACTGCTCAAGGAAGGGATCGTTGAGCCCCATCTCGTCGCGCAGAACCTGGCGCTCGGCCTCTGAAACGGATTGTCCCAACAGCTCGCGCAGCGGGTCGCCCAGATTGTCCTGAATGGAAAAGCTGATCAGGCTGATGACGAACATCACCACCAGAGCCTGACCAAAACGCTTTACAAGAAAGGCGATCATTTGGGTTTGGTGGTTTTTCTAAGGGGCATCTGAAAACCTGGTATCAATGCAGCCTGCGTTGAGGCACGAAACGCGGGGCTTCCCTGGTTTTCAACCCGTGTTTCGCAAGCTCAACACAAGCTACGGAAAAAACCAGCCCGACAGATAAAATACTGCCCTTCACCGGCTTCCTCTTCGAGACTGAAGGCCGGTGAAAAGCATACAGACCGTCAATCCATGACCAGGTCCCCGAGATAGGGGAAGTTCATGACGTTGACGACCGGTTCTATGTTCACACCCTTGCGAGCAGCCCATGCCAGGTTCTGCCAGTGCAGCGGCACGAAGGCGGCTTGGTCATGGAGCATCTGTTCCACCTTCTGCAATGTGGCGGAACGCTTGGCTTCGTCGGTTTCTCCCTGACTGGCCAGAATCAGCGCATCGATCTCCTTGTTGCAATAGTTGCCGCTGTTGTACTGACCATACCCGGTTTCGGTGTTGGGGCACATGGTCAGAAACTCGGTGAAATTGGCCGAATCCTCGGTATCCGAATGCCAGCCGATCATCATGATGTCCGCAGCCCGTTCGTCGAATTTGGGCCAGTACTGGGCCTTGGGCATGGTCTTGAGGCCGACCTTGATGTTGATTCTGGAGAGCATGGAGGCGACTGCCTCGGCAATCTTGGCATCGTTCACATAGCGGTTGTTGGGGGCCATCATGGTGACGGAGAACCCCTTTTCGTATCCTGCATCCTTCATCAACTGCTTGGCTTTTTTCAGGTCATACCTGGGTTTGAGGTTCGCCACGTGGCCGACGAAGCCCACCGGGCTCTGCTGCGCAGAGGCAGTGGCAAAATCCTTCATGATCTTCTTGACGATACCCTCGTTGTTGATCGCATAAACGATAGCCTGGCGAACCCGCGGGTCCTTTAATTCAGCCCGGCGCTCCTGGTTGAGCTGAAGAGTGATAATGCGGGTGCCACCCATGGAGACCAGGTTTACGTTGGGGTCTCTGCTGATGCGTGGAAGATCGGCTGGGGGTACGGGCGAAATGAAATCCACATCGCCGGAGAGCAGCGCCGCGACCCGGGTCGGTGCCTCTTTGATGGGTGTCAAGACGATCGTGTCGACATTACCCGGGGATTTCTTGTCCCAGTAGCCGCCGAAACGCTGGAAATCCACTCGCACACCCTGCTGGCGCTTGGCGACGGTATAGGGGCCGGTGCCGGAGGCATGAGTCGAGGCATAGGTATCGGCGTGTTTCTTGAGCATCGCCTTGGGGTTACCCTTTGCATCGTTACCGGCATAGAACTTGCTGTCCATGGGGAAGATATAGGTGGCCATGTGCAGCACCAGCGGATAGGGATCATTGGTCACCAGGTCGATGGTGTAGTCATCGACCTTTTTCATCTCCTTAAAAGGTGCAAACAGGCCCTTGAAATCAGCACTCTGCTTGAGGCGCTCGAAGGTCCAGAGCACATCAGCCGCGCTGAACGGGTTGCCTGATTGAAACTTCACACCCTTTCTCAAGTTGAAGCGCATGGTATGAGGGTCCAGGCGTTTCCAGGACTCGGCCAGGCGGGGTTCGAAACCCATCTTCTTATCCCAGCGGACCAGGGGGTCGAATACCATGTGTGAGAACTGCAACATGCCGCCAGAGAGCTGTTCATGGGGGTCCAGGGACACAGGGTCGGCATCATAGGCCAGCCTCAGGGTCTTGGCGCCCGCAGCCATGGTGATAGAGAGGCCCAGCAAGACACAGGCCGCTGCAGTCAGGATTTTCTTCATGCGTCAGTAGCTCCTTAGATTAAGAATGGCGAGGGTACTCGGTAATCGGGATAGTGCTCTTGTATTTGTTCCGATTCAGCCGAGTGACAGGGATCAAACTTAAGCCCGGCAGACTGAACCGGAATAGGGCTGGAGTTTACGCCAGCGGAGGGCAATTGCAACTTTTGCCCAACGGCCCGGCGGTTCACTGCCCCGGTACATTTGCGTATGATGTGGCCCGTTCACAAGCTTAAAAGAATATTGGGGGATCCTATGACGAACAGAGTTTTGTGTGTGCTGGCCCTGTCGGCAGGACTGGCCGCCGGTCCGGCAGCCGCCGAAGCACCGGTCAAGATCGGCATGATAACCACGCTGTCCACCAAGGCGGGCTATCTGGGTGAAGATATCCGCGACGGATTTCAACTGGCCATCGACCAGGGAGACGGAAAGCTGGGCGGGATCCCCGTGGAACTGATGGTGGACGACGACGGGCGCAAACCCGGGAAGGGCAAGCAGATTGCCGAACGCTATATCAAGCGCGACAAAGCGATGATACTCACCGGCATCGTCTTTTCCAATGTGGCGATGGCCGTGGTACCCAAGGTGGTTCGCGAGGGGGTGTTCTACATCAGCCCCAATGCCGGGCCTTCCCGTCTTGCCGGTAAAGGCTGCCACGAAAACTATTTCAATGTGGCCTGGCAGAACGATAATCTGCATGAAGCCGTGGGGCAATACGTGAATGACAAGGGATTCAAAAACGTCTATCTGCTGGCTCCCAACTATCCCGCCGGGAAGGACGCCCTGGCCGGCTTCAAGCGGTTCTACAAGGGCAAGATTGCAGGGGAGGTCTATACCAGGCTCGGGCAGTCCGACTATGCGGCGGAACTGGCCACCCTGCGCGCTGCTAAGCCGGATGCCGTCTTCTTTTTCCTGCCCGGCGGTATGGGAATCAATTTTCTGAAACAGTATGCCCAGGCCGGCCTGAACAAGACGATTCCGGTATTCGGTCCCGCCTTCTCCTTTGACGAGCGCCTGCTTAAGGCGGTCGGCGCGGCCGCCGT
>JAQYVO010000175.1 GCA_030145425.1 Chromatiales bacterium | reverse complement strand
GTGAAATCGGGACGTTTTTCGTTCCCGCCACCCGAATGTCCCGGGTAGGCCCTGTTGGCCGCCGCCGCATGACCCGGCATGTCGATTTCCGGGAGCACCCGGATATGGCGCTCGGCGGCGTAGGCGACGATTTCTTGCACGATCACTCGTTGTTTGTTTCGGTGCCTGCCGCGCCCTTGCCTCGAAGGTACTTTTCCAGCCACCCCAGCCACCGGATGGTGACATCCTGCCGCTGTACCGGATCGGAGGGAAAGTGTCCCCTTCCCGGGTAGGCGATGAACTCTACCGGCACCCCGTTGTCGCGCAGCGCAGAAAACAACTTATAGGAACCGGTAATGGTCACCCGGAAATCACCGGTCACCGAGAGGACCAGGGTGGGCGTCCGGAGTCGAGAGAAATGGATGATTGGCGACTGCTTGTACGCCTTCTCCAGGTTGTCCCCGACATATGGCGAATCGGTGATCGCGTGGCGACGCATCCGATTGAGGTCATTGAGGCTGTACATATCGGTGAAGTCGACAGGGGCGGCGCCGGCCACTGCGGCCGTCCATACTTCAGGATAACGACCGATCAGCCACGCAGTCATCCAACCGCCGTAGGACCAACCGGAAACAGCGACGGCATCGGGGTCGATAAACGGTTTCCTCTGTAAGGCCCGCACCCCGCTGATGACATCTTCGCCGGGGCCTTCGGCTGCATCATTGGCGATCGCACTCTGGAACGCATTGCCCAGGTTTTCGCTGCCCCGATAATTGGGTTGAAAAACGACCCAGCCTTTCGCCGCCATCAGCTGCGCTGTGGAGTCAAAGGACAGCGAGGAGGAGGCCGTCGGACCGCCGTGGATCAATAACACCAACGGGTATTTTCTACCGGGGTCAAAATCCGGCGGATAGGTGATCACACCATTTGGTCGAAAATCATCGGTGCTTTCCCAGACAACGTTTTCCCGCTTCCCCTGCTTTCGTTCGCCGATGAACTGGTTGAAAGAGGTGAGCTCTATCGGAGCTGCCTCAAGCGAGGGCTTGAAGAACAACTCACCGGGTCGATGGATCCCATCACCAACAAACAGCATGGCGCCATCCTGACTGAGGTCAAAACCGCCCACGCTGTAAACCTCACCGAGAGGTACGGGCTCCCACGAATCAGCTCCGGTAACCCGCCAACAACCGTTCCGTAATTCATCGCTGGCAAAGACCACCAGACTCCCATCACCCAGCCAACGGTAGCCCCGAATATGGCGATCGAGTGCTCTCGTCCAGCTTTCATCCGCACCACTTTGCAGATCTCGAACGTACACTTCACGGACATTTGCCGGCACACCGTCGCGGGGATAGACGTAAGCGATTCGCTGGGATTTCGGATCGAATGCTGGAGACGATTCACCCGTCTGACGAACCGTGACCCATGTCAGATCGCCCGTTTTGACATCGAGCAGGGCTGACCTCCCCAGATCAGAATCGCCTGAGAAGGGAGTTGGGTACACGGTCACCGCCAGCGACTCCCCATCGGACGACCAGTCCAGACCGGTCAGCGTCAGCCCTGTGCCGACAGTGACTCCGGGCGCAGTGAGTTGCCGGGCTTCCTTGCCGGACCGGTCGATGATCCAGACGGCCCGGTTGGCCGGAGGGCCGGTGGTCAAGAAATCATTGTTGCCCACCGCGAAGGACTGGTTCTGAGGGTCCTGATCCTGGTCTTCCAAGGCTGCTTCATCGGTGACGTACGCCACGTACTCCCCGTCCGGGCTCCAGGCAAAACGTCGGATCCCAGCTGGTGCGGTGGTAATCGGGACGGCTTCACCGCCGTTGATTGGCAGGATGTGGATCTGGACTCCCTTCTCTCCCGGCGAGAGGAAACCGAGGTGCCGACCATCCGGCGACCAGGTGGGTTGCCGGATGCCCTGACGGGTGGACAGCAGCTTGGTCTGTTTGGTTGCCAGGTCTATCTGCAGGAGTTGAGACTCGTACGTATTGCTCTCGAAATCCGCCCGTGAGGTGATGAACACGGCTGTTTTCCCGTCGGGAGAAAGGGCTGGGCTGGAAATGCGCACCTGCTTTCGCAGATCCTCCAGGGTCAAATACCCGGACTGGGCGCCGGCGGAACTCACTGAAACGAATAGAACCAGAAGAATCGACGGGAGTTTCGCGTGTTGTTTCATGCCGATTACCTTTCTGTATCCCTCTCATGTGCCGTATGGGTGCGTACACATTTCCACATTTGGGCAGCGGCGCCAAGAGAAAACCCCGACCTGTATCCGATCGGCTCTCCCCTATTTCGATCTGATTGTCTAGTATCTACCCGGTGGGCGCCACACAATAGATACGAGCAAATCGAAAATGCGGCAACGCGATACGTGGCACCAGTTCCAAGGAAGTGACGAGGGGAGGCTCCTATGAATCTCAAAGGATCGTGCCACTGCGGGGCGGTGAGGTTCCGGCTGGAATCAACTCATCCGTACCCATTCAACCTCTGTTATTGCTCGATCTGCCGCAAG
>JAQYVO010000168.1 GCA_030145425.1 Chromatiales bacterium | reverse complement strand
GCCATAGCTGCCCACCGAAAGCACCTGGGTGCCGGGCCGGAAATGTTTGACCGGTTTGGACTCGATGGGATCGACATCCACCGCCGACAAAATGCCGTAGGAGAGATTGTAGAGGGTACCATTGCGATTGACGTGGGCCTGACAGAAACCCCGCTGCCCGTGAACCAGCTTGCAGCGCCAGGAGCAGAGACCGCAGCGCACGGCACCGCCGGGCAGCTTTTCCTGCAGCCGGGTTTCCACCAACCGGTATTCACCTGCAGCGATACTGGTCGTGCTCATGTCACTGATATCCTTCGATGTGCAGAATCACCGCGGCATTATAGCAGCGTAGCAGCCGGGTGTTTTCCCTTGTTTCATTCATGGGATAGGGGCCGGGTCCGTCATGCCACGAAAGGGCGTCGGCAATCAGGCAGCGGCGTCCCGATTCCGTCTCGAAAAACGGCGGCCCTAATTCCCTGACCCCTCTGATGAAATTAAAGACCCTGAGTGCTGGCCACTCCGGCTCGATTCTGAAATCTTCAGGACGGGGAAACGACTGACAGCTGCCCTTTGCGGGATCCTGTGCTTGTACCGGGGATGTGTCGGTTGCGACATCGCTGTCCAAATCCAGATAAAGCAGCGCCCCGACATGCCCCGCCTGGCCGCTGAGCGATAACATTGACGAGCCGTTGGGGAGATCGAAAGTACGCTGTGCCAGGATCGGGCCCAGGTCCAGTTCCGAGCTCATGCGATGCAGGGTCACACCGATCCGATCCCGACCATCGCGAAGCTGCCAGAACACAGGACTGGGCCCCCGGTAATCGGGCAGCAGAGAGGGGTGGATATTGAACCAGCCTGAAGGCACCGAACAGAGCAGGGATTCAGGGACACGATAAGGATAGCAGGAGACCAGCACCCGGTCCGGACGCAACGCCTCCAGGACACGGGGCAAAGACTCCCTTGAGACCGTAGATGCCGGAACACCATAAGCTGCAGAGATCTCCGGCAGACCGGGTGCGTTGGAGGAACCGATGACGGGCAAAGCCAGCTGGGAGACTGAAGGACCTCCGCCCTCCTCTTCAATGAGCACCGCCTCCGGGAGCAGGTCATGCTCCAGCAGTGTCTTCAGGGTGGCCACCGACTGGGCGCCACGACTTCCAAGGAATATGAGTTTCACGGCTGACGATGCCTACCCGGGATAAAGCCGGACTGCTTCAGTTGGCCCCACGAATCTGATAACGCCCATCCTCGAATCCGGAAAAGCATTCTTCTATCCTCGGGTGCCTGACGGGCCTGGTTTCCGGATCCGCCTCCAGGTTCCGCTGGGCTACGTAGGTCTCCCCATCGGAGGTGTCCACCAGCACCCGATACCAGGGCTCATCCTTTGGGGGACGGCTTTTGGCCACCTGCCGATACCATTCGTCGGACAGGCTGAATTCCGAATCCACGTCATAGACCACGCCGCGGTAACCGAAAAGTTTGTGATGGACCAGCTGACCGATGTGCAACTTCGCCTGTTTCATGGATGTTCCCTTCGGGTTTCAAACTTCTACTTTACGATACGGCTCGCAGTCGGATGGGCCGGCAGCAAAGTACCACAGCAGCTCATGTTTCTGCGGATTCCCAATCGCCGGCAGTGCGATGAGTGAGCTGGAGAGCGTGGCGAATTCACCGTCCGAGAGCGTCATTGCACTTCTGGGTCCGTCCGCCCGATCAAACTGTCTGTCGCCCAGCAGCAGCTTCCAGAATGTCCAACCATCTTCCGCTTCAGGGTCCGGCTCCGGCAACCCAGCGAATTCCGGCAGATAACGCCGGATGCGTTCTGAGCGCGAGTCGTTGATATCCCTGTCGGTCAACATCGATATACCCTCCGGTACATCAGTGTAGCCGATGCCCTCCCCCTCCCGATGATGGAGCCAGTACACCCCAGCCGCATCGGCGACGATCATATTGAATGCCTGGTACGCCTCGGGGTTGAGCCCGGACAATTTTTGCACGGCCGTCGCCGCATCAGCGTGCTCCAATGCTTTCAGAATCAGCTCGCCCCGACTTTGTTTGCCCGAGGCGGGCCCCAGGGTGCCGGTCCTGTTGGTTACCGTGACCACCAGGCCCCGGTCGTTCGCGCCCAGCCAGCTTCCACCGCCCAGGCGATCCAGGCCTGCCACCACGTCCGGCTGTTCCGGCCAGTGCCTGCCGGGGGGCAGCCAGGGCCGTCCGCGTATCTCATCCCTGTTGGTGGCCATCAACAGGGGCCACCGATGTCCGGGACGTCTCAGCAAGACAACTGTGCACATCGCATCTTTCCGTTCATCAAGGCCTGTTAAAACTAGTAGCCAGCCATCTCCAGATAACCGCGGCCCACGGGCTTTCCGCCATCGAAGACATCCACCGCGCCCTCCCAGTAAACCACGCTGAGATCCATCTCCTGATCATCGAACAGGCCGGTGACGGTCAGGGTTTTGTTCAGCGGCCTCACCGTGACATCCCAGGAAACCGGGTAGCGGGCACCCTCGGGGCTTACCCACCATCTCTTGGGTTTGAGCCTTATGTCTGCCGGGCCAAGCCGCCGTTGTTCTCCGTTCTCGAACAGCAGGGTACCGGCGCTGTGGGGATCGGTCTCGCCGGCACGGGTTCGTAATCGATAATACATGAGATCCGTGCCGTCATTCAGCTGCAGAGAAAACCAGTCCCAGCCCACCTGGTCCTTGCCCAGCGCGCTGGTTCCCCACTCCCGGTCCAGCCAGGAGAGCCCGCTCACCTGAAAACGGCTGTCGCCCAGTCTCAATTCTCCCCGGGTCTGAAGGCGCGTAATCGAGTAGTAGTAGGAGGCGTTGCCCGGTTCAGGCCCTTTCTGACTGAGCCCTGCACCACCCTGCAACAGGGGCTCCCTGACCGGCTCGAAACTCAGCCGCAGCCCAAGGTCCTTCCCGTTCAGCAGCAGATCCTGGGGGAATCCGACGTCCCCTCCGCTGAGCCGCCAATTCTCCAGCCAGACTTGAAAAGGCTCGCCGCCGCCTCCTGCCAGCCCCAAGGCCTCCCGGGCCAGCCGCTCTTCTGCATGATGGCGACGGCCCCGGGCATCGGTCACGGCGACATGGACCATCCATAGGTGGTCGGCGGCCCAGCCGGACGCCCGGCTTTCGGCAGGCGGTGGCGACATTGCGAAACGGAAAAAAGTGACCTGAAAACCGAACCGCCTGCCCTCTTCAGAATCGAGATTTCCGGTGATATACCACCACTCGCTGCGAAATCCCGGGTGCACTCCGTGGTCCCGGGGGAAACTGAAAACCCTGGGGCCGTAGGCCCTTTCAAAGCCTTCGGCGGCATCCCCCCCGAGCAAACCCGACACTTCCGCCCCGCCGGTCCGGGGCGGTTCACCGGGCGAACAGCCTGCGATAAGCAACAGCACCGAAGCCACCAACCTGAGCACCGGTCACTCCTCCCGCAATGCCGCCGCTGGGGCGGTTCGCATCAGTCTCAAGGCGGGGTACAGCCCCGCCAGCAGGGCGGCCGCCAGGGAAAACAGCAGCGCCTCGGCGAGGACGCCGGCCGGCAGCAGCTGTTGGAT
The DNA here is from genome assembly GCA_030145425.1 of Chromatiales bacterium. GTDB lineage: Bacteria > Pseudomonadota > Gammaproteobacteria > Chromatiales > Chromatiaceae > JAHEHQ01. Next base: position 10,326 of record JAQYVO010000168.1, on the reverse strand, counting down.
ACTCCAACCGAACGCCCGCTTGTTGATTACGTCGATCAATACTTCCGCCATGAACCAGCCCAGGGGCAACGACAGCAGACCGGCCATGAAACCCATCAAGCCGGTCTGAAGCAGAACCAGCCACAACAGTTGTCCGGGCAGCAGACCGGTGGCTCTGAGAATGGCATGTTCCCGCCGCCACTCCAGCATCAGGGCCATGAGTGCGCTGAGGATGCCGACAAAGGCGACGCCGATAACCAACAGCCGCAGCACGTTGGTGATTGTGAAGGTACGGTCGAAGACCTCCATCGAACGGGTGAAGATCTCCCGGTTGGCCGTCACCTTGATGCGGTCGTCGAGGGTTCCCACCGACTGCCTGACCAGGGTCATGACCCCATCGATATCGGCATCTTCATCTTCAAGATAGATGCCGACGGTGGAGATGGCTGGATCCTCCCAGAGGGCCTGGTAGACATCGGAGGTAATAACCAGCAGACCCCGATCCGACCCATAGTCGAAAAAGATACCCCCGATGATAAAATGCCTGAATCCCCGCGCCGTGAGCAACGCCACCTGGTCCCCCGTCTTAAGGCCGTTACGGTAGGCAAAAGGCTCAGAGGCGATAATCACTTCACCGGCGTCGAAGCGCTGCCATACCTCGGGCAGAGTGGATCCCTTGAAACGAAAACCCTCATAGCTTGCCGATGCCATATGTATGGACAGGAGATTCACCGGGCCGTTCCCGGTATCCACCTGGATGCCCCGGCCGAGGCTGAGTTCGCGGATGCCGGAAAGCTTGAGAAGCCGCTGGGGCAGGCCCTCGGGCAACGGGGTTGATGCACGGCTGGACACGCGCTGAGGGATCGAGACATAGATATCCCCCCGCAGCGTCTGCGCCAGCCAGTCTTCCACTGTGGCACGAAAGCTGGAGACCATGATGCCCATACCCACGGTGGCCGCAACCGCCACGGTGAGGGCCGCGACAGCCAGACCGGTGCGGCTCAGCGAGGCGTCTATGCCCCGCCCCGCCAGTCTGCCGACGGTGCCGGAAAACCGTTTGAGCAGGGGCAACAACAGGCGCGACAGCAGTACCACCATGGGGGGCACTACCAGGGCGTATCCCACGATGATGAGAAACAGGCCGGAAAAACCCAGTTCCAGGCTCTCGCCGGGCAGACGCACCACCAGCAGTCCCAGGATCATCGACACCAACCCGGCGGTGGTCAGCCAGGGCAGCGTCCGGTGCGCGTGGAACTCTATGTGGGATCGGCGCGTCACCGCCAGCGGGCTCGAACGTGCGGCCTCAAACGCCGGCACCAGAGTGGCAGCCAGGGTGGTGGCCATGCCGAGCAGGGTCGCCTTGAGCAGACCAACCCCCGTTATCGAAAGCTGGGTAACTGTGAGCGTGAAATAGAGGTCGTTAATGGTACGGGCCACCAGCGTCACCAGCCCCTGGGCCAGCAGGATGCCGAGTGCGAGACCGAGCAGTGTGCCCAGCGCACCGACAACCACGGCCTCCAGCAGTACCAATCTGAAAAGCTCCCGGCGGGTCACCCCCATCACCCTCAACATGCCGAGCAGACCCCGCCGCTGCAGCACCGAGAAGGTCATGGCGTTATAGATGAGGAATGCACCCACCAGCAGGGCAAGCAGGCTCATCGCCCCCAGGTTGATCTGAAACGCCTCGCTCATCCTGGCCATCGCGGCGGTGCGGTCGCCGGAACTTACGAGCCGCACCCCCTCGGGCAACCGCTTTGACCAGTGCGCCACCCCGGCGTTGTCTAAAATCAGGTCGATGCGGTCCAGCCTGCCTACCCGGTCCAGCAGTTCCTGGGCCGTGGATATATCGCTGAACAGCAGCCCGTCCAGCGCCGACTCGTCCTGCCCACCGATCAGCACAGCCACTTCCACTTCCGAGACCCTGCCCGCGACCTCTATCCCTATCCTGTCGCCCTGTTTCAGTCCGAGGCGCCTGGCACTCACCGCGGGCATCGCCAGGGCATCCCTGCGGGTCAGCAGCGCGCCGATCCCGCCGCCGCTTCCGACCTCCAGGACGGGCCGAAACCCCCGCTCCGCAAACGGGTCCAGTCCCAGCAACGTAAATGTCTCTCCGCGCAGCCTGACCAGCCCTTCCACGACCGGCGCACTGGGCCGCAGCTCCTGCTGAATACGCAGGCTGGTGTAAAGATGATCCGGAATCCCGGTCGGCCCTCCGACGATCTGATGAGTCGTTCCGCCTGTGACCTGCTCCATCGAAAGCTCAAAGGCGCGGCGGGCACTGTCATTGGCCAGGTCAACCGCGGTCACAACGGCTACGCCAAGCATGATTCCCAGCACCGAAAGCCCCGACTGCCAGCCGTGGCGAATCAGATGCCGCCAACCGGTCCTGAAGAGGCGGCTGCCTACCAAGCGAAATCCCCCTGGGACAGTATAAGAACACCGTCTTTGAGCGTCACCACCCGATCTGCGGCCCGGGCCACCGCAAGACTGTGGGTCACGATGATCAGGGTGCGGCCGTAGCGCCGCGAGAGATCTGTCAGCAGATCCAGCACCATGCGTCCCGTCTCCGCATCCAGGTTGCCGGTCGGCTCGTCCGCAAGGATCAGCGCAGGTTCATGGATGAGCGCCCTGGCAACCGCCACCCGCTGCTGTTCCCCGCCCGAAAGCCGGTCGGGAAAGGCGCCGCTCCTGTCCGCCAGTCCGATCTCCCCGAGCAGCTGCGCCACCTTTTCACTTATCTGCGTTTCCCCCATGCCGTTTAGCTCCAAGGGAAGGCCGATATTCTCCTCCACGGTGAGCGTCGAAATCAGGTTGAACAGCTGATAGACAAAGCCGATGTGCCTGCGCCGGAACAGGGTGCGCTCCCGATCGGGCAGTCGGTTGATGCACTGCTCCCGGATCAGGATCTCCCCTTCATCCGGCGTATCGATGCCGGCCAACAGGTTGAGCAGGGTGGATTTACCCGATCCGCTGCGACCCAGCAAAGCGATGCACTCCCCCTCCTCTATCTGCAGATCGACATTCCGCAGAACCGGTCGTTCGCCCCCCCCCTCCCCGTAGACACGAACAACCTCCCTGGCCTCTACGAGTATGGTCATCGAGCAACCGGAGGTTCCCAGCCACCACGCCACTCGCCAAGAGGAAGTATCTCCGGCGGCACGCCGTTGTCATGGAACCAGGAGTCGACCGCCCATTTTTCCCCGGTCGCGTTGTCCTTCACAACCGCTGTTGTGTGGGGCATGCCAAAAATAAAAAAACCACGGGAGGAACGGTCCTCAACCGTATGCCAGCGCAACAGTCGTCCCTTCTCAAGCATCGCCAGAAATGTGGTGGTGTTGGTGGATTCGTCGATGCAGTCCAACTGTTTGCCGCCACTCAGCAACCCCTGGAGATTGCCCCCCTTATCGTGGTTGGTTCCAACCAGTCCGCCCACCATTTCTTCGAACAGCGCAACAGCCTCTGCCACCTTGCGGCGTTCCTGCACACCACCCGTGGCGGGCGGTGTAAAGACAGCCTGAACCTCCCGCCACTGGCGCCGGTCCAGGGATAGGGTCACCACCTCCTTGCAGGTGTGGTTATAACAGATGGAAAAGGCAGCCGGGTCCGGATCGGTAATGATGTCGTCGCGAACAAAAACATCTGCAGACAGCGATGAAGGTAGCAAGACAACAGACAGCACTATGGGCCACGCCCACTGTCCGGCCGTAGTCATTTCGATGGGACTCGTCTCAAATCCATAGGTGTTTCAGTTCTCCTGACAGTTCCTTTCACGCACCGATACACCACGTTATTAACAGCGCAGCAGATATCTATCGTCCGTTCGGAAACGCGTGTTTTCCGGAAACCACGTCATCCCGGCGAAGGCCGGGATCCAGGGAATTCAGCGACTTACTGGATTCCGGCCTGCGCCGGAATGACGGAAAATGTTGTTTATAGACGAACACTGTCTATTGTAGCCTGCGTTGAGCTTGCGAAACGCGGGTTAAGAATTATTTAACCCGTGTTTCGTTCCTCAACACAGGCTACGGACTGGGGCTACGGACTATCCGGTTCCCCCGTAATGGTTCTCGACGTACCGATTCACGATTTCCTGGAACTCCTCCGCGATTCGATCGCCTTTCAGGGTGACGGTCTTTTCCCCGTCCTCATAGACCGGCGCGACCGGATTCTCACCGGTTCCCGGCAGGCTGATGCCGATGTTGGCGTGCTTGCTCTCTCCAGGGCCGTTCACCACGCAGCCCATGACTGCGACCGACAGGGTTTCCACACCCGGATAGCGTGTCTTCCAGGCCGGCATCTGCTCACGAAGATATTCCTGGATATCCTGGGCCAACTGCTGAAAATAGCTGCTGCTGGTGCGGCCGCAGCCCGGGCAGGCGACTACCATGGGAGAGAACGACCGCAGGCCCATGGTCTGCAGTATCTCCTGTGCAACGACCACCTCCTGGGTACGGCTTCCGCCCGGCTCGGGCGTCAGTGAGATGCGTATGGTATCCCCGATGCCCTCCTGCAGCAGGACCGCGAGCGCGGCGGTGGAGGCAACGATTCCCTTGGAGCCCATACCCGCCTCGGTAAGCCCCAGGTGCAGGGCGTAATCGCAACGGCCGGCAAGGTCCCGATAGACACCTATCAGGTCCTGGACCCCGCTCATCTTGCACGAGAGCAGGATCCTGTCCCGGCCCAGGCCCAACTCCTCGGCCCGACGGGCGTTTTCCAGGGCCGAGGCCACCATGATGTCCCGGGTCACCTGATCGTTGTCCCTGGGTTGGGCGGAGCGTGCGTTCTCATCCATCATGCGCACGACCAGCTCCTGGTCCATGGATCCCCAGTTGACACCGATCCGGACCGCCTTGTCGTACCGGCAGGCCATCTCGATCATCACGGCGAATTTTTCATCCCGCTTGCTGCCGCGGCCGACGTTTCCGGGATTGATACGATACTTGGCAAGGGCTTGGGCGCACGCCGGATACTTCTGCAGCAGCTTGTGGCCGTTGAAATGAAAATCGCCGATCAGGGGCACGTCGCAGCCCAGCCTGTCCAGTCCCTCCCGAATAGCGGGCACCGCACCGGCCGCCGCTTCCGTGTTGACGGTAATGCGCACCAGCTCGGAGCCCGAACGGGCAAGCTCGGCGACCTGCCGCACGGTTGCATCCACATCGGCAGTATCGGTGTTGGTCATGGACTGGACCACCACCGGCGCACCTCCGCCGACCAGTAGATTACCGATGCGAACCGCTACCGTGGAATGACGTGTTACCGAAGATTCAGACATGTATTACGTCCCGAAAAACAGCACTTGCCGATCCAGGATATGAGGACAAATTTTCGACCTCAGTCCTCGGCCTCTTCCTCTTCCTCGGCTTTTTCGAGGTAATGGAACAGAGAACTGAAACGCAGCTGATCCGGCTTTTCGAACACCGGGTCATCATGTCTCGGCTGATGGGCCGCGATCTCCTTCCAATCCTCTTCGGTGAGTGCTTTATCAAGCAGCGGAAAGGCCTCTGCCTCTTCCAGGTTGAGGTGCAGCCGCTGCAGGGCTACGTATTCCCTGCCCTGGGTTTCGAGCTCGGCCCGGGACATGACGCCGTCGTGCAATATGTTCTCGAGGGACATCCGGAATTTTCTTGTGGACGCTGTCAGCCTTTGGTGCTGCCCGAGCAACCGCTCCAGCAGATGCGTATTCTCATCACTCAGCCTTTTCATACCGGCATGGTAGATAAGGTCTTCCAGGGGATGGTGCGCCAGATCCGCATAGGTCTCCAGATATTCCAGCAGCTCGATCTTGAGATCGAAATTGGATTCCCGGCCCGCGAAAAAATGATCCAGCTGGCTGGACAGCAGGGTCAGAACCCTGTCTAGATTCTTATGGTCCTGGTGCAACCTTTCAAGCAATTCGTGCATTACTCCTCCAATCGGGCCCGCCACCGCGGCGGATTCCGGCACAAGCGCGCAGACCCGAAAATGGTTTTCTAGATTCGCCGGCTCCAGCCCCTGCAACGCAGCAATGCCACAGCCATTCATAGATCCGACGGGAAACTTACCCCGGAAACTACATCCGGGGAAACAAAAACGATAGGACGTCCGCCCTATAATAGGAAATAGACCGCAGGATCGCAAAAAACCTCCGGGCAAAAAAACGGGCGCCGCTCATTTCAAGTCAGGCCATTCTTCCGAAACAGCCGCCAGACCCAGCCCTGGGCGCACACCTGGCCGGTGAGGACGTAGCTCAGCGCATTGTCGTTCTGAAGCGTCCACTCCATCCGGCTGCGGGCGGACATGCTGCCGCAGATCAGCAGCCGGTCACCACTCTTCATCCTGGTATTCAACGGCGGCAGGGTGACCCGGGCACCCTTGCTCAGGTGCAGCAGGGGGATGCAGCTCAGTTTGCTGTCCCGTTCGCGGTGATCGCGCAGGAGGTCTTCAAGCTCGATGGCCGCGCCGGCCTCCAACGCACTGTTGACTGCCAGCGCCTCTTCGTCATTGATCTCCACCTCCCAGACCTCCGGCACCTGGTCGTGCACGACGGCAAGCACCCGGCTGATCAGCTCGCAGGCCCACTGGTCATCCTCGTACATTGCCAGGCTCATGAACTCGTACAGCATCGGTGTACCCAGCAGAACACGGATTCTGTTGGCGATGACCGAGCTGGGGTGCATTCTAATATCAGCCTTGACGGCATCGAAGATATTCAGGTTGTCCAGGTGATTCTGCCTGGCGATAACGAACAATCCGGGATTGAGCTGCCTGGCAGTCATGATTATGGACAGATTGTTGGCGTCGTTGTTGGTGCCGGCCACCAGTCCGACCACCTCGCGTATGCCTGCCTCCTCGAGGGTCACCGCCTCGGTGCCGCGTCCCTTGATCACTCCCTCGGGCGCATTGGTCGTTTCCGGATGCGCTTCGATCACCACGGGTTCTATTTTCTCATCCACGAGCCTATGGTAGATGGCGCTGCCGAACCGGCCGAACCCACATACGATCCAGCCTCCGTCCTGGGGCGGGTAAACCGGCTCTCCCAGTTTCTGGTGGCGCACACCGGTCAGCCAGTCATGGAGCAGATACAGCGCCGGATTCTGCAACGCCGTCGCGAGATGGCGCGCGAAGGCCTCATAGGGATCGATGATATAGTCGGTGCCGAAGGACGCCATGTTGTCCTCGACATCTTGGGAATCGGCACGGCAGATGACCTTGATCTCCGGGTGTAACAGCTTTGCGGTGATGGCGATCTTCAGGTTGACCTCGTTGACATTGGTCAACGCCACAACCCCCTGGCATTTTTTGTGTTCCAGCCCGGCCTCGAGCAGATGAACCGGCCTGGCCGCATCGCCGTGCAGGGCCGGTACATATTGCCGTAGATTCTGAAGCTGCAGCATATTGACCCTTTCGGCATTGACGTCGATCACCACCACATTCTGATCCCGGTCGGTGAGGGCCTGGACCAGGGCACTTCCGGTCTCGCCATAGCCGCAGACCAGAAAAAAGGGTTCACGCTGCTTCCTGATACGACGGGCAAAACGCAGTTCGTCCAGTGCATGCTGGAATGTGCGGTCCTGCACCAGCGCCAGGATGTTGCCGATCGCGTAGACCCAGGCCACAACTGTCAGATAGACAGAGAACATTACCCAGAGCCGCTGGGCTTCGGAAAACGCATGGGGAATCTCCCCGAACCCTATGGTGGTGGACATGAAGCTGACGAAATAGAAGGCATGGAAAAAATCCATATGCCAGATTTCCCCATCCGCGTGCTGGCCCGGAACCAATACCAGGCCGAGTACGGCAATGGAATAGGCCGTCACCATTGTAAGCAACGGCCAGCGCATGCGCCGGAAGATGAGGAAAAAGATATTGTTCATTTGGCCCGGATCCGGAGTACAGATCAGCGGCGCAGCATCACCGTTTCGATGACCAGCAGCACCACCGAGACCACGTTGGCGAGCATGGCTCCGCCGGAAAGAGACACGATGCTTGCCATTACCACCGGCGACATTCCCGTGCCGCTGATATGCTCCGCGACGCCCCATACAAGGGCGGCCGCGAAGAGCTGGAGCACAGCAACCAGACTCGTGGACAGAAGCACAGCGCCCATCTGGGTGCGGTCGCCGAATTTCAGGACCGTTGCGATGACATTGACCACCACCGCGGCGAACAGCTCATAGACATGGTGATGGTCCGGATTGTCCAACTCCCCAAAAAAAAAGCCGAAATTGAGGGTCAGGGCCAGGACGATGAAAAAGCCAAATACTACTTTTTCCGGATTCATGTTCAGCTCCCCTGTGGATCGGTCCCAGGATTTATTGGGATAGTTGTCTGTAAGACGCCGGATGAATGATACGTCATCCTGGCAGAAAACCTAAAGAACCTGGTTTTTCCATATAGCAGTCGGGTGATGGTAGCCTGTGTTGACGACTGCATGGACGCGGGAGGTACGACCCCATGGATGGGGGAGGTAGGGCGGCGCATGGAGCCTAAGCCGAGAGCAACGCATGGAGCAGATGCCGAGGAACGAAATACGGGTTAAAGCACCTAACCTGCGTTTCCCTGGTCGAACGGGTAGATTACCGTTGTAGGGCCGAATTCATTCGGCCAATAGCCGGTTGATTCAACCCAAGCATCGGTCGAATGAATTCGACCCTACATTATGCCCTCGCTCCAACCCTTTCAACACCCTCTTACGGAGTCAGAACGCCTCCGTAAATCGCTTCATGAAGGTCTCATAATCCCCCGACTCCAGACGATTAATCCCCGCGGCCGCCTTGCGTCCGCCACCGGTGGGAAACCCGAGGCACAGACTGTCCGCACCCTCAGGCCGTGACAGGGGGGCGCGGACGCTCACGAGGAAACCGTCCTCCGGCAGTTGGGTAAGCATCGCGTGGGCCTTATCAGGCGCGGACCGGGCGAGCCGGTTTGCCAGTACGCCGCTGACCCGGCGCGCCCAGGATTCACAAGGCAATATGTATACCGCATGCCTGTCGGTCTCCAGCACCGGCGTCAGGGACGATGCATGGGACATGTCATCCCTGTAACCTGCTTCCAGCAGGCCAAAGGTCTCGTCGCGGGCGATAAAATCCAGCGGATCCCGATAGGGGTTGATGGAGCGAAACAGCTGCTCCGGATGCACATGGAGATCCTGGGGTGTGGCGCCGTAGCCATTGTAGTTGAGATAGATCCCCAGCTTCCGCAGGGCGTCCAGTTCATCCGTTTTCAGGCCCAGAGGCTTCGCGGCTTTTCCCGCGGTGGCATCAAAGTTATCGCCGAACGTGCCCACCACGGCCCAGGCACGGTGGCGGCCTTCCAAAGCTTGATCCACCAGGAGACTGGTCCCCTTGTCCGGCAGGGTCTCCATGTGGACCTCCAGGTGGGGATGTTCCGGGATCTCCCCTGGGAAATGGTGATCGAAATAACGGATCCGGACCCCTGCATCCAGCAATCTCATCAGGGGCCGGATGTTTTTCTCCATGGCAACATCCAGGACCGTGATCTGGTCACCCTTTGCGGCCTCCACCCGCCCAAGCAGGGCGATATCCCGCTTTACGCCGGTTATAAGGCTGGACTCCAGGGGTTGAGCAAGCCGCAGCTGCTGCAGGGCGCACAGCCCGTCGGCATCCCCATTGAATACATCAAAAAATGCCATAAGCCACGGTGCAACCAGTGGTGGAAAAAATGAAAGTGCTGTAAGGTTAACCGCTGCAGATCGAAGTTTCACCATCTTTACGATTAACGCCGTTTTGGTACAGTTTTCTTTGGGCTTTTAGCTTGTAGGGGCACACCTGTGGAAATCGCCTGCCTGGATCTGGAAGGGGTCCTGGTCCCCGAAATATGGATCAATTTTGCCGAAAGGACCGGTATCCCGGAACTCAGGGCAACCACCAGGGACATACCCGACTATGATGTCCTGATGCGCCAGCGCCTCGACCTCCTTGGGGAACACCGGCTGGGACTCCCTGATATCCAGGCGGTCATCGCCGATATGGGGCCGCTCCCCGGGGCGCGTGATTTCCTGGACTGGCTCCGGGAGCGCTTTCAGGTGGTGATACTTTCCGACACTTTTTACGAATTTGCGGCGCCCCTGATGACACAACTGGGGCATCCCACCCTGCTTTGCCATGGTCTTGGCGTCGATGCGGACGGCATGGTGACCGACTACCATCTTCGGCAGAAAGACCCCAAAAGGCAGTGCATCAAGGCCTTCAAAGGCCTCAACTTCAGGGTAATCGCCGCCGGTGACTCCTATAACGACACCAGCATGCTGGCGGAGGCGGATTGCGGCATCCTGTTTCGCCCGCCTGACAATGTGGTCGAAGAGTTTCCCCAGTATCCCGTGGTGAACGACTATCAGGCCTTCCGCCA
>JAQYVO010000010.1 GCA_030145425.1 Chromatiales bacterium | reverse complement strand
GCCCTCATGGAGCGACTGGAACAGATATGGGTTGAAGAGCAGGTCGACACGGATGAAGCATCGGCCGATGCCGGGCCCTGGGACCCTCTTAAGTAGTGCCCGTCCATAAACAGTATCTTTCGTCATTCCGGCGAAGGCCGGAATCCAGTAAGGTGTTGAATACCCTGGATCCCGGCATTCGCCGGGATGACGTGGTTTCTGGAAAACTTGCGTTTCTGGACGGATACTAAGCAATGGCTGTTCGGCAGAATCCCGCAAAGCGTTATGGTTAGGATATCGCGTGACATGCTCCCCGACACCCGGCTGTGGGTGGTCAAGATTGGAAGCGCCCTGCTGACCGCCGAGGGGAAGGGGTTGGCCCGGGATGCCCTTTCCTCCTGGGTGGAGCCGATGGCCGACTGGGTGCTGTCGGGAAAACAGTTGGTTCTGGTCTCCTCCGGTGCTGTGGCGGAGGGTATGAGCCGCATGGGCTGGCGGCAGCGCCCCGCAGCATTGCACGAACTCCAGGCCGCGGCGGCAATCGGGCAGATGGGACTGATACGTGCCTATGAGACCTGCTTCCTGAAGCGGGGTCTTCATACGGCCCAGGTGCTCCTGACCCATGATGACCTCACCAATCGCAGGCGCTACCTCAATGCGCGCAGCACCCTGCGAACACTGCTTCAACTGGGGGTGGTGCCGGTCGTCAACGAGAACGATACGGTGGCCAACGAGGAACTGCGCTTCGGAGACAATGACACCCTGGCCGCCTTGGTGGCCAATCTGGTCGAGGCGGATCTGCTGGTGTTGCTCACCGACCAGGGTGGGCTGTTCGAGAGTGATCCCCGTTATAAACCCGATGCCCCGCTGATATCCGAGAGTCTGGTGAATGATCCGGTGCTGGATACCGCGGCAGGTGGCAGTGCATCCGGCCTGGGCCGGGGCGGCATGCTGACAAAGGTTCGCGCGGCGCGCCTTGCGGCGCGTTCCGGGACGGCAACCATCATCGCGCCGGGGGCGGACAAGGAGGTGCTGCACCGTATCGCCCGGGGAGAGAAGACCGGTACCCTGCTGACCCCGGTTCAGGGGGCCGACGCCGCGCGCAAACGCTGGCTCGCCGGACATCTGCAGGTGAGCGGCCGACTGACGCTGGACAAGGGTGCAGTCCGGGTTCTGAGAGAATCGGGCAGCAGTCTGCTGGCGGTGGGGGTGAAAGAGGTCAGCGGCAACTTCTTGCGGGGAGAAGTGGTCTCCTGTATCGACGAAGCGGGTCACGAGGTAGCCAGGGGGCTGGCCAATTACAACGCCACGGAGGCCGACCGGATAAAAGGGCAGCCGTCAGGAAGGATTCGCGAGATCCTGGGTTATCTCGATGAGGATGAGTTGATTCATCGGGATAATCTGGTGTTGGTTTAAATCAGGGCCAAGGGCAAAACCGTAGGGTCGAATTCATTCGACCGGAACTGTAGGGTCGAATTCATTCGACCAATGTAAATGATCAGGCATCACAACCAATGATGTCGTTTTCAATGGGGAGTGATGGCTGTTGGCCGAATGAATTCGGCCCTACAACGGCAATCTACCCATAACTTATCAGGAGAAGATCCGAAACAAAAAAACCGGCACAAGGCCGGTTTTTTCAATGAAGACGGTTAAGCGACTTAAAGCGCTTTAATCTGCGTATTCAAGCGACTTTTCTGCCGTGCTGCCTTGTTCTTGTGAATCAGGCCTCGGTTGGCGGTGCGGTCAATAGCGGGTGCCGCTGTTTTGAACGCCGCGGTGGCGGCCTCCTTGTCTCCAGCAATGACTGCCTTTTCCACGGTTTTGACATGGGTGCGCATAGCGCTACGCTGGGCTGCGTTGTGCTGGCGGTGCTTTTCCGCCTGGCGAGCGCGTTTACGGGCTTGTGCTGTATTGGCCAAGGTTGGTCTCCAAAAATACAATGACTCTCGATCGGCCAGCCATTCTCTAGTGTGA
>JAQYVO010000311.1 GCA_030145425.1 Chromatiales bacterium | reverse complement strand
GCGGGAAGAACATCACACTGAATCCCGAGGGCTTTCTGGTCAACTTCGGGGACTGGGACGAAAAGGTTGCCGAGGCCTTGGCAACGACCGAGGATCTTGCGCTCGGCCATTGTCACTGGGAGGCGATCCGGTATCTTCGTGAATACTACACGGAGTTCGAGGTGAACCCCTCACCGCGCAAGCTGGTGCGAACCGTCGGAGAGAAGCTTACCGTTGGCAAATGCACCACCAGAACCCTGGACGAACTGTTTCCCCTCGGCGGCTGCAAACAGGCCTGCCGTCTGGCAGGTCTGCCCCAGTTTTTCCGCCACGCCTGTTAAGTCGGGCTAATCCTGATTGGCGAGCACGGGTGGCAGGGCCACCTTGGCAATGCGTTTGGAAAGGGTATACATGCGGCGCATCTGATCCACGAAAGACATCTCCAGTCTCACCAGGGCCAGATAGTCCTGGTTATCTCCAGTCAAATGCTGTGCCTTGCGCGCCAGCAGGCTCTCCGACTGGACCCGGACGCTGTCTTTCATCATCAACACCGTCTCGGCGGCCCGCTGGTCGTTGTCCCGGATCGCCTTTACGGCGGCTTCCACGGATTCCACTATCGTCGTATAGAAAGCAACCAGCAGTTCCCGGGTCTCTTCGCTCGATCTGGTGGAAAGTTCCACCGCTTTGTAACCGAGGGCGACGAGGTCTGTCTCGATAACGTCGGCGAGGTTCTCCAGGTTGTCGGTAGCCATCATCAAGGCTTGCTGCTCGTGACTCTCTTTCTCTGTCAGCAGCCCCTGTCTGACCTTGCCGAGGTAACTGAGTATCTCAGCTTCCAGAATATCCACTTCGTCGTCGCGGCGGGCGATATCCGCCAGCTGTTTCACGTCGCGTTCCTGGAATGCAGGTTTGATGTCATGCAGCATTCTGAGGGTAATATCGCCCACACGCCCCAGTTCCAGGCGCACATTCTGCATTGCCACAGAAGGTGCCGCGAGGGCGGCATCGTCCAGAAACTCGGGTTCGATGATGACACCTTCCTTGGGGGGACGGTCTTTTACCAGCCATTCCGCCATGCGGGCGAACCACCCGGTGAAGCCAATGAACAGCAGCGTGTTGATGACATTGAAGAAGGTATTGGCATTGGCGATCTGGCGAGGCACTTCCGACGCGGCCCTGGCTGAACCCTGAAGCTCCGGGCTGGAGGGTGAAATCGAAACGGCGATATCCACCAGCAGCCAGATCAGGGGAAGCCACAGCAGGACGCCCAGGACGTTGAAGGCCACATGAACCACTGATGCCCTAACCGCCTCCTCGGACTTGGCACTGAGGATACCCATGAGTGCAGTGGTTACCGCCGTGCCGATGTTTGCCCCGAGCGCCAGGGCGATACCGGCCGGCAGGCCCAGCAGCCCCTCGCTCGCCATGGCGATGGCGATACCCACGGTGGCGGCCGATGACTGCACGATGGCGGTGAATGCTGCACCCGCCAGAATACCGGCAGCAGGATTTTCCAGGCCTTTCAGAATGTCGAGAAACGGTTCATAAGCGCGCAGGGGTGTCATGGCTCCGCTCATGAGACCCATGCCGTAGAACACCAGGCCGATGCCCATGATCATCATGCCGTAGTGCTTCACTTTCTCCCGCTTGGCAGTGAACATCATGAAAAAGCCGATGGCAACCGGGCCGAGGGAGTAGGCAGAGAGATTGAATGCCAGCAGCTGGGCCGTCACGGTGCTGCCGATGTTGGCACCCATGATCACGCCAACCGACTGGGCGAGGGTCATCATGCCGCCGCTGATAAAGCCTACGACCAGGAGCGTGGTTACCGTGGAGGAGTTGAGTATGCCGGTGACGAAGGCCCCGGTCGCCGCCCCCATGAAGCGGTTGGTGGTGAGTTTGGCGAGCACCGTTGTCATCGCTTCACCCGCTGCCATTTTCATGCCCTCGGACAACAGCTGCAGGCCGCCGAGAAACAGGGCCAGCCCGCCTGACAGCCCGAGTGTGAGCTGGAGCCAGTCCGGGGAATCCGCTGCCGCCTGTCCCTCCCCGGCAAGGGCAAACAGACCTATCCCCAGCAGAGAAACTGCGATACAGGTCCGGATCAGAAAGGAGCGGGCAAACGGATACGACCCATAGACCGGTTGAGATGATATCATTTGTATTCTCTAGTGTTTTTTAAGAAGTGACCGGGCAAAATCGAAAAGCGCATCAATGCGCAAAATCCGGGCTAGAATACCTTTGCTCCGGATAGGTTACAAGCCAACCCTGCTCCCGACTGGGGTATCTGAACCATATACCTTCAAAAATATAATGTTGTCTTTTCCTCCGGTAAAATGATCGGAATTTATGCAATGAATGATGAACAGACACTGATAACCGAAGTTCCGACCCAGTCAGTATTGACGGTTGCCCACATCGTCTATGCCCTGCACACGATTGCGATTATTCTCGGTATCTCCGGTGTCCCCACGATCATCGGAAGTTTCGTTGGAAGTCTTCCTTCGATCCTGGCCGTGATTCTTAACTATGTGCAGCGAGGCGAGGCCGCCGGAACCTGGGCGGAATCACATTATCGCTGGCAGATTCGTACCTTCTGGTTTGCATTGCTATGGTTTCTTATCGCATGGGCGCTCATCATCACCATGATCGGGATACCCATCGGCGCGGGTCTTCTGGGCATATTGACGATCTGGTTGATATACCGGATCGCGCGTGGATGGCTGAGGCTGGGTAATCGCCAGCCAATGTATGCAGGGTGATCATCCCATGTCGGAAAAAGGGGCTGTAATGGGTTTGCAGCCGGTTGTTTCCGCACAGGGCCTGGTAAAAACGTTTGGCAGCCACCGCGCAGTGGACGGAATTGATTTCGACATCCCCCGGGGTAGTTGCTTCGGATTTCTGGGCCCCAACGGCGCCGGGAAGACCACCACATTGAAGATGGTGCTCGGTCTGTCACCGCAAATGGCCGGGTCGCTTCAGGTCTATGGCCTGCAGGTACCCGATAAGGCGAGGCAGGTGAGGGCGCGCACCGGTGTGGTTCCCCAGGCGGATAATCTGGACCCGGATTTCACGGTTATAGAGAACCTGAGAACCTACGCCACCTACTTCGGCCTGAATCCGTCAGCCATTGAGGACAGATTGGAGCGACTGCTCGAGTTCGCGGCCCTGGAGAAGCGGAGGGATTCGAAAACCGATGCCCTTTCGGGCGGTATGAAGCGTCGGCTGATCATAGCCAGGGCGTTGATCAACGAACCGGAGATGGTTGTCCTCGACGAACCCACGACCGGACTCGATCCCCAGGCCCGGCACATTATCTGGTCGAGGCTGAACGAACTGAAAGAGCAGGGCACGACCTTGCTTCTGACAACTCACTACATGGAGGAGGCGGAACGGCTTTGCGACGAACTCGTCATCATGGACAACGGCCGGATACTGGATCAGGGTTCACCGGATACACTGGTGCACCGCCATGTTGAACCGGAGGTAATCGAACTGAGGGGTGAAAAGACAAGGGGTTACGCGGAGTCGGCGGAAAAGCATGGCTGCCGGGTGGAACGGTTGGGCTCCAGCCTGTACTGCTACACCAACGATTCCGGGGCCTTTATCAACGAACTGAGGGAGATCCATGGACTCACCTTTATGCATCGTCCTACGGGGCTGGAGGATGTATTCCTGAAATTGACCGGTCGGGAGTTGAGGGATTGAGCATTTGAACTTCTGGCGTCTGCCGACGATCCGTGCCGATGCATTCGCTGTCTGGCGAAGAAACATACTGGTGTGGAGAAAGCTTATTGGGCCGGCGATCCTGATGAACTTCGGAGAACCCATACTTTATCTTCTCGGTCTTGGTTTCGGACTGGGGCACTTTGTAGGGGAGATGGATGGTATGCCCTACCTGGCCTTTCTGGCCTCGGGAATTATCGCATCGTCCGCCATGACCACTGCCACTTTCGAGGGTATGTATTCGGTTTACACGCGCATGGATCCCCAGCATACCTATGAAGCCATGATGGCCACACCGCTTGAGGTGGACGACATCCTGGTGGGAGAGATGATCTGGTGCGGCACCAAGAGTCTGTTCAGCGGTATCGCGATACTGGCTGTGGCGACACTGCTGGGCGTGGTGGACGGATGGCAGGCGCTGTGGGTATTGCCGGTGGTGTTTCTGATCGGCCTCTGCTTTGGCGGAATGGCCATGGTAATGAGTGCCTTTGCGACCAACTATGATTTCTTCAATTACTATTTTGTTCTGGCAATCACACCGATGTTCATCCTCAGCGGTGTCTTCTATCCCGTGGACAGTCTGCCAGAACTGGCGCAGGGAGCGGTGCAGTTGCTGCCGTTGACCCATGCCGTGGCCATGACGAGGCCCCTGGTTGCCGGCGGTGAACTGACGATGCCCCTACTGCATATCGGGGTGCTCCTTTTATATGGGGGGTTGGGTTTCTATATATCCGTGGTCCTGGTCAGAAAGCGCCTTTTGGTATGAACGGCCCAGTCGTTAACAAGCGTGTTGCAGAGGCAACTGCTCTCAGGGGGTTTTTCCAGGATCAATGGGAGCACCTTCAGCGACTGACATCGGATTGGCAGAACAAAAAGGCGAGGGAACAAGAGGAGGCCCAGAGAATTTCCAGTGCGGTTGAATCCATTGTCGAGGCTACCGACAGCCGAATAAGGGGCATTGGCGGCTATCAAAAGCGTCTGCGCAGCAGTGCCCGCAAAATGTTGGATCATATTCAGGGACTGGTGATGAATTTCCCCCCTGCAGTCTGCGTAGGCCGCGTTGCCGTCGTTAGAGACCCGTTGGCCAGAAGGCTATTTGCAGACAGACAAAGTGTACAGCAGATCTTCCGTGAAGACTCCGGTATACAGGCGTACTTCCGTTCAGGAGAACACGCCGATAAAGAATATGTATATGCGCTGCTGTTCCTGCTCCGTCACGAGAAAAATATTTTCGGGGCAGAGATGAGAGGGGAAATTATCGTAAAGGAGGTACAGCAGACCTCAGTTGTTTTCTATGGGCATCAGTTACATGCCCCTGGCCCTGATGAAGCCCAGGTACGATCCGCCATGATGAAAATACTCTTCGACAACGTGATAAGGCATATCAAGCACCAGATGACCGGGCTTCGGCACGGTCAGTCGGAGGAAGAAAAGAAAATGGGTGCACTGAATCCCGAGCGTAACTTGAACAATCCGGCCGTCTACGTCGATATGCTCGTCGAACAGATGAGCCTTCCCGGGAAACTTATCAAGCTGCAGGATGAACTGATACGCGTTGACAGAATGGGTATCAAACTGCCACTGAAATCCAACGCAACATCTGATGTCCTGCACCTCTATGAGGTGGAGATCGGTGAAGATCACTCAAGGGTTGCTGCTATCGTACGTTATCCTCGCAGTGAGTTTCATTGCTTGAGCATGAAAGGATCGGTATAAATCATAGTGAACACGCCTCAGGTGCCAAGTATTGAATTGCTTCAGGAAGCTCCCGTTCAACAAGCAGAGCGCCCACCACGCTGGAGGCGCTGGAAGGTTTTTCTAGGGGTGTTGTTGACGGGCTCTCTGATAGGTATTGCTATTGTCTATGGGCGTGATCCTCTTTATCGAGCCTCCGTATCAGTGTTGACGGTCAAGCCGAAGGCAGTCGACGCACGGAGTGAGGCCGCGGATACCGAACATGTGGCCATTCAAGGTCGTCTGTTACTTGGTGAAGATATATTGGGGCGTTTGGGTTCCAACTTGAGCGCGGAAAACGACACAGACTTCGCTGACGTTGAGACGCTGCGCGGGATGTTGTCGGCGGTACCGGTTCCGGATACCAATCTTTTGGAATTGCGTTCGGAGGGCAGCGATCCGGAATTACTGCAGAAAATGGCCAACAAATGGGCCGAGACCTACAAAATATTCCGTGCTGAAGAGATAGAGACGGCAACAGGCCGCACGACCGCAGAGCTGATGGAACAGCAGTCACAACTGCAGATCAAAATCGACGCGGCACGTGCCGAGTTACTTGAATTCCGGGCAGCCAACGACATTGTCAGCCTGGAACGCAATGAAAATCGTAATCTCTCACGCTTGAAAGGGTTGAACGACTCGTTGAACAAAGCCCGTGAAAGGTTGATTGATGCACAGGCCAAGTATGCGGCAATCCAGGATGCCGTCGCCAAAGGCGAGACGGTAGTACCTCGGGAGTTCAAGGCGGACCTGGTAAGGAAACAACTTGAGGTCGGGCGGTTACGCGACCGCATCATGGATCTCAATTCAAAGTATACACAACGCTATTTGGACCGCGATCCCGAGCTAAAGGCACTACCTGACAAATTACGGGAACTGGAGCGGGATCTGGAGCGGGCGATTCAACTGGGCCAACGCACCATGATCGATGAGGCTCGGCAGGAACTGGATGCCGCACGGGCGGCGGTCGCCGCGCTCGAGAAGGAATTGTCCGAACATCAGGGCAGAGTTCAGATTTTTACTGATCGATTCAAAGAGTTCAAGTCGATGGAAGAAAGCCTGGCTAGGCTGGAGACATTGCACAGCGACATTGGAGAGCGTCTGGCGAAGATCCAAGTGCAGAATCTAAAAGAGTATCCGCCAATACAGGTGGTAGATTGGGCCAGTGTTCCGGCACGGCCAATTTATCCGGATTACGAACGTGATCTTTTTATCGCCCTGGGTGCAGCCTTGACCTTAGCCTTGTTTGCCACCTGGTTGCTAGAGTACCTGATAGAACGCTCCAATGCGCCGGCAACCTCGCCCATGGCAATGCGAATCTATCTGAATGAAGCGAGGCAGTCATTGGAAACAGGTGCTGCCCCCAGTGTCCTGGCTCATGGGATGCAGGCGGGTCCCAGTCTGGCGCATAAACCTGCTTCTCCCGAAGCTTCAGCCGCACCTGCAACACTCCCCGATTCAGCTGCGCAGCTACGAGAGCTGACGTTATCTGAAATACGGGCACTGCTCGAGTCGTCGGATCCGGTCACGGCTGGATATTGCACCTTACTGCTGTCAGGCGTTTCACCGTTGGAAGTAACGCTCATTCATCGGGACTGTATCGATCATGACGACGGCATCATATCTGTCCCTGGAATCTCGACCCGCGATATCGAAATGGGGCCGGGTGCGTGGGGGCACTTGCGGGACTTTTCCAAGAGTCTCGCTGAGCATTCAACGGATACGGCACCGGGGGAGATTAATGCAAATCTGGCGGTCGCTGCCGCAGACGCGGGTATAGACGATCCGTTCAGGGTCGACGCGGATTCAATATGGTACAGCTACGTTCTTTATCTGGTTCGCCAGGGTGCGCGTTTATCTGAGCTGCCGGAGCGAGTCGGGGCATTGACACCAGATATGCAGCTGATTTTGGCACATTCCTCACCTCCGGGGATGAACAGACCACTTTCAGAGGTAAACCGGATACATCCTTCGCTGGCTGCATAGCAATTATTGGCCCACAGCAGCCGGAATGAAATCAAGCCGGGGTAGGGCTGGCGGTCCAGGTGGAGGGGGAGGATTGCGGCACTGATCTCTCTAACGGAACCGCTATGGCGCCATCGCGCACAAATCCGGAGAGCGTCCCAAGTTCATTATAGCGGACACATTGTCCATCTTTGAAAACGAAGTCCCCGATATAACGATGAGTGATCTTTCGCTTTAAATTTTCCGCGTAAGGCAATCCGAGAAAATGGCTTATGAAACCCCTGATCACGCCGGCATGAACAACCACCAGTATGGTCTGGTCCTGTCGTTTGTGGGCCAGTGACTCAAAGAACTCTACGCTGCGCGTTTGCATCTGCCTGAAGCTTTCACCGTCCGGATATACGAAATCCGGGTTCTTCTTATGCTCGGGAAAATTTTTCTCTACCCAGGATTTGCTTTTACGATACAGCGCACCATAGTTGACTTCGTTCAAGGCAACCGTGTCGTGGACCAGACGGATATCCTGCTTTCGTGCGTAAAACATCCCCGTCTGACGGGCCCGTTCAAGATAGCTGGTATAGACTGCGGAGAACTGGATATCGTGTTTGTTGAGAACCTTGTTCACATGGATTAGATCAGCCTCCCATCCGTTGACGGGGGGTGCGTCGCCCCAGCCCATGATCAGGCCCGACGCGTTGATGAGAGTCTTGTAGTGTCTGACTACGATTGCGCGCATGGCTTCTTATGTGAATCCGTTTCCGGGAAGTTGTTCTGGTGAGAGCATAACCCGATCAATTCCTTTGACTCAACCAAAAGAATTACAACTACAGGGATAGTTTATCATCTCGATCCCAATATCATCAGGGGCTCATCGAAAAAGCCCTGGCCTTGGCACTGGCCACCGCGGTCATGTTCATAATCCCCCGCACCGATATGGAGGGCGTGAGCACATGGACCGAGCTTGCCAGGCCGACCATGATTGGGCCGCAGGATACCCCATTTCCCAATGCCTTGAACATGTTGTAAACAATATTGGCTGTATCGAGGTTGGGCATCACCAGCAGGTTGGCCTGTTCCTTCAAAAGGGAGTTTGGAAAGAGTGAGCTGCGTATCTCTTCTGAAAGTGCCGCGTCGGCCTGCATCTCGCCTTCCACCTCCAGATTCGGGAAGCGGGTGCGAATCAGTTCCCGGGCTTTGCGCATCTTGTTCGGAGATTCCCGGCGACTGGTTCCGAAGTTGGAGTAAGAGAGGAGGGCCACCCTGGGGTGTATGCCAAAGCGCTGTACTTCTTCCGAACACAAGGCCGCGACCTCCGCGAGCTGCTCAGCCGTGGGTTCAGGAATAACATGGGTATCACAGAGAAAAAAGGTACCGGCATCCAGCATCACCACACTGACTGTGGCGCAGCGCGTGACGCCCGGTGCCGTGCCGATAATATCCAGCAGGTTCCGCAGGTGGGTGTTGAACCTTCCCTCCACACCGCACAGCATGGCATCTGCATAACCCAGCTTGACTGCCAGCGCGGCGATGATGGAGTCGCTGGTGCGGACAAGGGTGCGCGCCTCTTCGGGGGCAACCCCCTGACGTTCCATAAGACCATGATAGGCGCGCCAGAATTCTGAATAACGCGGGTCACTTTCGGGATTGATGAGTTCGAAGTCCTGGTCCTGGCGGATACGCAATCCCAGTCTCTTGATACGATTTCCCACCACCTCGGGACGGCCTATCAATATGGGCCTGGCCAGTTTCTCATCAACCACGAGCTGAACCGCCTGCAGAACCCGTTCATTCTCGCCCTCGGTATATACCACCCTTTGGGACGCCTGGCGGGCAGTGGTAAATACGGGCTTCATGATGCCCCCGGAGCGGTAGACCAGCCGGTGGAGTTGCTCCTGATAAGCCTCGAAATTCTCTATGGGCCGCGTTGCCACACCGGTATCCATGGCTGCTTTCGCCACCGCAGGTGCGATCTTCATAATCAGGCGCCGATCGAAGGGTTTGGGAATAAGGTATTCGCGGCTGAAACTCAGATGTTCGTCACCATAAGCCGAGCGTACCTCGAAGGTAGCCTCTACCCTTGCCAACTCGGCAATGGCGAAAATACAGGCCTTTTTCATCTCCTCGTTGATCTCGGTGGCCCCCACATCGAGCGCACCCCGGAACAGGAAGGGAAAGCAAAGCACATTGTTGACTTGGTTCGGGTAGTCGGAGCGGCCTGTGGCCAGGATGGCATCCGGACGCACAGCCAGAGCCTCCTCGGGCATAATCTCCGGTGTCGGGTTGGCCAGGGCGAATATCAGGGGATTGTCCGCCATGGTCTTGATCATCTCCGGCTTCAGCAGGCCACCAACGGACAGACCCAGGAAGATGTCGGCACCCACGATGGCCCCGGCGAGATCGGTAATATCGGTATTCGCTGCAAAGGTAGCCTTGCGCTCGTCATATTTCCGGGATGAACCCACCCGCACCACGCCGTGGCTGTCGCAGACCATGATGTTCTTGCGATCCAGTCCCAGGCTGATCAGGAGTTCCAGGCAGGAAAGCGCCGCGGCGCCCGCACCTGAGCAGACCAATCGGACATCTTCGATCTTTTTTTCGATGATACTCAGGGCATTGGTAACCGCGGCGGCCGAGATAATCGCCGTCCCGTGCTGGTCGTCGTGGAACACGGGGATATTCATCCGCTCCTTGAGACGCCTCTCGATCTCGAAGCACTCAGGTGCGCGGATGTCCTCGAGGTTGATACCGCCGAATGTCGGCTCCAGGGAGGCCACGATGTCGATGAACTTGTCCGGGTCCTTCTCATCCACTTCGATATCGAAGACGTCGATATCCGCGAATCGCTTGAAGAGAACGCCCTTGCCCTCCATCACGGGTTTGGCGGCCAGGGGACCGATATCTCCGAGTCCCAGGACTGCCGTACCGTTGGTCACAACGGCGACGAGGTTGCCACGCGCCGTGACAGAGGAGACCTCGCCGGGATCGTCGACAATCAGGTTGCACGCTGCCGCGACGCCCGGTGAATAGGCCAGGGCCAGGTCGTGCTGGGTGGTTAGTGGTTTGCTCGGCACCACCCGGATCTTGCCGGGGGGGTATTCCCGATGGTATTTCAGTGCTTGTTCGTCATATTGACTTGGCATTGGGTGTCCCCTGGGTGTTTCCGTTGTGGAACGACGCAGCGAATGCAGAATAATCGACGCGTCTTATGTGCGCATTAATATAGCTGATGATGATCTGGTTGGCACTGATTACCTGGAACAGCCTGTTCAGCTTGGCGGAATTACAACTCTACCGGTAGAATGCCCACGATAATCTTTTCAACGCTGAGAATGACAGCCAATCCCCGCTCCGGAATCCTATGAACCTGACAATCGAAGACGGAATACTAAGTATCGAGCCTTTTTTGGCGGTTACCCTGGGCATTTTGGTGCTTTTTATCGGCAAGCGCCTGAACGATTCCATACGGATACTCCAGAACTTCAGCATTCCCGAACCCGTAACGGGGGGACTGTTGTTTTCCATTCTGTTCGGGGTGGTCTATGCCGTTTCGGGTGTTGCGGTGGAGTTCGACCTCGCCGCCCGCGATGTACTGCTGGTCTATTTCTTTACCACCATTGGCATCAACGCAAGTCTAAAGGACCTGCTCGCCGGGGGATTGCCCCTGGTAATACTGCTGGCGATTACGATTGGTTACATGATCGTTCAGAATTTTACCGGTATCTCGGTAGCCGCATTGTTCGACCTGCCATCCCAGGTCGGGCTCCTGGGAGGTACGGTTTCCCTTATCGGCGGTCACGGAACCGCCATCGCCTGGGCACCGAGGATTGCCGAGGAGTACAGTATCGCCAATGCCATGGAGATCGGTATCGCCTCCGCCACGTTCGGGTTGATCCTGGCAAGCCTCATGGGTGGGCCTATCGCGAAGTTTCTGATCAACCGACACAATCTAAAACCGGCGGAGGTTGAGCCGCAGGACGTGGGTCTCTCGGAGACGAAACAGGATGAGGGTATCGGGTACCTGGATTTTCTCGATGCTGTCCTCGCCATTCACATCAGTATCATCCTGGGCGTCATGTTGAACGAGAGCGTCGAGGAGCTTGGACTGCAGCTCCCGCTTTTTGTCACCTGTCTGTTTGCGGGTATTCTTCTGACCAACTTGATGCCCAAGAACGTAAAGCGCCTCACGGGCACCAAGTGGCCCACCCGAAAGCCTTCCATGGCGTTGATCGCGGATATCTCGCTCGGTACCTTCCTGGCCATGTCGCTGATGAGTATGCAGCTTTGGACCCTGGTTGATCTTGCGGGTCCCATCTTTACGATACTCGGTGCCCAGTTCCTGATTGCCGTTGCGGTCAACATCTTCATTGTCTTTCCCGCCATGGGAAGAAACTATGATGCTGCCGTGATCTGTTCGGGATTCGGGGGCATCTCCCTGGGATCCACGCCCACGGCGATGGCCAACATGTCCGCCGTTGCCAACCGATATGGTGCATCACATTTAGCCTTCATCATCGTCCCGCTGGTGTGCGCCTTCTTCATAGATTTGGTCAACGCCCTGTTGATACCTTTCTTTCTCACTACTTTTTAAACTCCGGAACAATAGGCCCCGTCTTCCCTGGATTCCACGTTGTTTCATCCAGGCGACGGCTGCTTCCAGATTTCGGTGTGCTCCATCCGGGCTGCGATTGCAATCAACTATTTGAGGTCAGGAACTCGCCGAGTGTCCGGGCCACTACCTGGGTGGCTTTTGGCAGATCGGAGAGGCGCAGCCGCTCATCTGCACGGTGGGCGTTGGCCAGCTCGATGGTTTCGGGTCCCGCGCCGTAGATGACGGTCGGTATCCCGGAGCCGGAATAGTGGCGGGCATCGGTGTAAATGGGGACGCCGTGGCAAGGGACGGGCTGGTTGAAGACGTCGCCCGCGATCCTCGACAGGGTGTTTGCCAGCGGTTGTGAACCTTTAATAGGGAGAAAGGGTTCAGCCAGCAGGATCCGCTCGACCTCTACCTGAATGCCGGGTGCATCAACAACGGCGGCCTCTACGATCTCTCTAAGCTCCTGTTCCACATCTGCGGTTTTTTCCTCGGGGATGACGCGCCGATCCAGTCTGAATACGATGCGGTCCGGCACCACGTTGGTGTTGATGCCCCCCTCGATGCGGCCGATCACCAGGGTGGGTGAGGCAATGCCTTCTATGTCGGATCGTCTCAGATGATAGTCCCGCCGATGTTCATAGAGGGCAGACATGATCCGGGTTGCCGCCTCCAGGGCGTCGGCGCCACTCTCTGGCTTCGCCGCATGGGCGGAGCGTCCGGAGACCCTGATCTCCAGGTGAATACAGCCGTTGTGCGCTGTAACCACGCCATAGGAAAAGCCGGCGGAAATGACATAGTCGGGGCGTGTCAGCCCGGTGTCGATTAACCAGCGGGGACCTGTATTGCCCCCGGTCTCCTCGTCGTGGGTGAAGTGCAGCTCTATGCTCCCCGACAGTGGCAATGCCGCATGCTCCAGTGCCAGCACCGCAAAGGCGAATGTGGCGAAGTCCGACTTGGATACCGCCGCGCCACGCCCGTACATCCAGCCATCCGATATAACTGCGCCATATGGATCATGGCTCCAGCCGTCACCCGGGGGTACCACGTCACCGTGAGCATTCAAGGCGATGGTAGGACCCGTGCCGTAGCGCCGTCGTACTATCAGATTGGTGACGTCGGCCATGCCGTTGGCCCTGCAGACCTTTTCCGGTACGGGATGGCGTTCCACCTCGTATCCCAGCCCCTCGAGCAGGCGGGCTGCCCGCTCACCATGGGCAGCGCAGTCGCCGGGCGGGTTGTCGGACGGCATTCTGACCAGTTCGGAGAGAAAACGGACCTGACTCTCCCGGTGGTCGTCGATGAATCCTGCGATTTTCCTGATCTCTTCGGGCGTCATCATGGGATCTCTTCGTTGATGAGCAACAGGGTGCTGTGCAAGAGCCGCAGCCCCGCATCGATATCTTCCAGGGTCACGAATTCCTCAGGGCTGTGACTGATACCGCCACGACAGCGGACGAAGATCATTCCAACCTCTGTAACAGACGCCATGACCATTGCATCGTGGCCGGCGCCGCTCCCGAGCAGCAGCGGCCGAATATCCAACGTCTCAGCCGCGCTGGAGATAAGATTCGTCAGGCGGGGAGAACACCGGACGGCTGCCCTGTCGTCGATGATCGAGAGCGTGGCCTGTAATCCTCTTTTCCGCGACAGGTGCATTACGCGATCCTTGATCTCCCGGAGCGCGTTCCGGCGATCGTCATCGTCGGGCGCACGAAGATCCAGGGTTAGGCTGCAGCTTCCCGCAATCACGTTTGAAGCTCCAGGTTCAGTCTCGATTTTACCCACGGTGCCGACAACTTCCTTTTCACTTAACCCGGTACATATCTCCTCGATCTCGAGGATGGCCTGGGCTGCACCTGCCAGGGCATCGTGCCGATTTTCCATGGGGACCGTTCCCGCATGCCCGCTGATACCGGCCAAGGTGATCTTTGCGCGGGTCTGGCCGTTGATCCCTGAAACCACACCGACAGGCAGGTCGCTGTTTTCAAGTACCGGTCCCTGCTCGATATGCAGTTCCAGATAGCATTGCATATCCTTGGAGTGTCCTTTGGCCACCGAATCCCGTCCCGGATCCAGCCCGAAATTCTCCATGGCCTCTGCGAGGCTGATGCCGTCGCTGTCACGGAGATCCAGAAGCCCGGGATCGACGTCACCCATGAAACCCCGGCTGCCGAG
>JAQYVO010000284.1 GCA_030145425.1 Chromatiales bacterium | reverse complement strand
AGACGCCCCGGCCGCCATGCGGTACACCGAAGTGCGCATGGCCCGCATCGCCCACAGCCTGTTGGAGGATCTGGACAAGGAGACCGTCGACTTCGTCGTCAACTATGACGAATCGGAGCATGAGCCCTCGGTACTTCCGGCTCGCGTCCCCAATCTTCTGGTCAACGGTTCCGCGGGCATTGCCGTGGGTATGGCCACCAATATCCCGCCCCATAACATAGTCGAGGTCATCAACGGCTGTATCGCCCTGATCGATGATCCGGCGGCGAGCATCGGGGGGTTGATGGAACATATCCATGGACCCGATTTTCCCACTGCGGCTCTGATAAATGGCGCCCTGGGTATCCGCGAGGCCTACGAGACCGGCCGCGGAAGGATCTATGTCCGTGCCCGCACCGAAATCGAGACGGACGATGCCGGCGGCAGGCAGCGCATCCTGGTTCACGAATTGCCCTACCAGGTCAACAAGGCGCGCATGCTGGAAAAGATCGCCGAGCTGGTGAAAGAGAAAAAGATCGAGGGTATCAGCGAACTGCGCGACGAGTCGGACAAGGACGGGATGAGAGTGGTGATCGAGCTGCGTCGCGGCGAGGTGGCCGAAGTGGTGCTCAACAACCTTTACCAGCACACTCAGATGCAGACGGTGTTCGGCATCAACATGGTGGCTATAGTGGACAGGCGTCCGCGGCTGCTCAATCTCAAGCAGATGCTGGAGTATTTTATCCGTCACCGCCGCGACGTGGTGACCCGCCGTACCCTGTTTGAATTACGCAAGGCGCGGGACCGGGCCCATGTGCTGGAGGGTCTGGCGGTTGCCCTGGCCAACATCGATGAGGTTATCGAGTTGATCAAGGCGGCACCGAGTCCGGCAGAGGCCAAGAAGGGCCTGCTGGGCCGATTCTGGCAGTCGGGCACGGTCGAGGCGATGCTGGAACGGGCGGGCTCCGGTGCCTCCCGTCCCCAGGATCTGGATCCCGCATTCGGCCTGACGGAGCAGGGATATCGACTGACCGAGACCCAGGCGCAGGCCATTCTTGATCTCAGGCTGCATCGTTTAACTGGTCTTGAGCAGGATAAAATACTCAAAGAATACAGTGAGATAATAGATAAAATTGATAGTTTACTTCAAATAATTTCCAGTCCTGATCGACTGATGGAAGTGATCACGCAGGAACTCATCGCCATCCGTGATCAGTATGGCGACGAGCGGCGTACCGAGATTATTCAAAACCGCCTGGATCTCACCCTGGAGGATTTGATCACGGAAGAGGACGTGGTGGTAACCCTCTCCCATTCCGGCTACGCGAAGGCCCAGTCCCCGGACAGCTACCGTGCCCAGAGGCGGGGCGGCAAGGGAAAGTCCGCCACCACCACCAAGGATGAGGACTTCGTGGACCAGCTGTTTGTGGCGAACACCCACGACACCATACTCTGCTTCTCAAACCGCGGCCGCGTCTACTGGCTGAAAGTCTACGAACTGCCCCAGGCCGGGCGCAACGCCCGGGGCAAGCCCATCGTCAACCTGCTTCCCCTGGAGCAGGGTGAGCGCATCAACGTGGTGCTGCCGGTCAGGGAGTACGACGACAATCACTATGTATTGATGGCCACCAGCTCGGGCACGGTCAAAAAGACGCGCCTCACCGACTTTTCCCGTCCCCGTGCCACCGGGATCATCGCCGTGGATCTGAAAGACGATGACCAGCTGGTGGGAGTCGCCATCACGGACGGCACCCGGGATGTGATGCTGTTTACCTCGGCGGGTAAGGCGATCAGGTTCAGTGAGGACCGGGTCAGGCCTATGGGCCGCACTGCAGCCGGTGTGCGTGGCGTCAGGCTGCGCGAGGGTCAGCGGGTTATCTCGCTCATCGTGGGCCAGCCCGAAGGCATGATATTGACGGTTACCGAAAACGGGTTCGGCAAGCGTACAACCCTGGATCAGTTTCCACCGAAGGGGCGCGGCGGAATGGGCGTCATCTCCATCAAGATTTCAGAGCGCAACGGCGAACAGGTCGGTGCGGTACTGGTGGACGAGGAGGACGAGGTGATGCTGATCACGGATGCCGGTACCCTGGTTCGGACTCCGGTGTCCGATATCTCGGTGCTTGGGCGCGACACCCAGGGCGTCACCATGATCCGGCTTTCGCGCAAGGAAAAACTGGTGGGTATCGCGCGGGTTGAATCCCTGGAAAACGGGGACGAAGCGATAGATGACACCGAATCAGAAAGCGAAGAAAGTGAAGAAAGCGAAGAATAATTCTCTATAATATTCAATGTATTGCACTGTGGAGTTAAGAATGTCCAGAAGCTATAATTTCAGCGCGGGCCCGGCGGTATTGCCGGAAGAGGTTTTGGAACAGGCGCGGGAGGAGATGCTCGACTGGCAGGGCAGCGGCATGTCCGTTATGGAGATGAGCCACCGGGGCAAGGATTTCATGTCCATTGCCGCCCAGGCCGAAACCGACCTTCGTGAACTGATGTCCATTCCGGCCAATTACAAGGTGCTGTTCGCTCAGGGGGGCGCTTCCAGCCAGTTTGCCATGGTGCCGTTGAACCTGCTCCAGGGCCGCAAGGGCGCCGACTATATCAACACGGGATCCTGGTCGAAGAAGGCCATTGCGGAGGCCCAGCGATTCTGCGAAGTGAACATCGCAGGTGCTACGCCGAAGGGCGAGTTCAGCGTGCCTGCCGCGGAGACACTGCAGTTGAGCGCGGATGCGGCTTACTTGCACTACACGCCGAATGAGACCATCCAGGGTATCGAGTTCCCCTATGTGCCGGATTCTGGGGATGTCCCGCTTGCGGCCGATTTCTCGTCCACGATTCTTTCCAGGCCCATCGACGTGAGCAGATACGGGGTCATCTATGCCGGGGCCCAGAAGAACATCGGACCCGCAGGCCTGACCGTGGTGATCATACGCGAGGATCTCATCGCCGAGCCCATGGCGGGCACCCCGGCCATGTTTAACTACGGCACGCTCACAGGTGCCGATTCCATGTACAACACGCCGCCGACTTACGCCTGGTACATCGCAGGGTTGGTGTTTCAGTGGCTCAAGCGCCGGGGCGGGCTCGATGCGGTGGCGGTGGTGAACGAACGCAAGGTAAGGGCGCTCTACACCGCGATTGACCAGTCGGATTTTTACAACAATCCGGTGGACCCCACATGCCGGTCCTGGATGAACGTTCCCTTTACCCTGGCCGATGCCGAGTTGGATGCCACCTTCCTGGCGGAAGCCAAGGATGCCGGACTGGTCACCCTGAAGGGTCACCGGTCGGTCGGCGGGATGCGTGCAAGCATCTACAATGCCATGCCGGAAGAGGGCGTGCAGGCGTTGATCGACTTTATGGCGGAGTTCGAGAAAAAGTATGGGTGAATATAGGGCCTAGGGCCGAGGGCCGAGGAAAGAGAAGAGGGCCGCAGGGCAGTCAATAAATGTAGCCTGCGTTGAGCTTGCGAAACGTGGGGGAATTGGAAGAAGAATTTGAACCGCAGAGGCGCGGAGGCGCAGAGTCAATAGAATTGTAGGGTCGAATTCATTCGACCGATGCTTGGTTTGAATCAACCAGCTATTGGCCGAATGAATTCGGCCCTACAACAGCAAGAAAATGTCTTCTCCGCGCCTCTGCGTCTCTGCGGTTCAAAATAACTTAAAGTAGGAAGTTAAATAAAATGTTCAAGATATTGACGCTTAACAATATTTCAGTGGCTGGTCTGGACCGTTTGCCACGCGACATGTATGAGGTGGCCTCTGAGATAGCCCATCCGGATGCGATCCTGCTGCGCTCCTATAAGATGCACGACATGCTGATCCCGGCGACGGTGAAGGCCATCGGCAGGGCCGGGGCCGGCGTCAACAACATCCCGGTGGAGCGCATGACGGGAAAGGGTGTGCCCGTGTTCAATGCCCCGGGTGCCAACTCCAATGCGGTCAAGGAACTGGTCATTGCGGGTATGCTGATTGCTGCGCGGAATCTCGGTCGGGCCTGGGGATTTGCCCGGGGACTCGAGGGGCAGGACGGAGAGATCACAAAGGAGGTGGAGAAAGGCAAGAAACAGTTCGTGGGATTCGAACTGCCGGGCAGGACCCTGGGTGTGATCGGTCTCGGTGCCATTGGTGTAAAGGTGGCCAATGCGGCCCGTGCCTTGGGTATGAATGTCATCGGATACGATCCCACCATTACGGTGGAAAGCGCCTGGAAGCTGAAGGCGGAAGTAAAGCAGGCGATAAGCGTCGACGATCTGGTCAGCCAATCGGATTTCATCACGTTTCATGTCCCGCTGATTGATGCCACCCGCAACATGGTTAACACCGAACGTCTCAAGCTGATGAAAAAAGGCGCCGTGCTGCTGAATTTTTCGCGATCGGGGATCATAAATGACGAAGCGGCGGTGGAGGCCCTGGATTCGGGTCAACTGTATGCCTACATCTGCGACTTCCCAAGCAATCTGCTTAAGGATCACCCGCGCTGCGTTACGCTCCCTCACCTGGGTGCCTCTACCGCCGAGGCGGAGGACAATTGCGCCGTCATGGTGGCCGATGAGATCCGTGAATACCTGGAAAACGGCAACATCGCCAATGCGGTTAATTTCCCGAGCATCAATCTGCCCCGCAACGGGGGCTTCCGCATCGCGGTGGTCAATTCCAATGTGCCCAACATGGTAGGCCAGATCTCCACCGACCTGGCGGAGGCCGGTTTGAATATCGTGGATATGCTCAACAAGTCCCGGGAAAACATCGCCGTGACCCTGCTGGACACGGACAAGGAGCCCCAGAAGTCCACGCTCGATCAGATAGCCGCCATCGAGGGTGTTCTTGCGGTGCGTTGTCTCGGCTGTGCCCAACAAGCCTGAAACCATCTCCATGGAGGATCAGGAAAAGCTTCAGAAGATCCGGGAACGGATAGATTCCCTGGATGTGCAGATCCAGGACCTGATTAACCAGCGTGCGGCAGCGGCGAAGGAAGTGGCCGAAACAAAGCTGGTGGAAGACAAGGACGCTTTCTTTTATCGCCCGGAGAGAGAGGCGGCAATCTTAAAGAAGATCCAGAAACGGAATCTGGGGCCAATGGGCGACGAGGAGATGGCCCGGCTTTTCCGTGAGGTCATGTCCGCCTGCCTGGCCCTCGAACGTCAGATGAAGATCGCTTTTCTGGGACCGGAGGGCACCTTCACCCAGGCGGCGGCACTGAAGCACTTCGGCCACTCCATAAAGACCGTGCCAATGGGTTCCATCTCCGATGTGTTTCGGGAGGTTGAATCCGGTGACGCCAACTATGGTGTAGTGCCGGTGGAGAATTCCACCGAAGGGGTCATCAACCACACTCTCGATCTGTTCATGCACTCGCCGCTTTTCATATGCGGTGAGGTGAGCCTGCGTATTCACCACCATCTGCTGAGCATGGAGTCTGAGCTGGGTTCGGTGAAGCGGGTATATTCACACCAGCAATCCCTTGCCCAGTGCCGCCTCTGGCTGGACAGGAACCTGCCCCTGGCCGAGCAGATCACGGTGGGCAGCAATGCGGAGGCCGCACGGGTGGCGAAGGTTGAACAGGGGTCGGCGGCCATCGCAGGTGAGATGGCCGCCGAACTTTATAAGCTGAAAGGCCTGGCGCGAAACATCGAGGATGAGCCGGACAACACCACCCGCTTTCTGGTCATAGGCCGCCAGAGGGCGCTCCCGAGCGGAGAGGATAAGACCACTTTTCTCTGCGCCACGCGAAACGTGGCCGGAGGGCTCAGTTCCCTTCTGCTGCCCCTGGGCCGACACGGCATCAGCATGTCCCGTATCGAATCCAGGCCTTCGAGACAGGGCAATTGGGATTACGTCTTTTTCATCGACATCGACGGTCACCAGGATGATCAGCATATCGCAGAGGCACTGGAAGCCCTGCGCCAGGAGGCGCGCATGTTGAAACTTTTGGGGTCTTATCCTAAGGCGGTGCTTTGAAGAGGAAGGTTTTTGAACCGCAGAGGCGCTGAGGTTTTTTGTTCCTGGAGAGTGAATAGGCTAAATGGAGCCTGGGATTGTAGGGTCGAATTCATTCGACCAATTTGCGTAAATGCCGGAATTCGCGAACCTGGCTGTTGGCCGAATAAATTCGGCCCTACAAATTGAGGCGCGGTATGTAGGATCAAATTCATTCCACCTGTCGGCGCAACTGTAGGGTCGAATTCATTCGACCAATTCGACTAAAATCAGCATCGGTCTACTGATAAACTTCAAAGTTCCATAATTATTAACCTTTGCGCCTCTGCGGTTCAAAAATCTTATGAACAAAAACACCTTTCTGGACCACGCCGCCCCAGGCATAGCTAACCTCAAACCCTACCTGCCTGGAAAACCCATCTCCGAACTGGAACGTGAGCTGGGTATCACCGACTCGGTGAAACTGGCGTCCAACGAGAATCCCCTCGGGTGCAGCGAAAAAGCCAGGACCGCGATTCAGAAGGAACTTTCGGAGGTGGCCCGTTATCCGGACGGCGGCGGATTTGCCCTCCGCGCTGCCCTGGCCGCCAGGCACGATCTGGATCCTTTACGGATCACCCTGGGCAACGGCTCCAATGATGTTTTGGACATGATCGCCCGGGTATTCCTCAGCCCCGGCCGGGAATCGCTCTTTTCCCAGCATGCCTTCGCCGTCTATCCCATCAGCAGCCAGGCGGTGGGCGCGACACTGAAGATGGCACCGGCATTCGAGTACGGCCATGACCTTCAGGCCATGGCGGGAATGGTGGGAGAGCACACCAGTGTGGTTTGGATAGCCAACCCTAACAACCCCACCGGCACCTGGTTGAAGGGTGGAGAGTTGGAAGCCTTCATCGCAGATCTGCCCCCCAATGTGATTGTTGTGGTCGACGAGGCCTACACCGAATACGTGGACGAGCCGGATTATCCGGATGCCAGCCGCTGGCTGGACAAGTACCCCAATCTCATCGTCACCCGCACCTTCTCCAAAGTCTACGGGCTGGCATCGCTGCGCGTGGGTTACGGTCTCTCCCATCCCGATGTGGCGGATCTGCTGAATCGGGTGCGCCAACCCTTTAATGTCAACAGCATGGCATTGGTGGCCGCCGAGGCGGCGCTGCAGGATCAGGATTTTGTACGGCATTCCGTGGAGGCCAACCGGCAGGGGATGGCAACACTGACTGAAGGATTCGGGAAAATGGGGCTCGATTTTATCCCCTCGGTGGGCAACTTCATCAGCGTCGATGTGGGCCGCCCGGTGGAGGAGGTGGACCGGGCCTTGCTCCATAAAGGCTGCATCGGCCGTCCGATCGCCAACTACGGACTGCCGAAGCATCTCCGGGTGACAGTCGGTCTGGAACAAGAGAACGAGCGTTTCCTCCAGGCCCTGTCCGAGGTGCTCGGCTGATGCTGATCCGTCGGCTGGCGGTGATCGGCGTCGGCCTGATCGGTGGTTCCCTGGTGCGCGCATTGCGAACGGCGGGGGAAGTCGGCGAGGTAGTGGGCTGCGGCAGGGGCAAGCCGAATCTGGAGCGGGCGCTGGAACTGGGCGTCATTGACCGTTATACCCACCAGATCGAAGAGG
This sequence comes from Chromatiales bacterium, assembly GCA_030145425.1. Classification (GTDB taxonomy): domain Bacteria; phylum Pseudomonadota; class Gammaproteobacteria; order Chromatiales; family Chromatiaceae; genus JAHEHQ01. The sequence continues at coordinate 31,604 of JAQYVO010000284.1, read as the reverse complement.
CGGTTCAGGATGCAGACCTCGTGTTTCTGGCGGTGCCGCTGGGTGCCATGGGGCATGCATTCAAGTCGATGTGCGGTCACCTGCAACCCGATGCCGTGATCACTGACGGGGGCAGCGCCAAGGCCTGTGTGGTTGAAGCCTGCCGGGACGCCTTCGGTGAACTGCCCCCAGGTTTCGTGCCCGGGCATCCGATTGCAGGCACCGAACAAAGCGGGGTAGAGGCCTCTTTCGCGGAACTGTATCAGAACCGCCGCATTATCCTGACCCCAACCGGTTCCACCTCCCTGTCTGCGCTGGAGAAGGTGGAAAGCATGTGGAAACTCTGCGGTGCGGAAGTGACGCAGATGACGGTGGAACACCACGACGAGGTGTTGGCCGCCACTTCCCACCTGCCACATATGCTTGCGTTCAGCCTGGTGGATACCCTGTCCAGGATGAAGGAAAACGACGAGATCTTCCGCTATGCCGCCGGCGGCTTTCGGGATTTCACCCGTATTGCCTCCAGCAACCCTGTAATGTGGCGGGATATCTGTATCGCGAATAAAAAGGCGCTGGGGGAAGTGTTGGAGTATTACATAGAGGAGATGAAGGAACTCGCCGATGCCGTCAGCAGGGGCGATGCCGACGGTTTGCAGGAGATCTTCAGCCGCGCCAAGGCCGCCCGCGACCGTTACATCGACGGTATCCTGGATTCACCGGAATAGGCGGGTGAAGAATAACGTATTCCACCTGTCAGCAGAACTGTAGGGTCGAATTCATTCGACCGATGCTTGGCCAGCTGTTGGCCGAATGAATTCGGCCCTACAACGCTGATCTATCCACTTGATCAGGGGATGAGCCAATAGTTATTCAATGCAGATGAAATCTTAGTGCTTTGCCCGTGCTCAACAGAAAAAATTCTTCTCTGTGCCTCTGCGGTTCAAATTTCTTCTTCTTGGTGATCAATGAAAACCATCGGACTGCTTGGCGGCATGAGCTGGGAATCAACGGCCAGTTATTACCGCATCATCAATGACGAGATAAAACGCCGCCTGGGTGGATTGCATTCCGCGCAGATCGTTCTGTACAGCCTGGATTTTCAGGGGATCGAAGATTTGCAGCATCAGGACCGTTGGGATGAGGCGGCAGACATCCTGGTTGACGGCGCCCGCAGGATCGAATCAGCGGGTGCGGATTTTCTGTTGATCTGCACCAACACCATGCACAAAGTGGCCGGCCGGGTGGAGTCTGAGATCGATATTCCCCTGCTGCACATCGCCGATGCCACCGGCCGACAGATTCACAATCGGGGGTTCAATAAAGTGGCTCTGCTCGGCACCCGCTTCACCATGGAGCAGGCATTCTACCGGGGCAGGCTGGAGGAACGGTTCGACCTCGAGGTGCTGGTTCCTGATAAAGCGGAGCGAGAGCTTGTTCATCGGGTTATATACGACGAGCTTTGCCTGGGAAGTATTCGACAGACGTCCAGGGAACAGTTTGTCGGTATTATCGGTGGCCTGGCGGATCGTGGTGCGGAGGCCGTGATCCTGGGTTGCACCGAAATCGCCTTGCTGGTCGATCAGAAAGATACCTCCATGCCTTTGCTGGATACCACACGGATTCATGCTATTGCGGCGGTGGATGAGGCGTTGGAATAAAAAATGGATCTTCCCCTGACCAAGTGGGTAGATTGCCGTTGTAGGGCCGAATTCATTCGGCCAATAGCCCACGCCTCAAGAATTGCCGATGGTCGAATGAATTCGCCCCTACGGTTCTGCTGACAGACGGGAAGCGTTTTGTCGAAAATGTTGATTTACCCACTCAATCAGGGGAGGAGCTAAAAAAAGGCTTTTCCCCTGAATCAAGTGGGTAGATTGCCGTTGTAGGGCCGAATTCATTCGGCCAATAGCCCACGCCACAAGAATTGCCGATGGTCGAATGAATTCACCCAACAGGGCCGTAGGATGTGCTGAGCATGGCGAAGCGCATCTGTTCCCATCGATGCGGTTCGTTGCACTCACCGCATCCTACAGATTTGTGGTGGGGATATCCGGGTCGTTTGTTGACCCTGCAAGCGTTTAAGATCCCATCATCTCCCTGGCGTGTTCCAGGGTTGTGTCCGTTATCTCCACGCCACCCAGCATGCGTGCGATCTCCTGCACCCGGGGTTCCTCCTCCAGGCTTTCTATCGAGGTCGTGACTGCTTTTCCGTTAGAAGATTTCTGCACCAGCAGATGCTGATGACCTTGAGATGCCACTTGGGGCAGATGGGTGACGCACAGCACTTGTCTGCCCGAACCGAGCCGGGCTAGCAGGCGCCCGACGATCTCGGCCACACCACCGCCGATCCCGACATCCACCTCGTCGAAGATCAGGGTGGGAATCTGACCGCAGTTTATGGTGGCAACCTGTATGGCCAGGCTCATACGTGAGAGTTCACCCCCGGACGCTACCTTGGCAAGGGGCTGGGTTGGGTGACCTGGGTTGGTTGAAACTTGAAACTCGACCCTGTCGATACCCGAAGCCCCGGCCTTTTCCTCCGGCAGGGCTTTGATGAGAACGCCAAAACGGCCCTCGGGCATCCCGAGGGACTGTATGATTTCGGTTACCTCCCGTTCCAGCCGGGCGGCGTTTGCCACTCTCTGCTCGTGCAGTTCTTGAGCCTTGCCCCGGTATTCGACAGCGAGCTCCGCCGAGCGCTGCTCGAGCGCCCCCAGTTGCTGGCCTGCGCTGTTGAGCTGTTCCAGTTCCCCGCGAAGCACGTCAAGGCGGAGATTGAGTTCCTCGGGCCGGCATCGGTATTTTCTGGCCAGGTCCTGGATATCGCCCAGGCGCGCCTCGACCTGCAAGAGCCGCTGAGGATCTTCCTCGACGCCCTCGACGTAATGGCGCAGATTGGTCACCGCCTCCCCGATCTGTATCGATGCGTTCTCCAGCATCTCCAGGGAGCCGGAAAGGCCGGTGTCCAGACTGCTCATCTCTTCGAGTATCCTCGAGGCGCGGGCCAGACGGGTTTGGGTCGAGTCCTCTTCGTCATAGAGCAGGCCAAGCAGCATGCCGCACTGCTGCATCAGTTGTCCCGCGTTGCTCAGGCGCCGGTGCTCCTGCTCCAGGGAGTCGAGCTCATCGTCACCCAATGCCAGAGCGGAGAGCTCCCCGACCTGGTACCCCAGGAGATCCATCCTGTCTGCACGCTCCAGGGATTGCCGGCGCAACGCCTCCAGTTGGGCCGATACTTCGCGCCACTGTTCGAAGGTTTCTCCCACACTTCCGCACAACACGTTGGAACTGCCGTACTCGTCCAACAGCTCCCGTTGCCGATCACGACGGAGTAGAGATTGGTGTGCGTGCTGCCCATGTATATCCACCAGCAGCTCACCAAGACTTTGCAAGGATTTGATGGGCACCGGTGAACCGTTTACGAAGGCACGGGAAGGTCCCTCCCTGACAAGCACTCTGCGCAGCAGGCACTCCCCGTCGGACTCGATCCCGTTCTGCTCCAGCCACTGTGCGGCAGCGGGACAACCGTCGAGGGAAAAGGCGGTTGTAATCTCCGCACGCGGGCTGTCAGTGCGGATCATCCCGTTATTGGCCCTGTCTCCGAGCACCAGCCCCAAGGCATCGATCAAAATCGATTTTCCGGCCCCGGTCTCCCCGGTGAGCACGGTCATCCGGTCATTAAACTCCACATCCAGGGTGGTGATGATGGCCAGGTCCTTGATGTGAATTCTGTTAAGCATGAAAGATCCCTTGGCCGAATGGTACTTACTTCAAGCCAAATGGCCCTGTTCAAACGCCTTGATCGTCATTCCGGCGCAGGCCGGAATCCAGGAAAGCGACCACCATTGGCAGTTCTGGATCCCGGCCTACGCCGGGATGACGGTGGCTTTGAGTTTTAAGTAAGTGCCATTCATCCCTTGGCCTATTTGGCGTGGTGCCCCCCCCAGCCGAGTTTAGCCCGCAGAATGTTGAAGTGATCGTGGCCCTTGGGGTGAATCAGGCGAACCGGGCGGTTGAGTTTCCTTATGAATACGGATTTTGTATCCAGGGGCAACAGTGCCTGACCGTCACAGGTTACCCTGACGTGTTCCAGTTCGGTATTCCCGCTGACACGGATTTCGACGATGCTGTTGCCGCTGATGACAATGGGGCGGTTGCTCAGAGTGTGGGGGCAGATCGGGACCAGCAGTGTGGCATCCAGGTCAGGATGCAGCAGGGGGCCTCCGCCCGAGAGGGCATAGGCGGTGGAACCGGTCGGTGTGGAAACTATCAGCCCGTCCGAGCGCTGTGTGCCGACGAATGAACCGTCGACATAAGTCTCGAACTCGATCATTCGCGCGATGTTCCACTTGTGGATTACCACGTCGTTGAGTGCGCTGCTGTGGTGGCCGTCCGTATCCACCCGGAGCAGAAATCGATGCTCCTCCGTATACTCGCCGGAAAAAATCCGGGACACCGTGGCCAGCATGTCGTCGGGAGAGATATCGACCAGGAAACCCAGGCGGCCGAGGTTGATCCCGAGCAGCGGTACGTCGTGGTCTGCCAGGGCACGCGCGGTATGGAGCAGGGTCCCGTCGCCGCCGATCACGATAACCAGATCACACTGTTCTCCCAGTTCGTCCAGGGTTGCGGTATCCAGTTCATGATCTGCCGGTTTGGCGGCGGTGGCATTGTCCAGCAGCACCCGGTGGCCCCGTTCTATCAGAAAACGGCTTAATCGGGCGAGAGTATCGGCATGCGTGGAGGCTTCGTGTTTTCCGATCAGACCAATGGTGTGGAACAGCTGAGGCATGGTGTGGGATGTGGAGGTTGATCTGCCGGAGTGTGCAACTTAACACGGGGTCCGGAATACAGCCACGATTAATCGCAATGCCTGCAACGCCGAATCCAGGTTCCCAATCTTGACACCCTTTGAAGCGAACTCGATAATCCTGATTGGCACTTGTATCATTCGAGTGCTAATCACTCGGGTTCGATGCAGAAGCGGAGACCGCCAACGCGGCAGGTTCCCGGTGACTGATACAAACACCAGCGGTCAGGAGATTAAAGCCGGAACGTGGCAGAGAAAAGTCCCACCAGTTCATTGCCTGTCACAGAGCGGGCCCAGTATTTCCTGAAGGTACTGATCGAGCGCTATATCCAGGGGGGCGAGCCCGTAGGCTCCCGCACCCTGTCGCGGGACTCCGGGCTGGACTTGAGCCCTGCCACGATCCGGAATGTCATGTCGGATCTCGAGGAAATGGGGCTGGTGATTTCGCCGCACACCTCGGCGGGCCGGATCCCCACGGTATCCGGGTACCGCATGTTCGTGGATTCCCTGGTCACGCTCAAGCCTCCTGAATCCGAAGAGGTGGAGAGGCTGCGCAGTGAGCTGATGGGGGATGGCAATCCGCTGGCATTGGTCGATTCTGCATCAAGACTTCTATCCAGTCTGACCCATATGGCCGGTGTGGTAATGGTGCCGCGGCGGGACCGGATCATATTTCGACAGATCGAGTTTCTACCCCTCTCCGCCAACCGCGTCCTTACCATCCTGGTCACCCACGAGGGGGAGGTTATCAATCGCGTCATCAATACCCGCAAATCCTATACACAATCGCAGCTTCAGTGGTCGGCCAACTTGCTGAACCGAAACTACGGCGGTGAATCCCTCGAGGAGATGCATGACAAGCTTCTGAAGGAGATGGACGAGGAGCGCAACCGAATGAATCAGATCATGGTAAGCGCCCTGGAGATGGCCGAGCAGGTGATAGACAATTCCGATGATAAAGATGACTACGTCATGGCCGGGCAGACCAATCTGATGGACTTCAACGAACTGGCCGAGATGGACCGGCTGAAGCGGTTGTTTGATTCCTTTACGCAGAAGAACGAACTGCTGCATCTGCTGGACGAATCCATGCAGGCGGACGGAATGCAGATTTACATTGGCGAGGAGTCGGGCTACGAACGACTCGACCACTGCAGCCTGGTGACGGCACCTTACGAGATCAACGACCAGGTGGCCGGGGTGTTGGGGGTGGTCGGCCCCACCCGCATGGCCTATGACCGTGTCATCCCGATTGTGGATATCACGGCAAAACTTCTCGGTGCTGCCTTGAAAGCCCGCTAACCATCCCCAATTTGGGGTAGTTGAGTTTAAAGATTTTAATTTGAACCGCAGAGGCGCGGAGACGCAGAGGTTTATCTCTTCAATTAAGGATACTCTGCGACTTTGTGCCTCTGCGGTTGATCTTCCTGAAAATCGCAGCAATTTATGTTGATTCGGTTGCAGGAAGCCACCAATTGAGCAACATGCGGCCCGTACCTATCCGGGCCATGACAAGGGTATAAGGATGGAAAAAGAGCAGGATCCTGTCGAAGAACTTGATGCGGGTGAGGCGTCCGCCGCCCAGGCGGAAGCGCAGGCAGAGGCTGAACAACCGCCCGAGACACAGCGGCCCGATAACGAGAAGCTCGGCTTGCTGCTGGAAGACGCCAGAAGCAAGGCCGACGAGCACTGGGATCAGCTGGTACGTGCCCGGGCGGAGGCAGATAATCTGCACAAACGCCATCAGCGTGATCTGGAAAACGCCCACAAGTTTTCCCTGGAGCGGTTCGTCAATGCACTGATTCCGGTGCGGGACAGCATGGAACTCGGTCTCGAGGCAGCCCGGGGGGAGGGGGCCGACCTGGATAAATTTCACGAAGGGGCGGAACTCACACTGAAGCTTTTCTCGGATGCCATGAACAAATTCGAGGTGGAGCAGGTTGATCCCATGGGCGAGCCCTTCAACCCGGATCTGCACCAGGCCATGTCCGTCCAGCCGCGGGAGGATCTGCCTCCCAACACGGTCGTTACAGTGGTTCAAAAGGGTTACACGCTCAACGGCAGGCTGGTGCGTCCCGCAATGGTCATAGTTTCCCAGGCAACCCCGGGGAAACTGGACGAAAAGGCTTGAAAAATTGAGGTATTGCCCCATCTCAGGGGGCAAGACAGACAAGAATCAGAATTAGGACTGGAGAAACCGGAAAATGGGAAAAATCATAGGCATCGATCTGGGTACCACCAACTCCTGCGTAGCCGTTATGGAGGGCAACAAGGCCCGGGTCATCGAAAACAGCGAAGGCGATCGTACGACCCCATCCATCGTTGCTTACACCGGTGACGACGAAGTGCTGGTGGGGCAGTCGGCGAAGCGTCAGGCAGTCACCAATCCGACAAACACCCTGTTCGCCATAAAACGCCTGATTGGAAGGCGTTTCGGTGATGATGTGGTGAAGCGGGACATGGATATGGTTCCCTACAAGATTGCACAGGCCGACAACGGCGATGCCTGGGTGGAGGCCCAAGGCAAGAAAATGGCGCCGCCTGAGATTGCCGCCAAGATCCTGCAGAAGATGAGGAAGACGGCGGAGGATTACCTGGGTGAAGAGGTAAAGGAAGCCGTGATCACGGTGCCGGCCTATTTCAACGACTCTCAGCGCCAAGCCACCAAGGATGCCGGCCGTATTGCCGGTCTGGAAGTGAAACGCATCATCAACGAGCCGACGGCCGCAGCACTGGCCTATGGCATGGACAAGCAGATCGGCGACCGGAAGATCGCCGTGTTTGATCTGGGCGGCGGTACCTTCGACATCTCCATCATCGAGATCGCGGAGATCGACGGTGAACACCAGTTCGAGGTTTTGTCGACCAACGGAGACACTTTCCTGGGCGGAGAGGATTTCGACAAGCGCATCATCGATTTCCTGGTGGCTGAGTTCAAGAAGGATCAGGGTTTCGACCTGCGCAATGATCCCCTGGCATTGCAGCGACTGAAGGAAGGCGCTGAGAAGGCCAAGATCGAACTCTCCTCCAGTCAGCAGACGGATATCAATCTGCCCTATATCACCGCCGATGCCACCGGGCCCAAGCATCTCAACATCAAGCTGACCAGGGCCAAACTGGAATCCCTGGTTGAATCCCTGGTGGAAAGAACGGCTGACCCCTGCAAGACTGCGTTGAACGATGCCGGTTTGAGCACGTCGGAGATCGATGACGTGATCCTGGTGGGCGGCCAGACCCGCATGCCGATGGTCCAGACCAAGGTTGAGTCGATTTTCGGCAAGGCGCCGCGTAAAGATGTAAACCCTGACGAGGCAGTAGCGGTTGGCGCTTCGATCCAGGGCGGTGTGCTGGGGGGAGAAGTAAAGGACGTTCTGCTGTTGGATGTGACGCCCCTGTCTCTCGGAATCGAGACGCTGGGCGGCGTGATGACCAAGCTGATCGAGAAGAACACCACCATTCCCACCAAGGCGAATCAGGTGTTCTCCACGGCTGACGACAATCAGACCGCGGTGACGGTGCATGTGCTGCAGGGTGAACGTGACCAGGCCATGGCCAACAAGTCCCTGGGGCGCTTCGATCTCAGCGATATACCGCCGTCGCCCCGCGGCGTCCCCCAGATCGAAGTCAACTTCGATATCGATGCCAACGGCATCCTCAACGTTTCGGCCAAGGACAAGGCGACGGGTAAGCAGCAGTCTATCGTCATCAAGGCGTCCTCGGGTCTCAATGACGAGGAGATCGATCGCATGGTCAAAGATGCCGAGGCCCATGTCGAAGAGGACAAGAAGTTCCAGGAACTGGTACAGACCCGCAACCAGGCCGATGCCATGATCCATGCCACCCGCAAGTCCATAGAGGAACTGGGTGACGACAAGCTGGAAGCAGGCGAGAAGGAATCCATTGAAAGCGCCATCAAGGACCTGGAAGAGGCCATGAAGGAAGATGACAAGGATGCCATAGAGGCCAAGACCAAGGTCCTCACCGATGCTTCAGCCAAGATGGCCGAGCGCCTTTACGCGCAACAAGACCCTGGCGCTGCGGAAGGCGCGGCGGGCCCGGGCCCTGAACAGGGTCCCGACGCGGGTTCCCAGGGTGGTAACGAAGATGTGGTCGACGCTGAGTTCGAAGAGGTCAAGGACGACAAGAAGTAGGCAGTCAGTGGCTGGTTCCGAGCCAGTAACCGCCGGCGCCAGGACCCGAGACAATCCGCGGGTCCTGGCGTTGTGCTGTTGAAATCGTGGATTGTAGATGTGGCTTACTGTTTTATGGGGCCTGATAAGCCCTCAAAAATATTCGATGATTAATGAATATATTTAACAGTTAGTTATATAAATTAGTTAATAAAATACATTAAATAATTCTGATGATCAGGCAAGCAAATATCCATCCTCTGATGTTCTTTGCAGGCTGATGCCCGACAAATAGAAATAAAAATGTCAAAACACGATTACTACGATGTCCTCGGTGTCAGCAAGAACGCCAGCGAGGCAGAACTGAAGAAGGCCTATCGTCGGCTGGCGATGAAGTATCACCCGGACCGCAACACCGGTGATAAGTCGAGCAGCGACGCGGAGCAGAAGTTCAAGGAGACCAAGGAAGCCTACGAGGTGCTCTCGGATGCCCAGAAAAGGGCGGCCTATGACCAGTTCGGTCATGCGGGCGTCGATTCCTCAATGGGAGGAGGCCCCGGCGGGTTTGGCGGAGGCAGTGCCAATTTCAGCGATGTGTTCGGCGATGTGTTCGGCGATATCTTCGGTGGCGGCGGCCGGGGGGGCGGATCGAGGGTTCACCGTGGATCCGATCTGCGCTACAACCTGCAACTCAGCCTGGAAGATGCCGTGGCGGGCACCAGCGTAAAGATACGCGTGCCGACCCAGGTTACCTGCAACGTCTGCAAAGGCAGCGGCGCGAAAAAGGGGACCAACCCCAAGTCTTGTTCCACCTGCGGCGGTCATGGCCAGGTCAGGATGCAGCAGGGCTTCTTCTCAGTGCAGCAGACCTGTCCCTCCTGCCGCGGCAAGGGTACGGTGATAGACGACCCCTGCACCTCCTGCCACGGCATGGGAAGGATACAGCAGCATAAAACGCTCTCGGTAAAAGTACCTGCCGGCGTGGACACCGGAGACCGAATCCGGCTGGCCGGCGAGGGTGAGGCGGGGGAGCATGGAGGCCCCGCTGGCGATCTCTACGTGCAGGTGGCGGTCAAAGAGCATGCCATATTCACCCGCGAGGACAATCACCTTTTCTGCGAGGTGCCCATCGGCTTCGTGACGGCAGCCCTGGGTGGAGAACTGGAAGTGCCGACCCTGGGCGGCAAGGTGATGCTCAAGATTCCGGCGGGAACCCAATCCGGGAAGCTGTTTCGAATGCGCGGCAAGGGCGTCAAACCGGTGCGGGGCGGACCGGTGGGTGATCTCCTGTGCCGGGTCATGGTGGAGACGCCGATCAACTTGTCTGACGCACAGAAGGACCTCCTGAGAGAGCTTGAAAGCTCCATGGAAGGCACCGGCAGTAAGCACAGCCCTCATTCCTCTTCCTGGCTGAACGGGGTGAAGACCTTTTTCGAGAATATGGGGTTTTAGTGATTCTTGTGATCCCGTACAGCGAGTGGGTAAATCAACATTCTCGGCAACCCCCGTTTCATCTGCCAGCAGAACCGTAGGGTCGAATTCATTCGACCAATGCTTGAGATGATGCAGGTAACGATGGCTGTTGGCCGAATGAATTCGGCCCTACAATGGTAATCTACCCACTTGATCAGGGGATGAACCTGAAATAGAAACGCTGCATCTCTGCAGTTAAATTATAATTGGCTGTACAAATATTAATATTAATATCAAAAAGTTAAGCATTATACTTGAGAAGGTTTCTCATGATTAAAATAGCGGTGACCGGTGCCGGCGGCCGAATGGGCAGGACCCTGATAGAGGCGGTGACAGGTACGGAAGGCATGATGCTTGGCGCGGCTACCGAACGCCCGGACAGCAGCCTGATCGGGACCGATGCAGGGGAACTGGCGGGGATCGGCGCCAACGGCGTTATCCTGTCCGATTCACTATCGAAGGTCACCGATGATTTCGATGTGTTGATCGATTTCACCGCTCCCGCGGCCAGCATGGCACATCTGGAAATCTGCCGTTCTCATGGCAAATTCATGGTTATCGGCACAACAGGTCTCAGTGACGAGAACAAGGCGCGGCTGCAAGAGGCATCGTCCGACATCGGTATCGTTTTTGCCCCCAATATGAGCGTGGGGGTCAATCTGTGTCTGAAACTGCTCGACCTGGCCGCCAGGGTGATGGGTGACGAGGTGGACATCGAGATTGTCGAGGCGCACCACCGGCACAAGGTTGATGCCCCATCGGGTACGGCGTTGCGTATGGGTGAAGTGGTCGCGGCCGCTCTGGGCCGGGATCTGAAAACCTGCGCCGTATATGGCAGGGAAGGGCACACCGGCGAACGGGATCGAGGGATTATCGGCTTTGAGACCATTCGCGCCGGAGACATCGTGGGAGAGCACACGGTGATGTTTGCCGACATCGGTGAGAGAGTCGAGATCACTCACAAGGCCTCGAGCCGCATGACGTTCGCAAATGGCGCGGCTCGGGCTGCCGGATGGATCATGGCGCGCGGAAAGGGTCTTTATGACATGCAGGATGTGCTGGGTCTCAAAGACTGAAGCCGGTTGTGGGATCATCCTGTTCCATGGATATCCGTATAGCGTTGACAGGCCCCGGGATCCGGTCGGCTTTCGTCGCGATACTATTGCTTCTGAGCGGTTGCAGCGAGCCGGATTCCCCGGAACAAAGGATCAGGCAGATGATCGCCGATGGGGAATCAGCGGTAGAGGCCAGGTCGCTGCCCGATCTCAGAACCCTCATATCAGAAAACTACCTCGACGGCAGCAAGCGGACACGACGTGACCTGACACGATTGCTGGCCGGCTATTTCCTGCGTCACAAGTCCATTCATCTGTTGGTCCAGATCCATGAAATTCTGGTCGAAGAACCCGACCGCGCGCGGGCAGTCATCTATGTGGCCATGGCGGGCCGACCCCTGGATGATGCGTCCCAGTTGTCTTTTGTGCGCGCCAATCTGTACCGGTTTGATCTGGAACTCTCGGAGGTGGAGGGAGATTGGCGCGTCGCGGGAGGCACATGGCGTAAGGCGGTGAGCGGGGATTTTCTGGAGTGATCCGTTTTGGGGTCTCCCAAGCGGTCTTGATTCCTGAGTAAGGGCTGGCACGGGAACTGCATTAACTACCCCAAGTAATATCAACGAAGGTAGAACGCGCCTATGAATAGCGCTCCCATCAGCCCAGGAGTTTCCGCGATTTTTTCCGCCCTGCTTTCGGACTATGGTCCGGAATCCGTGGGCGGAGGGCAGCCGGCTGCTGCATCTGGAATCGATTTCAGCGAACTCCTGAATAACCAGCAGGATGCCGGAAAACTGATGCAGCGTCTGGAAACGCTGCTGCCACCGCAGGATTTCGAGAGATTGAAACTGGCCCTCGAAGACGGCAAGAGTCTGCCGCAGGCGGTAACTATTGCCGTGGGGCAACCGCCGGATTCAGGATATTGGGAACCGGAATCCTCATCCCCGGTTGCAATTACGTTGCAACAGTCACCATCAAACATGGGTGAGTCGCAATCTCCGGAAAACAACCCCTTTGCGGGATCGCCCGATACCATTCCGGTCAGTGCCACTGCAACCGCTGGTCCCAGTCCCAGTTTGTTCATGCAACAGTCCCAGGTCCCGGTTCCGGTAGATGGGACAAAGATGGTGACGAACCCTTCTGAGGGTATCGAAGGGAAGTCGAAGGCTGCGCCACAGCCTGTTATCAAACTGCCTTCATCAACGGTTGTGGGGTCATCGGACCCGTTGCAGTCCATACCCGTATCCTCGGAAAAACCGGGACAGGCAATGAATGGTGACGCAGATGATGCCGGTCGTATTCCGGTTGCGCGAAACTTGTTGAGGCCCGTTGGAGCCGGTTCGGTGATACCTTCACAGCCGTTACCAGGCGTGGCGGTCCCGGCTAACTCCGCACCATCAGTTGTGGGGCCGTCGACCCCGATGCAATCCATGCCTGCCTCTTCAGACAAACCAGGCCAGACAATGGGCGGTGACGGGGATAACACCACTCGTCTTTCGATTACAGAAAACCTGTTCAGGGCCGAGCGATCAGGTTCGGCGGCGCCTTCACAGCCGTTACAGGGCCTGACAATTCCGGCAGCCGCCACCTCAACAGAGCCCATGCAGGCTGCCGGCAGTCTTGCCCGAATGCTGGCACAGCCCAAGGTTCCGGATCAGCCCCCCGTTTTTACGCAAAAGGCTGCAGCAGGGACAACACTGTCCCCTGAGCTCATCAGCCATACCGTGATAGATGCAGGTCGCACGATCCCAACCACCCCCGTCACGGACAACCTGATTCAACCCGTTAAGCCGGATTTTGCCGCCTTGCAGCAGTTCGCTACCGTCATGTCGACGGCGACGGTTGCGGCGGATCAGGGATCCCAGGCTTCTGTCGCGGCTTCCATTTCCGGTGCTATGGGCGGTACAGTATCGCAAACCGGCAGTTTGCTTCTTCAGACCAGCAGCCCCGTCAATATGAATCTGGAGGCGCCTCTCGGCACCAAGAATTGGGGGGAGGCCGTTGGGGAGCGAATCCTGTGGATGGTGGGGCGGACCATTCAAGGCGCCACCCTGAGGGTTACGCCACCCCACCTGGGTGCCATTGATATCCAGCTGACCATGCAACAGGATCAGACCAGCGTCAGTTTTACCACCCAGAATGGCGCCGTGCGGGAAGCACTGGAGGCGGCGATTCCGCGGCTTCGTGAGATGTTTGGGGAGAGCAACCTTCAGCTGGCCAATGTGGACGTCAACCAGCGTCAAGCCGAAGATCAACGGGGATTGTTCGGCAATGATGGGCGCAACAAGGGTAATGGATCTGAGATGGGAGAGGACGCCCAAAGGGGAATGACGGATACCGGAAACGAATCCCAGTCTCCGAACCACCTGACTGACCCCAACACAGACCGGCTGCTGGACCACTACGCATAGATTCATATAAGCAAGCAGGTGACCGTTGTAGGGCCGAATTCATTCGGCCAACAGCCATCGTTCCCTTCCAGAATAAAGCCGGTCCTCCAGTGGATGCGGTGAGCGCAGCGAACCGCATCTTCCCCGATCGATCCGCGCATGATTGATTCGGATTGCTGCGCTCACCACATCCTACCTGTAACTCTCCGCTTTTTCGGTCATTATCAACAGGAGCACAGAACTGTATGATATTGGCATCTACCATTGGGGTTGAAAGGGGAGATCACGGAAAGTGCGACTAATAAGACTGATACTGTTTCTTCTGGTAATGCTGGTAGGGGCGGTGCTTGCGGTAATGAATGCCGACCTCGTAAATCTGAACTACTATTTCGGCTCCCGGGAGCTGCCGTTATCCGTGCTGCTGGTGGGGGCGGTTTTCGTGGGGGCGGTCCTGGGCATGGTGGCAGGGCTGGGAGGCATGATGCGGGTGAAGCGGGAAAATGCCAATTTGCGGCGACAGGCCCGCCTGGCATCCGAAGAGGTCAATAACCTGAGATCGCTCCCGATCAAGGACCACTGATCGAAATGCTTGAACTGCTCTGGCTGTTGCTGCCTGTTGCCGCCGCTTCCGGCTGGCTGGCCGCAAAGCGCAGCAGCAAACCCAAGGAAGCGCCCGGATACAATGGGACGCCCTCCTATTTCCGGGGTCTGAACTATCTGCTGAACGAACAGCCTGACAAAGCGATCGATGTTTTCGTGGAGATGCTTGAAGTCGACAGCGAAACCGTGGAGACGCACCTGGCGCTGGGCAACCTGTTCAGACGCCGCGGTGAGGTGGATCGTGCCATAAGGATTCATCAGAATCTGATTGCCCGGCCGACGCTGAGTCGTGATCAGCGCGCCCAGGGCCTGCTCGAACTGGGGCAGGACTATATGCGGGCAGGGCTGTTCGACAGAGCCGAAAATCTGTTCACTGAACTCGGTGAGATGAACATGTACCAGGAACAGGCCCTGGAAAATCTGCGCGTTATCTATCAGCAGGAAAAGGATTGGGAAAAGTGCCTTCAGGTGAGCGCCAGACTGGAGCAGTTATCCGGGCAGTCGCTGCGGGCCGAGCGTGCGCATTTTTACTGTGAACTGGCTGAGGAGGCGTTATCCGAAAATGATGACGATCTGGCAAGGAGGCATTTAAAGAAGGCCCAGGGTTGTGATGGCCGCTGCGTCCGTGCAACGATCCTCCTGGGCGAGATGGAGGCCGCGGCGGGATCCTACAAGACAGCGATACACACTTTTAAGCGGGTTGAGAACCAGGATCTCACCTACATGGCTGAAGTGCTCCCGACCCTGCTGGCCTGCTACAGACAGATTGGCAATCAGAACGAGCTGGTGGCTTATCTGCATCATCTTATCGAGAAAGACTCAGGTATCGCGGTCGCACTGGCTTTGGTGGATCTGATCCAGGAAGAAGAGGGCGAAAAGAGCGCTATGCGCTTTCTCCACCATTATCTGCAGCGCCACCCGGATCTGGAGGGGCTGGATCGTCTGATCGGGCTCAATCTCAGCGCTGGGGGGAAACGTGCGACCGAGACGCTGGGCATACTCCAGCAGCTGCTTGGGCGGGTGCTGGAAGAGCACCCCTCCTATCTCTGCAGCCATTGCGGTTTCACTGCCAAGACGCTGCACTGGCAGTGCCCCGGGTGCAAATGGTGGGGCAGCATAAAGCCGGTTCGAGGCCCCGGGCAGGGAAAACATCACTAGTGGACCGTGCGGTTTGCACCAACTTCGTGAAAACAGGATCTCAAAACATGGCAACTATCGATAAGAACCCCCGTGTCATTGTCGCGCTGGACTACCCGGCGGCAGAGCCCGCGCTGGAACTCGTGGCCGGTCTGGAGCCCTCGCTGTGCAGGCTTAAAGTGGGCAAGGAGATGTTCACCAGGCTCGGCCCCGGGTTTGTGGAGAAGCTGACGGCACAGGGATTCGATGTGTTCCTTGACCTGAAATTTCATGACATACCCAACACAGTAGCGGCTGCCTGTGCCGCCGCCGCGGATCTGGGTGTGTGGATGATCAATCTGCATGCCTCCGGCGGGCGGCGCATGATGGAGGCTGCGATGGAACGCCTTGAGCAAAAGTCCGCCAGGCCGCTCCTGGTGGCGGTCACCATTCTCACCAGTCTCGGCGACGGGGATATCGCGGAGGTAGGTTACGGGGGAACGACCGCCGAGATTGTTTTGCGCCTGGCAAAGCTGACCGGACAATCCGGACTCGATGGCATCGTCTGCTCCCCGAGGGAGGCTTCGGAGGTGCGGCGCGAACTGGGTGAGGATTTTCTTCTGGTGACGCCGGGGGTAAGGCCGGCCAGCGCCTCACAGGATGACCAGAAGCGGGTGATGACGCCCCTCGATGCCCTGAATAACGGCGCCGATATGCTGGTGATAGGGCGCCCGGTCACCGCATCTGCAGACCCCCTCGGAAGTCTTCGGGAGATTCAGGCCAGTATTGCAGTCTTTGTTTGACAAGTCGTTGATGACTGGCTAATGTTTAATTGCCCCGGGATGGGGCATCCGAACAGGAGTTCGGGATTGACGACAACACAAAGGAGAATCAACCATGGAACGGATTACACGGATGTGCTTATTGCTTATCGCCCTGCTGGTTTCGGGTCCGGGACTGGCCAATACCATTGATATCAATACCGCCGACGCACAGACGCTTGCAACGGGTCTGACAGGCGTGGGCGAAACCAAGGCCAGGGCAATCGTCGCCTACCGGGATCAGAACGGTCCCTTCAAGAGTCCTGATGATATAAGGCAGGTAAAGGGGATCGGCGACCGCATCCTGGAACTGAACCGCGGTAACATCAGTGCGGGTGGCAGTGCGATGCCATAATATAACCAAAACCGAACCAAGAACGGGCGCATCTGGCGCCCGTTTTTTGTTTCTGAAGCGTCCGTTCCGGCAGGAGGAATCTAAAGTATAAGAATATAGTGCCGCAAACTGCTGCATGACATAAGAGGCAATTGAAATGATATCGAAGACAGTAAGTGATTACCTTCTTGAACGTGCAGCAAACAAACTTGGATGTCTTCCCTTCGAAGTACCGCTTCGGAACTCAGACGTAGGTTTTGTATACAAAGTCTGCACCTATTCCATGAAATGTCACCCCGTCGATTGGGCAGAGAGCGGTGAACCGATATACACCGAATCTGACCTCAGATGGTGTGTCGAATCCGTAAACAATGATTTAAAACTTTCGAGCTAATAATAGGTTGCTTCTCAAGAAAGCAGCCTCCATTACCGCTATAAACATAGTTACCCCATAACTACATAAAAAATATGAATGCAATGGCATCGTTACAATCGGAAAAACAGATGGCTGAAAAGCAGCCCATGCTCGCACTGCAGCCGGTTTTTGACAGCCATATAGGAGTGATTGGCTATGAACTCCTTTTCCGATTACCTGGCGCCAATAGAAATGAGCTCAATCCCACAAAGGCAACCGCACACATACTTGAGTCCATAATTCGGGACTTCGATTTGAACAAGTTCTTCCGGAAACACAAGACATTTATCAATGTCACCCGTGCCTTTATTGATGTCATCACTGAGTTTGAATTGCCACCAGAGCAGCTGATTCTTGATATGCCCCGCAGCATGCCTATTGATTCGAAACTTATCACTAAGCTGGAAGAACTCCGGGGTATGGGGTATGGCTTGTCAGTCAATGGTCCGTCTAACTTGAAGAAGCCGGAGTTGATGTCGCTGGCCACTATCTTTCAGATTGACGTGCAACACACAAAGGTCAGTGCACTCGATTCCATTCAGAAGCGTCTGTGGCAATATGAAAATCTTACGCGACGAGCAACCAAGATAGAAACCGGAGAAGAATTACATATTTATCTCGATAGAGGTTTTGATTATCTACAGGGATATTTTCTGGCTAAACCCTGTGTATACAGCGGTCAGATACCAGAGAATAGCGAGAACCTTATTTCTTGATAGCCGCTGGTTCGAGTGCCGGTCGGAATGGGGAGCAGGCAACCGGTAGGGACTTGGGTCTTACCGAATCCTTAGAATTTTACTTGGTAGTTATAAAATATAAACCGTAAACCTACGGCCTGATCTGGAGATCGAACTCCCGGGCCCGACCATAACCGGTCGAGTGGTCTTGCGTTCTTCGTCCCTTGAGCGCAGACTTTTTATTCCTTAAGGGCGTCTTATCTGAATATCTATGCCAATGGCATATCCCAGTATCAGTACCGGCCACAATATTAAATTTTGGGTCGAGGCATATGCATACATCAAATCAATTTTGATCGAATAATTGACTTATCCGAAAAGGAGATACCATGGACAAGTTAGCTATTCATCTTTCACTGCATGGTGCGGTCGTATTGATCATCAGTGTTTTCGGCGGACTTTTTCTTTACCAGGCGATATTCAAAAAGAAAAATGAGGCCGGTTGGCACTTACTTCACGCGGGTGGTACTGCAAGAGGTATCATGCTCATTGCGCTCGCGGCAATAATTGATCTTCCGGTTCTACCCGCTTGGTTACTGTCAATAATTGTATGGCTAACTATTTTTTTCGTATGGACATCTGTGTTTGCAATGATCGTTGTTGCTGTCACGGGCGAGCGAGGGTTTGGATGGTTTGGCTCGAATGCCAATAAACTTGCATACAGTTTATATGCGTTGGGTACTATTGCGATTTTTCCAGCCTTATTGCTTCTGGCTTACGGTCTATTTAATGCCTTATGAGTATTCGTATAATCAGTCAATACATTAGTGCATGAACCGGTTCATTGCATCAGCACTGTTTCCAGCGTCAACACCATTGAAGTGGTTTTATGCCTGAGCCTTTTATTCACAACATTGATCCTGTACTTGGCCAGATTGGAGGGGTGTATATCTGGTGGTATGGATTGAGCTACTCAATTGGTCTTCTCGGTTTATTTCACTGGGTACGTATCGTACGTGACTCTCTTGGCATGGATGTCCGGCAGGTGTACGACTTGAGCATTTTAATCGCTTCTGGTGTATTGATTGGGGGACGCTTTGTTGAGGTTGTCTTTTACGAATGGTCATATTACAGCCTTCACATCTCGCAAGTTTACTGGATATGGATTGGAGGCATGTCGACCCACGGTATATTGTTTGGTGGGACATTGGGTACCTGGCTGTTTTGTAGAATCCATCGAAAGAATTTCCTTTGTTTGGCAGATGAACTTGCAGTTCCAGCGGTCTTTATCATGGGCCTTGGACGAATGGGAAACTTCATTGATGGGCAAATAGTCGGTGGTGTAACAGATGTATGGTGGGCAGTAAAATTTCCCGATGCCGAGGGTTTCCGTCATCCGGTTGTCTTGTACGATGGTCTGAAGAATTTATTATTGGTACCGGTCTTACTCTTTTTGCGGAGCAGGAAAGTACACCGGGGAACCATGCTCGGTGTTTTTCTCTTTGGCTACGGTTTTTTCCGTATATTTGTAGATTATTTTCGCGAGTATCGGACGGAGTTATTTGGCTTGCCACCCGGACAAGAGTTCAATATTGGGATGGCGGTAGCGGGTATTGCTCTCATTATATGGTCGATTAGAAAACGTGGAACTGGCGTAAGTCCACTTTCAAAACCCACTGTATTAAGTGGCTTGAATGTGGATGTGAGGAGAGCCACCAGATCAAGGCGCTTCATACTTAGGGCACTCTTGATAGTTCCCCTAATTATCCCAAGTGACTGGACCCAGGATGTACCCGTCCGCTACGGCAAACGACATCAGGGAATGACGCATTCCCAGCTTTATCCGGTTATATACAAAAATACCGATTAGGTTTCACCACCTTCGCCCTGGTTCGCCGTGATCAGTCGATCGATTCACGGGACAGACTGATGGAGAGCTTGCGTAGCAGCAGCTTGGAGACGTTTTTCCATAGCTGGACCTGCGCATCTCTTTCCAGATGGGATATCCCGTCATAGGTGAGTTCTATCAGTTCGACCTTGCCGTCTGCGATCATGGTAACAGCGCGTTCGGAACCGGGATCGGCCAGCCCTTGGATGCCGGTTACAGAACCCTTCTGATAAATCATATGGCGAAAGGGTGTACGAAGGCTTGCGCGCTTCACCGTGAGGTCACCGGATTGGATCAACCAGCAGCTATTTGCAGGCTCGCCCTTTTTATAGACCCGATCGTGATTTTTAAGCGTAATGATTTTCGGTTGCAGGTGTGACAGCACCTGCTCCAGTTGCTCCTGGCTGAATCCGGAAAACAGCTTGGATTTTCCCAGAAGATCAATAAGCTCGTTTGCCATATGAATGTCTCCAAAACATTTGGTCGTTAAATTGAGTGTCGAAGATGTCTTGTCTTGTGGTTGCGGGAAAGGGTTTATATATGTAATGGGCGATATGAAGGCAGTCTGTAAATTCGATTTCGGTCCCTAGTGGATTTTAATCTAATTGAGTATTGATAGAGCGTAAATTAGTAGCTTCCCCCCGTTCAAAAAGGGAAAACCCTAATTATTGTAAAAGAATCGGGGGCCAAACATGGTCCGAAGGGGGGAACAACTTTCGTTTGTGGGCGTGGAGACTTCGGAGGTACTGACGAAACGGGCCCTGTTCGGGCCCGTTCGTTACACTGTTCCTGTCAGCACAATCCCTGTGCCACTCCTCCCGAATCCATGGAGGGACAGTACTTCCAGCTGATTTACTTGGTCGGGGCGGCGGGAGCTGCCTGCGGGGCGACCTGAGGATAGCCGTAAGGAGCACCACCGTAAGGAGCGCCACCATAACCGTAAGGAGCACCGTAACCACCACCATAAGGAGCACCGTAACCACCGTAACCACCATAAGGAGCACCGTAACCACCGTAACCACCATAAGGACCACCACCACCGTAACCGTAGCCACGACCGTAGCCGTTGCCGCGACCGTAGCCTTGACCACGACCATAACCACTGCCGGAAGCGCGCGAGCTCATGTTGAAGTCCATGTTGCCGTCACCGAACATGTCACCAAATCCGTCGCCATAACCGCTTCCGTCGCCGTAACCACGGTTACCACCCCAAGGACCACCCCAAAATGCGGATGCGGAAGCAGAAGCGGCAATCAACGCAGCAGCAGCTGCAACTTTAAAGATGGTTTTCATATCTCAATTCTCCAAAATTTAAATAAAGGTTTTAATTCGTACTGCTAATCAGTAGAAAGCCTTTGTACTTCTGCGCCTTCATGGGACAAATAATATTAGTAAAAACTAATATTGTCAAATGACTATTATTCCTATTTTCGTTTTTATTTTGATTTGCACCAGGAGGCTGTGGGATCTATCCCATCCATCCCGGCCAGCGTACCGGGTTTTTTATGGACGTCTCAAATGAGACACCCTGAAAGCTCCGCAACTCTGGACTCCTCAGTTTTGAGGCGTCATGATGTTGAACCATCAGAGGCAGCCAATTTCTCGAAATCAACTCTACCAATGATGTGCCAACTGCCCTGTAAGTCCTGCCGGCAAAGGGTTTTATGCTGAAGCTCTACCAGAGTAACCGGGTCGAATTCCTGGTGGATCTGCTGGCCGACGTCATATCCAGGCCGCTGCAGGATCCTTTTGCTCCTGAGACCCTAGTGGTCCAGCATCCGGCGATGAGCCGATGGCTGTCTCTGCAACTGGCTGATCGGCTTGGTGTCTGCGCCAACACCCGGTTTCCCTTACCCGCTGGTTTCGTGTGGTCGATGTTTCGGCTGCTCATGCAAGATATACCGGAACAAAACCGATTTGCCCCGACGGTTATGCAATGGCGCATCTTCGAGCTCCTGGATGAGCTGAAAACGGACAAGGCCTTTACACCGGTCGGGGCCTATCTCGGGTCGGTCGACCTGGTCGGAAGATATGAGCTCGCGGGCAAGATCGCCGACTGTTTCGATCGCTACCTGGTATACAGGTCCGACTGGATCCAGCGATGGGAGAAAGGGCAGTCCGCCTTGGACGGAGATGCGTGGCAGGCCGAACTGTGGCGCAGGCTTAATCGCTCCCTGGGCGGGGAGCATTGGGCAAGGCTCATGGGACGGTTCATCGGCATGCACGAGCCGCCGCCGGGAAAACTGCCTGAGCGGGTGCTTCTGTTCGGTATATCCACCCTGTCACCGGGCTTTCTGGAGATCCTGAACCGGTTGTCCGGGTGGACTGATATCCGTCTGTTTCTTTTAAACCCCTGTGAACTGCATTGGACCGACATCGTCAGTGCCAATCAAAAATTTGCCGGGGAAACGGAAGATGACGGGCTTTATCTGGATGTGGGCAACCCGCTGCTTGCCTCTATGGGAAGGCAGGGTCGCGATTTCTTCGCCTCCGTTCTGAATTACGACCCGGGATCGGCGGAGTTTTTCAGTCCACCGGAATCCGACAAGCTGCTTCACCGGCTGCAGGCGGACATACTGCAGTTGCGCGATGGTACCGCCGAGAACCCCCGGCAGGTTTCCGATCAGGATCGCTCCATCCTTATCAACAGCTGCCATGGGCCCATGCGGGAGGTAGAGGTCCTGCATGATCAGCTTCTGGACCTGCTGCAGCGTCATCCGGATCTTCAGCCGGAGCATATCCTGGTGATGACGCCGGACATGGATCTCTATGCCCCCTACATAGAGGCTGTTTTCGGGGATGCGCGGGAAAAAACAGCTTTGCCCTTCGATATGGCGGACCGCGGGACAATCTCGGCGAACGCCCTCGTGGGTGGTTTTACCGCGTTGTTGAACCTGTCGGTGAGCCGGTACGAAGTCAACGACATGCTTGCCCTGCTGGAGCTGCCCATTATCCGGCGGCGTTTCGGACTGCAGGATGCAGACCTGGTTCCGATCGTCCAATGGCTCAGGGAGACCGGGGTGCGCTGGGGCAGAGACAGCGGCACCCGAAGCAGGTTGGGGCTGCCCCCCACCGATCAAAACAGCTGGCAGGCGGGTCTGGACAGGTTGCTGTTGGGTTACGCGATGCAGCCGGGTGGTGACAGTCTGTTCCAGGATATGCTGCCGTGTGACGAGGTGGAGGGCGCTCTGGCACCTGTGCTCGGCAGTCTCGCATCTTTCAGCGGGGCCGTGTTCGACCTGCAGGAGCAGCTGGGTGGCGACCACCCGATTGAAGAATGGAGCCGGAGACTGCTGGCTGTCATGGAACGCTTCTTCGAACCCTCGGAAGAAGAGGAGCCCCAGCTGCAGCAGCTGCGCGCTGCCGTGGGCTCGATGGTCGAGGCCGCCGAACTGGCGGAGTTTTCCCAGCCCGTGCCCCTGGATCTGGTCCAGGGGCAATTGAACAGCTGTTTCGCCTCCATGGGAGCCGGTGGCAGTTTTCTTGCCGGAGGCATTAACTTCTGTGCCCTGTCGCCCATGCGCAGTTTACCCTTCGAAGTGATCTGTATGATCGGACTCAACGACGGCCGGTTTCCCCGGGACCACCGTCGTCCAGGCTTCGATCTGATGGCCCGACAGTTGCGTGCCGGAGATCGCTCGGACCGGGCCGACGACCGCTATCTCTTTTTGGAGACCCTGCTTTCGGCACGGCGTTGCCTCTACATCAGCTATATCGGGCAGGACCAGGGGGACAACAGCGTACTGCCGCCTTCTGTGATGGTCAGCGAACTGCTCGACTATCTCGATCAATCCTATGGCTACGATTCCGGAAAGCGGATTGCCGGGCGGCTTCCCCAGCGGCACCCGCTGCAGGGGTTTAATCCTGAGTACTTCAGCGGGACGGGCAGGCTGTTCAGTTATTCCACCGTCGCCCGGAACGCGGCCGTCGCGGCGCTGGGAGCGAAAGTGCCTGCAGTGGATCTGGTGACCCGGCCCCTGTCCGAACCGGATCAGGAATGGCGGCATGTCAGTCTGGAACAGCTTGTCGACTTCTATTCCAATCCCACACGTTTTCTGTTGCGCAGGCGCCTGGGTATTCTCCTGGAGCGGGAGGCGGGGCCGTTGGAAACCCGGGATCCTTTCGAGCTTCATCTGTTTGAACAATCGGACGTCTGCATGCGGCTGATACAGGGTGAGTTGAGCGGCGTATCTGAGCAGCTGCTCTATCAGCAGGAGAGGGCGCGGGGCTGCCTGCCACACGGCAGCATGGGGGAGCAGCTGTTCGGGGAGATAAGGCAGCGGGCAGCCAAACTCTCGGGCATCATCCGCTCGGAAGGCCTGGAACCCGGGGAGGAGACAAGGGATCTGGATTTTACATGCGACGGATTCAGACTGAAGGGCAGGATCGGGGGTGTCGGCCCTGCAGGGGTCACCGGCTTCGGTCCGGGCCGGCTCCCTGCCTCCCGCCTGCTGGGTGTCTGGATCAGGCACCTGGCCGCGAATATCGCGGTTGGGCAGGGGACCACACTGGAGACACGTTGGCTCGATGAAGACGGAGTGATCCGCCTGCCGCCCGTGGACAATGCACCGGAACTGTTCCGGGGGTTGCTGCATCTCTACTGGGAGGGTTTGACCAGTCCGCTGCGGTTTTTCCCCCGCAGTTCACTGGCGTATCAGAAACAACTGCTGGAGGGCCGCCCCCCCGACAAGGCCCTGGCATCGGCCTGGAAGGTCTGGGCCGGTGAATTTCAGGCTCGCAGCGAGTTTCAGGATCCCTACTACCAGCTCGCCTTTCCGAGGGGAGACGTACTGGACGAGACTTTCGAGCAGTTGAGCTTGGCGGTCTTCGGGCCATTGCTCGATGTCATGGAGCGGACCTGATATGCGGCCCCTGGATCTCCTGAATGCCCCGCTTCAGGATCTGAACCTGATC
Source organism: Chromatiales bacterium (assembly GCA_030145425.1). Classification (GTDB taxonomy): domain Bacteria; phylum Pseudomonadota; class Gammaproteobacteria; order Chromatiales; family Chromatiaceae; genus JAHEHQ01. The sequence continues at coordinate 7,005 of JAQYVO010000284.1, read as the reverse complement.
GAGGCCAGCGCGGGCACCGGAAAGACCTTCACCATTACGGGTCTTTTCATACGCCTGGTTGTGGAGACCGGCCTGCCGGTGGAGCAGATTCTGGTTGTGACCTACACCAGGGCAGCCACGGCGGAACTGCGTGATCGTATCCGCAGACGCCTGGTGGAGGTGCGCTCGGCCCTGGACCGTGATGCGGGTGAAGACCCCCTGACCCAAGGGCTGCTGCAGCGCTGTGATGACAGGGTCCTGGCGGTCCGGCGGCTGACCCGTGCCATACTCGGGTTCGACCGGGCCGCGGTTTTCACGATTCACGGTTTCTGCCAGCGGGTGCTGGCGGACGGCGCCTTCGAAAGCGGTATGCCGTTCGAGACCGAGATGATGACCGACCAAGGGGAACTGCTGCAGCAGATCGTAGACGATTTCTGGCGACTGCATATCCAGGATTCGTCCCCCGGTCTTGCCGGGTATCTGTCCAATAATGGGTTTACCCCGGATCTGCTTGCGCAGAGACTGACCGGCAAATTGGGTAAACCCTATCTGCAGGTTCGCGGCTGCGCGAAGCCGGAAGATCTCGAGGAGATCGAGGAAGCCTACGGGGCTTGCTACCTGGAGGTACGCAGGCTGTGGAAGGACGGCGGCTCGCAGGCCGGGGATCTGTTACTGCACCACCCAGGTCTCAACAGAAACAGATACCGCACCGCATCCGTCACCGGCTGGCTGCAGCTGATGGACCTGTTTCTCGCGGATCCGCCGGGGGACTGGTTTGAGGCGTTCGGCAAGTTCACCCCCACTGTCATCGAGCAGGCGATGAAAAAGCAGGCGGAGGCGCCGGAGCATCCCTTCTTCCTGGCCTGTGAGCAGCTGTTGACCCTGCATACAAAACGGGAGGAGGCCTACCGGCAGTCGGCCGTGTCCATGCAGGAAAAGCTCCTGGAATATACCGAACGCGAGCTGCGGGAACGCAAGGCCAGGCTGCGGCTCCAGTACTATGACGATCTGCTGCTGAATCTTCATGATGCATTGACAGAAGAGCGGGGCGGTGCGCTGGCACAGGCTATTCGCAGTCAGTACGCCGCCGCCCTGATAGATGAGTTTCAGGACACAGACCCGATACAGTACAGCATATTCCGCCGCATCTACGGAGGCACCGGGCTGCCGGTGTTTCTGGTGGGGGACCCGAAACAGGCCATCTACAGTTTTCGCGGTGCGGATATCTTCTCCTACCTGGAAGCCAGGGAAGAGGCCGCTGCGGGTTTCAATCTGGATACCAACTGGCGCTCGATACCGGAACTTCTGGCAGGGATAAATACCCTGTTTGGTATCGGCCACGACAGCTTCTTCTTTCCCCAGATTCCCTATGTGCCGATATCGGCGGCCGATCAGCCCCGTGCCGGTTTCGAAGATGCGTCCGGGGTGTCCGGCGCGATGCGCATCCGATTTCTCGAGGGTGGCCTGAGCAAAGAGCAGGCGCAGGACCGGGCGGTTGCCTCCACCGCCGCGGAGATCGCCAGACTGCTGCACCCGGGTCAGGCGAGGATTGGAGACAGGCCCTTCGCCGGCGGAGATATCGCGGTACTGGTGCGAACCCACCGCCAGGGCATACGCATCAAGGAGGCGCTGCTGACGCTGGGTATACACGGCGTACAGCATTCCCAACTGAGCGTATTCCAGACCCGGGAGGCAGTGGAGCTGGAAAGGTTATTGTCGGCCGTCGCCGAGCCTTCCCGTGAGTCCCTGGTGCGGGCGGCATCGACCACCAGCCTGATGGGCCTCGACGGCAACGATCTGGAGGCCTTGTCGAACGACGAGGAACAACTGGGCGGACTACTGGAAGCGTATCAGCAATATCACGGGCTCTGGCGGGACACAGGATTCATGGGCATGTTCAGGAAGCTCGTGGACCGGCAGTCAGTGGCCGCCCGGCTGCTGGCCTATCCCGATGGGGAAAGGCGGCTGACCAATCTCCTGCATCTGGGTGAGCTTCTGCACCGCCGGGAGAGGGAAGGCAGGCCGGGGATGGAGGGCCTGATCAAATGGCTCTCCCAGCATCGCCTCGGCAGTTCGCTGGATCAGGAGGAGTTCCAGTTGCGCCTGGAGAGCGACCGGGAGCTGGTGCAGATCGTCACCATACACAAGAGCAAGGGACTGCAGTATCCCGTGGTTTTCTGCCCGTTCGCCTGGGATGCCGGCGTGAGAAGGGTACAGGCGGGCTTCCCCTACAGTTTTCATGATCCGGAGCAGGCGTTTCAACCGGTTCTGGAATTGGGATCCCCACGCTGGGAAGAGGACCTGGCCTATCTCCGGCGAGAGGAGATGGCAGAGAACCTGAGGCTGCTCTATGTGGCCCTGACCCGGGCGCAATACCGCTGTTATCTCTATTGGGGCAACGTCAACGGGGCCGGCCGATCGGCGCTGGCCTGGCTGCTGCATCCGCCGCCTGATCCGGCGGCCGCGGATGCCCTGGATAGGTTGGAACCGGCATTCAAGAAGCTGGAAGAGGAGGATCTGCTGAGGCGGGTCGGGCAGCTTGCCGAAGATGCAGCCGGCGGCATCCAGGTTGAGCGTTGTGCAGAAGCAGATTTGCCTGCCAATCAATATCAGGCCCCGGAACAGAACACTATTTCTGAAGAGACGCTCCGGGCCCGCGTATTGACCCGGACCCTGACCCGTACCCGCCGGGTGACCAGTTTTTCCGCCCTTACCCCCCATCGGGCCGCCACCGAGATGCCGGACTATGATGCGACGTCGGAGTCCGCGGCGCAGACCTTCGATCCGGATCTGCGGAATATCGCCGGATTTCCCAGGGGCACCCGGGCGGGGAGCTGCCTGCACGCGATTTTCGAACGCCTGGACTTTACGGCCATAGACGCTGAAACGCTGCACCATCTGGTTCGCGAACAGCTCAACGGTCACGGCATCGATACCGAATGGTGTGAGGTGGTCAGCAACATGGTCCGGCGGGTGCTGGCCACGGAACTGGAGGCAAAGAGCGGCATCAGGCTGGAAGCGGTATCGCCCCGCCAGCGGCTGGTGGAGCTGGGTTTCTACTACCCGCTGGCGTCCGTAAGCGCCGATGGCCTGTCGCAGCGGCTGCTGGCCCACGGGTTCGGATTCGGCAGCAGGGTGGGGGAGGCGGTTCGCGGACTCTCGTTCTCTACGGTTCGGGGATACATGCGCGGGTTCATCGACCTGATTTTCGAAACAGACGGGCGTTTCTATATTCTCGACTACAAGTCCAACTGGCTCGGCGGGCGGGCAGAGGATTATGACGGGGAACAACTGGATCGGGCGATGGCCCGGGAAGGCTATTTTCTGCAGTACCTTCTCTATACGCTGGCGCTGCATCGCTATCTGCGGCACAGATTGCCGGATTACGATTACGACCGGCACTTCGGTGCCGTGTTCTACCTTTTCCTGCGCGGCATGGATCCCGATACGGGTGCCCGGCGGGGGGTATACCGCGACAGGCCCGACAAGGCCTTGATCGAGGCGCTGGACGCCTATCTCGACGACAACGGGAAACCGTTGCCATGATGAAGAGTATGGAGTTGCTGACAAGGCTCAGGGAACAGCGCCGCCTGACCGATCTGGATGTACACTTCGCCGCGCTGATGTGTCGGCTCGCCGGGGAGGCACCGGAGGAACTGGCCCTCGCGGCGGCGCTGGTCAGCAACAGCCGCGGCGACGGCCATGTATGCATGATGCTGGATGACTACGGCGGAAGGGATCCGGCAGCGCCCGGCAGCGCCGTCCAATACCGTGCACCCGAGGCAAAGGCCTGGGGGGATTTGCTGCACCGATTCCCGGTGGTGGGCAGACCGGGGGAGTTCTGTCCGCTGATCCTGGATGAACGGGGTCGTCTTTACCTCCACCGCTACTGGTCTTACGAGCGAGCGCTGGCCGATCAGCTGCTGCGTCTGGCGCGCATGCCCAATCTCCCATTCGACGAGGCGTCCGCGATATCCGGTCTTTCCCGGCTGTTTCCCGATGTCGGGCCGGGCGAAGCCCGCTGGCAGAAACTGGCGGCGGCCATCGCCCTGCTGCGGCCCCTGAGCGTCATCTCCGGCGGCCCCGGTACCGGCAAAACCAGCACGGTGGTGCGCATACTGGCCCTGATGCTGGAAGGCGCCGGCGGCAACCCCCTGGACATTGCCATGGCCGCACCCACGGGGAAGGCGGCGCTCAGGCTTCAGGAGTCGGTGCGCCGCATCAAACAGAACCTGCCGGTGGCGGCATCGGTGCTGGAAACCATGCCGGAAGAGGCCTCTACACTGCACCGCCTGCTGGGAGGGCGGCCGGACTCCATTCATTTCCGGCACAACCGGGACACCCCGCTTTCTCTGGATGTCCTGATCCTGGATGAAGCCTCGATGGTTGATATGGCGCTGATGGCAAAGCTGCTGCAGGCCATGCCCACGCATGCCCGCCTGATTCTATTGGGAGACAAGGATCAGCTGGCCTCGGTGGAGGCGGGCGCGGTCCTCGGGGATGTGTGCGGTTCTTTGCCGGGTTTTTCCAAAACATTCAGTGGGCAGTTGCAGAGGCTGACCGGTGAGAGCGTTCCGGCGGGGGAGGGCGCCGGCTCTCCGCTGTGTGATTCTATCGTGGAACTGCAGCACAGCTTCCGTTTTGGCAGCGCGAGCGGCATAGGGCAGATGGCGCAGGCAGTGAATCGCGGCGATGCGTCGCGTTGCCTGGAACTGCTGTCCGATTCAGCCTTGCCGGATATCCGGCTGCTGGGCGGAAGCGTGGGCTACCTGGCCTGGGCTGTTACGGCTTATCGGAGTTATTTCGAAGCCGTTGCCGAAGGGGCATCCGTGGAAGTGCTGCTTCGGGAGTTCGAGCAGATCAGACTGCTGTGCGCGGTGCGCCGTGGCCCCCGGGGTGTCATTGAGGTCAACCGGCTGATAGAGCAATCCCTGGAAGGTGCCGGACTTCTGCATGCAAGCCGCGACTGGTACGACGGGCGGCCGGTTATGATTCTGCGCAATGACTACAATCTGCGGCTGTTCAACGGAGACATCGGTATCTTTATCAAGGAGAGGGGACAAGTCTGCTTCACGGGAGTCGATGGCGAGGTACGGTGTGTGTCACCTTCACGTCTGCCAGAGCATGAGACCGCATTCGCACTGACGGTCCACAAGAGCCAGGGTTCCGAGTTCGACAGGCTGTTGCTGCTGCTGCCCGACAGGGATACCCCCCTGTTGAGCAGGGAGCTGATCTACACCGGCATGACACGGGCAAGGCAGGAGGTCACGATTGCGGCAACCGAGGCTGTACTCAGGTCTTCGGTGGAGCGGTCCCTGAACCGCATGTCCGGACTCCGGGAAGCCCTCTGGGGCGATGTCGTTCAATTTCGTTAAATACTTTCCGCCTGGAAACTGATTCCCGTAGCCTGGATGGAGCTCGCGTAATCCGGGAAGATAAGTGGTTGTTTAACTGTCTGTCCCCGGATTCCGCTACGCTGCATCCGGGCTACAAATATTCACTTGTTTATGGACAGGCCCTAAGTTCGACAGGTGCTTGGGGTATACTTCCAACTTCTTAAATTCGAGCCGTCGAGTAGCAATGAAATACAACGTCATCCCCGTTACCCCCCTTCAGCAAAACTGTACGCTGATTTCCTGCGAAGAGACCGGAAAGGCAGCGGTGGTGGATCCGGGCGGGGAACTGGACCGCATCATTGCCGCGGCGGAAGAAGTGGGCGTGGAGATCGAGAAGATCCTGCTCACCCATGCCCACGTCGATCATGCAGGCGGGGCGGGCGAACTTTCCCGGCGGCTCAAGCTGCCCATCGAGGGGCCCCACAAAGAGGACATGTTCTGGATCCAGGCCCTGCCGGAACAAAGCAAGGCCTTCGGCCTTCCCCCCGCCGAAACCTTTGAGCCCGAGCGATGGCTGGAGCAGGGCGACGAGGTCCTCATCGGAAACAGCAGGCTGGAGGTGCGCCATTGCCCGGGCCACACACCGGGACACGTGATCTTCTTCCAGGCATCGGACCGGGTGGCCCTGGTCGGGGATGTGTTATTCAGGGGTTCCATCGGCCGCACCGATTTCCCGAGAAGCGATCACGAGCAACTGCTCGAGTCCATTCGATCACAACTGTTCAGCCTGGGAGACGAAGTCGAGTTCATCTCGGGCCACGGGCCCCTCTCCACCATCGGCCACGAACGTAAGACCAATCCCTTTCTGTCCAGGTACTATTGAGGCAATCGAAACGCCTGTAACAGGCGATTCCTCCGTTAAAGGATGCAACCCACAGGTTTAGAGTTGGGTGGCGCTTGATAGACTGGCCCCTCCCATCCCGTAGGGTCGAATTCATTCGACCAATTCGACTGTTGGCCGAATGAATTCGGCCCTACAACGCTAGTCAACCCACCTGATCGGGGGAAGAGCCAATTCTGATTGAGCGGGCGAATCAACATTTTCGACAAGGCGCATCACATCCCGTAGGGTCGAATTCATTCGACCAATTTGATTGTTGGCCGAATGAATTCAGCCCTACAGCGGTAATCTACCCACTTGATCAGGGGTATTCGACGACGATTCGCCCGTCTTCCCCTGCGACGTATGTGATCACCGCCTTGGGGTTGCCGTTGACCCGGTATTCCCAGCATCTGCTGGTTACGGAGTCGCACTGGTTGTTGGCCAGCATGACCCAGCCGGTGCCGGTGCCGGAGGGGTTGCGGGGGATTATGGGGCTCGGGGTGACGGCCAGAAAAAGGAAAAATATTCTGGCGCTGGCACTGTTTCTGTGGGGGGTGCCGACAGGGATATGGCTGAGGGTATTTACTCTTACCACCTGTCCGTCACGGTAGCGCACGGGGAGGCCTTCAACATCCAGGACAATGGTGCCGGGGGGGCTCCCCTGAATGAACCAATAGCTTCGATAAAAGCTGGCGCCGGTGCGCAGGTTGGCGACAACGCCATCGACAACGGCCGTATGTGCGGCATCATGGACATTGACGAACCGGGAAAGGGCAGTGAAACCCAAAATACCCAGGATGGTGATAG
>JAQYVO010000252.1 GCA_030145425.1 Chromatiales bacterium | reverse complement strand
CTTGCGTTGCAAGCAGAGCCAATAGTGAAATCATTAAAGTAAAATAGCGCATCTTAAACCCTCCTTACATTTTAGCCTTCCCTATGCGTATTCCGGCGAAGGTGACCAGTCATTCCGGGGAACGTGACCGGTTTGCACATTGAAGTGGCGCTGGAGTGCATTTTGTAAATCAGGTGGTCACGTTCAGTCAAGTTTTCGTTGTTTTTTCCTCATAGAATCTCCTTTCAGTGGTAGCCGATGGGCATTGTGCAGCAGACGGTCGAGGATGGCGTCTGCAAGAGTCGCTTCGCCGATATAGTCGTGCCAGCGGTCGATGGGCAGTTGACTGGCGATCAGGGTGGCTTTCAGCCCGTGCCGTTCCTCAATGACCTCCATCATGTCGTTGCGCTGGGTAACGACCATCTTCTGTATGGCCCAGTCGTCGAGGATCAACAGATCGATCCTGGCCAGCTGATTCATCAGGCGAGGATAGCTGCCGTCACCATGAGCGATACGCAGTTGCTCAAACAACCGGGGAAGGCGGAAGTAGCGGACCGAGAGACCCTGGCGGCAGGCCTGGTTGCCCAAGGCGCAAGAGAGCCAGGTCTTACCGCTGCCGGTGGGGCCGGTGATGCAGAGATTCTGCTGGCGCTGCACCCACTGGCAACTGATCAGGGTGCTCATGTGAGAGCGATCGATACCGCGAGGGTGTCGGTAATCGATGTCCTCCACACAGGCGTTGACCCGTAGCTTGGCCGCCCTGAGCAGACGGGTGAGTCGGCGGTTCTCCCGATAGAGGATCTCCTGATCGACGATCAGTCCCAGACGCTCTTCGAAGGCGAGTTCCTGAGCGGCGGGTTGTGTCATTTGTTGTTCGAAAGCCTCGGCCATACCGGTGAGCCGGAGGCTGTGGAGTTTTTCCAGGGTGTGTTGATTCAACATGTTTTTTTCCTCGGGTAGTGAGATCAGTGGTAGTAGCCGGAACCGCGGACATTGGTGTGCAGGGGGAGTTCACCCTGCGCCTCGTCATCCTCGGGCAGCGGTTGTTGATCGAGTCCTTGCTTGAGGATTGAGGTAACACTGCGGTAGCTGGGGGAGTGGATCTGCAGTGCCCGTTCACAGGCCGCCTCCAGACGCGGCTTGCTGTAGCGACGTGCATGGCTGAGCAACCCCAGACAGCTTCGGTATCCATGCTCCGGATGAGGGCGATCCTCCAGTTGCCGCTTCACCACCTCCAGGGTGCAGGGACCGATCTCCTTGGCCCAGTTGAGGAAGCGCCCGGGTGACCACTCCCGGTGCTGTCGATGTGCCTTGGGCATGTGCTCTGACAGCGTGGAGAAGCCTCCTTTGCGGGCACGGGGATGGCTGGCGACCCGTTGTCCCTTGTGGAAGACCTCCACGGTAGTTGCGGTAGCACGAATATCGAGTACATGACCGACCCAGCGGTGAGGGACGCTGTAGTAGTGTTCGTTCACCTCGACGTGGTAGTCGATGCCAGGCTTGGCTTGCTTCCACTCGGCATATTCATACGGCACGGCGGGCAAGGGCTTGAGGGCGGGTTGATCCAGTAACCCGAAGGCACTGCGCCGGCAGCCGGGCAGCTTCTGGAAGGGCCGTTCATTCAGGTCTGCCAGCAATTCGGCAATGGCTTGGTTCAGCTCGGCCAGTGAGAAGAAGGTGTGATGGCGCAGGCGCGCCAGGATCCAGCGTTCCACCACCTGTACGCCCACCTCCGCCTTGGATTTATCTTTCGGCTTGTAAGGTCGTGCCGGGAGGATGGCGGTGCCATAGTGCCGGGCTAGCTCCTGATAGGTCTCGTTGGGCTCTGGCGCATAGCGGCAGGCCTTGGTGACAGCGCTACGAAGGTTGTCGGGAACCAGCAGTTCACTGACGCCGCCAAAGAAGCGGAAGGCCCGCTGATGGGAGGCAATCCAGTCGGGTAGCTTTTGGCTCCAGGTGGCCTCGGCAAAGGTATAGCTGGAAGCCCCCAGCACGGCAACGAAGACCTGGGCCGGGTGGATCTCACCGGTGCTGTGATCCACCACCGGGACCGTTGGTCCACAGTAGTCGATGAACAGCTTCTCACCAGCCTTATGGACCTGGCGCATGCTGCGTTTTTGCCGGCCCTGCCATCGCCGGTAGTGGTGACAGAACTGGCTGTAGCGATAGGCCTGTGCCTCATGAGCGGTGGCATACTCCGACCAGAGCAGCTGGAGTGTAACGCCCTTACGCTTCAACTCCTGATGCATCGTAGGGAAGTCCGGCTCGATGAACCGGACAGGCTTCTCGATACTGGGATGAAGCTGTTCTTCGAGTTCGCTTTCATCCCATCCCGCAGGAAGGGGCCAGGGAATCCCCTGGATCTCAGCCAAGGCCAAGTACTTGCTGACAGCTCCCTTTGAGATCCCGCAGGCGCTGGCAATCTTGCGGTGGCTGAGATTGGCCTCATTGTGGAGGCGGAGAACATCGTTAATCTTTTTCATTGGAACCTTCTTTGTCGGCATACATTCCTCCACAAAAAGCGGAGAGTTATGCCTGTTTGATTAGAAGAATTCCAGCGATATTCAGATGAGATTCCAGGATCGTGACCAGTGATTCCGGCAACGTGACCACCGATTCCGGAAAGCCCGGAAAAGTGGTCACGATCAAACGGAATCAGCGGTCACGTTCGCCCGGAATGGGCGGTCACGATCAAACGGAATGGGTGGTCACGTTCGCGCGGAATACGCAATACCATAATTCGCTTATCGGGCAACGGTGTTTTCGATGTCCAGGCAAAGGTAATCTGCAGCTGAAGACAAGGGAGTGTTCTCGCAGACGAACGGC
>JAQYVO010000220.1 GCA_030145425.1 Chromatiales bacterium | reverse complement strand
TTAAGTATGGAATTCGAGTATTATTGTAAACATGCTTCGTTAAATTACACAATAAAAGCTTACGGGCTTCCCTGAAGCGCCGAATTGTTTATAATACTTTTCACAGTAGAAATATTACGAAAATTATTTTGGGAGTTCAATGATGTCCAGTTCTTTCGGTACTTTGTTTCGCATTAGCACTTTTGGTGAATCTCACGGTGTCGGTGTCGGCGCGATTGTTGATGGTTGTCCTGCCGGTCTTGAGTTGTCCGAGGCTGATATCCAACCTCAACTTGATCGGCGGCGTCCTGGGCAGAGTGATCTCACCACACCCAGGGAAGAAGCAGACCAGGTGACCATCCTCTCCGGGGTTGAAAATGGCAAAACGCTTGGCACCTCGATCGGCTTGCTGGTGCGCAACAAGGATCAGCGCCCCGGTGATTACGGTGAGATGGATGATGTGCCTCGCCCTTCCCATGCAGACTTTACCTATCAGGCCAAGTATGGCATCCGCGCCAGCAGCGGCGGTGGTCGCTCAAGTGCCCGCGAGACGATCGGTCGTGTAGCGCCCGGTGCGATCGCCGAAAAGATCTTGCGCGAAGAATACGGCATAGAGATCGTCGCCTGGGTCAGCGCCGTGGGTGAAGAGCAGGCTGGTGAGACCGATCCCTTGACCATTAATCGCGAGCAGGTCGATCGCAACCTCATACGTTGCCCCGATGCGACTGCTGCTGTGCGTATGGAAGAGAAGGTGCGGGAGATTCGTGACGCCAAGGATTCGATCGGCGGCGTGGTCAGTTGTGTTTGCCGCAACGTCCCTGCGGGTTGGGGAGAGCCGGTCTTCGACAAGCTCGACGCTATGCTCGCTCATGCCATGCTGTCGCTTCCTGCCACCAAAGGTTTCGAGGTCGGCTCCGGTTTTGCCGGCACCTGCCAGCGCGGTTCACAGCACAACGATCCTTTCGTGAAGAAGGGTGATCGTCTCGGCACTGTAACCAACAATGCCGGTGGCATGCTGGGCGGGATTTCCAGTGGTGAGCCGGTGCTTTTTCGGGTGGCCTTCAAGCCGGTAGCAACGATCGGGGTCTCTCAACAAACGGTTGATTTTGATGGCAATCCGGTGACTCTGGAAGCCAAGGGTCGACATGACCCCTGCGTTGTGCCGCGTGCCGTGCCGATCGTGGAATCGATGGCGGCCTTGGTGTTGCTCGATCTTGCGATGAGGCAAAAAATGAGAAACGCGTAGCACTCTGCGTTGCTCCTTCAGTAATAAAAAAGATTAAGAATGAAATTATATCACTTTTAAACCGGGTTTCTCCCACATGGTGGGAGTCCTCGTCGGCGGAGATACAAATAAACAATGAAATTTTTATCTAGAGGCTTTGGGGGGGTGCTCGGTGTTCTGTTGATGTTATCAAGCGCCCAGGCCGGAGGGCTTTATTTGTACGAAATCGGTGGCCCAGATGTCGGGGCTGCTGCTGCCGGATACGCCGCCCGGGCCCAGGATGCCTCGACGGCATTTAAGAACCCGGCGGGGATGACGCGGTTGGAGAAGCCCTCATTGATGCTCGGGGCACAAGCGATGTATATCTCCCTCGATTTCTCCGATGATAGCAATACCACCGTGTCGGGCGTAAGCGGCGACAGCAACCACTGGATACCTGCTGGGGGTATATTCTACGTCCATCCGGTCAATGACAAACTTGCGCTTGGTTTTGCGGGAGGGGGCAACTTCGGACTCGCACTCGACTATCAGGATGACTGGGTTGGTCGCTATTACGTGCAGGATGTAACCTTACAGGCTGCGTTCTTGCAGCCAGCTATTGCCTTGCAGATCAATGACCAGTTCTCGGTGGGTGCAGGGGTTTCGATGGTCTACAGTATATTCGAGCAGAAGATGGCGATCAACCGTACTATTGATGCATTGCCGGACGCTCAGCTCAAGCTCGAAGACAAAGACTGGACGGTACAGTTCAACCTTGGCGTGTTGTATGAACTGACGGAAGGGACACGGTTTGGTCTCACTTACCTCTCGGAGGCTGACCTTGATTTCTCTGACAATGCAGATATTGACGGATTTGGGCCCACACTATCGGGGCTTCTTGGGCTCGGGACACGGACCATCGACCTCGGCATGAAGATGCCCCAGGCAGTCATGTTCAGCTTCTACCATGATGTTAACGACCGGTTTGCCCTTATGGGGAATCTCGGCTGGCAGGACTGGTCGGAGTTTGGAAAAGTCGATGTTGATATTAGCGATACCAATGTTGATCTCACGACCAACCTTGACTATGACGACACTTGGCATGCCGCCCTTGGTGCTCAGTACCGGGTTTCCGAGCCCTGGTTGCTAACGGCAGGTATCGCCTACGACAGCGCCATGATCGACGAAGAAGATCTCGGCCCGGCTCTCCCTGTTGGCGAATCCTGGCGTTTCGCGCTGGGTGGTCGTTATGGCTGGTCGAAGGACCTGACGCTCGGTGCCGCCTATACACTGGCGTGGGCCGGCGATTTGGATATGGATATTGAGCGCTCAGTCCGGGCCGGACGGGTGTCGGGAACCTATGAAAATGCGGCTATCCATTTCGTGAGTCTGAACGCCGAATGGTGATTCTAGCCATAAAGACCCTTATTTAAGATTTGGGTAAAGGAGAGGTTTATGTGTGATAAGCGAAATTTGTTAAGCCTGCTGTTTGGCTGCCTGCTGTTCATTTTTGTGAGCAGTGCTGGTGCCTACAACTACCCGTTTGACGATCGATACGTAGCGACGGTCCTCTCTACCCCGGCTGAATACGCCGAGGTTCTTCCGGAAGAGATCCCGGTCAAAATCGACACGATTAACATGTTCCCCGAGCGTGAGGTTCCCGGAATCCTCTGGAATCTTGAAGAGATGCGCTACTCCTATATCAAGCAGGAAGGCCCGGCACCACTCATCTTTCTGATCGCCGGAACCGGAGCGAGCTTTAACAGCGCAAAGATGCAGATTATGCAGAAAGCTTTCTACCGGGCCGGATATCACGTGGTCTCCATCACGTCGCCAACCCATCCAAACTTCATCGTCGCGGCTTCAACTTCCGGTGTCCCAGGCTATCTGGAAGAAGACTCGGCCGATCTCTACCGGGTCATGCAGTCGATTTGGCAGACGCTGGAGAAAAAAATCGAAGTCACCGACTTTAACCTGACAGGCTACAGCCTGGGCGCCGCCCAGTCGGCCTTCATCGCCAAAATCGATGAGCAGGAAAAAGCCTTCAACTTCCGTAAGGTGCTGTTAATTAATCCTCCGGTCAGTCTCTACAACTCGGTGCTGGTTCTTGATGAGCTGCTGGTGCAGAATATCCCCGGCGGCCTCGACAATATATCGGCCTTTTATGATCGTCTCATTGCCGCTTTTTCAGAAGCCTATGCCCACGGCCAAGACGTAAAGTTCAACGACCAGTTCCTCTATAAGACCTATGAACATAGAAAACCGACGTCTGACGAACCCTTGCAAGCTTTGATCGGCCTCGATTTCCGCATCTCTTCGGCGAACATGGTCTTTGCCAGCGACGTTCTGACCAAGGCCGGCTATGTCGTTCCGAAGAACCTGATTCTTAAACGCCACGACCGGGTCACGGATTACTCAAAAGTACTCCTTAGACTAAGCTTCCTTGATTACTTCCGTGGCCTTTTTATG
>JAQYVO010000165.1 GCA_030145425.1 Chromatiales bacterium | reverse complement strand
CTGGCCGATAGTGTCATGAATGACCCGTTCCAGGGCAATTACAGCCTGGTGGGGGAGGATCAGATTCTTGCTGGACTCTTAAACACAAGCACCACCACGCTCGAAACGCAGACGGTCGATATTGAGGGGGGGGCGCTGAACCCGCTCGATGGCACACAGGCTTCAATCGTACCGGTTATGCAGACGGATGTCACTGCAGGTGACCTGAACGGCGACGGGGTGGACGAGCAAATTACAGCATGGTTGGAAGACACCAATGGCTATCTCAACCTGTCGATCGGCGAGATGTCGTTGTCGCCCGAACTTCCCGGAGAGACGCCACCAAAGGTAACCGCCCAGCCGGCGGTGATTGGCTATGGCGACGGGAGTATGGATCTTGTCGTGAGGGGATACGATGGTGCCCTCTGGCACAAGCATTACGACGGCAGTAGTTGGGGAGACTGGAATAATGATGCCGGTGGCGTTCTGCTCTCTGGTCCTGCGATCGCCTCGCGGGGGCCTGGTCAATTCGATGTATTTGCGCTTGGATTCGATAGCGTAGACCCGTCGCGCGCGGTCGTGTACAGCAGACACTATGAATCCGATGCCTGGATCGGTTCGTGGACCAAGGTGGACGCATCCGACCCCGGTTTGCCCGTAGAACAGGCGCTGCCGTTGCCCGAGCTTCCGGCTCCGGCCGCGGTCGCTCGTGGCTCGGGGAATGTAGACGTGTTCTGGCTCAACGAAGACAATACTCTTCATTGGTGTGAGTTCAACGGCAGTATATGTGCGTCCGGGGAGGACTTGGGTGGTATGCTCGCCTCCGGTCCCGGCGCAGCGGCATTGGGTTCGAATGAGATGCGGGTCTTCGCCCGTGGCGTGGATGACTCGCTCTGGTACCGCACCTACGACAGCGGTTGGGGGAGTTGGGAGCTGCTGGAGATGCCCCCAGATATCGCCGCGAGTTCAGCCCCGGCGGTGGTGACACCTGGTTCCGGGCTGATCACGGTTTTCGTTCAAGGTAAAGTCACTGCTTCCGAAGACGCGCTGGATGCGCTCTATGTAACAGAGGATGGTGGAACGACATGGGATGTAATCTGGGATAACGACGGTTCCGAACCTTTTGAAAGGCTGGATGGCGGCATTGGCGCCGTCGTTATAAGCGGCGTGATCAAGCTCTTCGCCCAGATGGAGAATGGCAGCCTGGGTGTGGCCCAGTTTACTGGCTCTCCTCTGGCCTCCTGGGATGTGGAGTCGCTGCCAGCCAATGTGGAATACGAAGTAGCCTTTGTCAACAAAGCTAGCGATGGGGTTATCGCTGGTGCAGTTCAACTGGATGGGCTGGATGATTATATTAGTGTGGAAGCGGATGTTTCGGAAACAACATTCGCCATGTCGATGTGGTTTAAAACCTCCTGTGCGGATTGTGGCTTGTTCTCTGCCGATGCAGGCACCTTGGGTAGCGGGGGTTACGATCGCGATGTCCGCCTGAGTGGGGGCGATATCTGCGCTCGCCTGTGGGACAGTGAGACGATCTGTAGCATTGGATTGAACCTCGCCGACGATGTCTGGCATCAAGTCCTCTATATGTTTGGCGATGGCAATGGGCAACAATTATGGGTTGATGGAGGTTTTCAAATTGACGGCCTTAAACAAACTTCCGATTTCACCGGTCAAACGGGCGTCAACATCGGGTTTTCCAATGATGCCGCCCAGCCATTTTTCGATGGTCAGATTGACGAAGTCGCTGTGTTTAACAGGGTGTTGGGCCTTTCTGAAATTACTACTTTGTTCGCCTCAGGTTGGGATTCACTTTCCGGAAAAGTCATAGCGCTGCACCTGGATGAAGACCCGCTTACATATGGTGATACTTTATCTGACGTATCAGGCTTGGAGAACAACGGGACGTTCTTCCCGCTCACAGATGCTGATCTGCGCAGCCCGCTGAAAGTGGAGGCCGGGCACTATTGGGGCGCAGGACGCGAGTTCTATGCGGTCGCCTATGTCACAACGGATAGGAGAATACGTGTAGGCTTGTTCGACATCGGTGGGGAAGGCGGAGGCTTCTCGCCGAACCTGCTGGGCAGCATCCTGCTCGATGTCGAATTCAGCACCGCGGACGGCCAGGACGACATGGATCTGGCGGCCGGCGATGTCGACGGGGACGGAACGGATGAAATCGTCGTCGCATCCATCGAAGGAATTAGAGACGGTGACCTATGGTTGAACGTTGTAAAGATAATTGCTTGCGATTCTGATAGCTGCACGCTGGAGGATCAACAACATCCAGGGACGGAAGATCTGCCCTGGAGCCAATTCGGTGACGGTATGATGTATACCAGCACGATCCATATCGCCACCGGTGACCTGGATGGTGACGGAACTGA
The DNA here is from genome assembly GCA_030145425.1 of Chromatiales bacterium. Lineage (GTDB taxonomy): Bacteria > Pseudomonadota > Gammaproteobacteria > Chromatiales > Chromatiaceae > JAHEHQ01. The sequence goes on along the minus strand of JAQYVO010000165.1, from coordinate 1,197 downwards.
CGAGGTCGCCGTAGTCTCTACCGGGAACTGGTGGGGGGGCAACAAGTGGGGGCCTCGGCTGCTGTTTGTCGACGGTGATGGCGTTGCAAAAGGGGAGTTATTTCCAGACCTTTGCATGTTTGATGATGGGGACGCAATGTCACCAGGACCCTGCACCAGCGGAGATCTGGCCGTCGGCAACTTCATTGAAGAAGCAGGTCCCGTCAAGGATGAACTCGCCTTCTTTGGTCCCGTGATATGGAATTGTGTTGGGAGCTCAAGTTCCTCTTGTGAACGCTGGTACCGTGCAAGCATATACCAATTTGATGGCGCGAGTCTCACCCAAGGTGCCTGGTATGATGCCCCTGAGCTGGAATATCTCGAGGATATTGACCTCTACCCAACGCCAGTAGATCAAGCGGCGGTCGTCCTCTCCGACCTGGATGCCGATTTCCTGGATGAGATGGTCCTGGCGCGCTGCTATGCCGGCACGTGCATGTCCTACCTGTTCGAGCCTATAACCCTGGTCGACCCACCTGATTCGAACCCGCTTGTACCTGGTAGCACCTCCGAACTTAATGACGTTGGCAATCCCTATGACAGGGTGTATCTCGCGGCAGGAGACTCCCTTGGTGAGAGCGTGCGAGTCGGGCCGCCGAGCTATCGGCGTCAACAGGACACGGCGCAAGTGATCGCCATCGTCAACGCGCCGCCCAAGCACGAGGATGTGATCGATGGCATCACGCATAACCTCAATGCGGATGATGCGGGTACCTACTCGCAATTCGATCAGGTGATTGGGAATTCGACAGAGGTGAGCGTAACGACGCATAAAGATTGGGGGGTGGACTCCGATTTCAAATTGACCATCGGTGACCCGGATGCATCGCATGTCACCGAAAGCATCGAGAATTCTTACGGTGAAAATTTTGATCAGACAGGGGGTTCAATAAAATCGTTGACCTACACCCAAAGCATAGGCGCTATCACCGACGACGTCCTATTTTATACACGGCTGGATTATGATGTTTGGGAATATCCTGTGTATGACAGCCTCACCCTCTCGCCACAGGGATATCTGAGTGTAGTGTGGCCTGCCAGTGAAATTCGGAGCGTGGTCGGGCAGGCGAATTCCTGTAACAGCTGGTATCGGCCCAACCATCAACTGATGAATGTTTGGTCCTATCCCGCCTCCGAGGCTCAGCTTTTAGATCGAGC
>JAQYVO010000160.1 GCA_030145425.1 Chromatiales bacterium | reverse complement strand
TGGCTTTGGCGAAACTCAACTTTTCCCGCTTCATCGACGCAGCGGAACACGTTCGTGGCTGCCAGGGAATGACCCGCACCGCTAATCAAGATCATTAAAATCAACCCCTTACCGAAAGCCTCATTCATCGCTAACCTCCTTGTCAGCTTTGGCCTGAATCTTACAAAAAACCCTGATTAATTCGTGCGAGTTTAATACTCAAGCTCAAGCATGGGAAGCCGATACCCTGACATGCCATTGCCCCAGCCAAATCTTAGCCCGGACGGGGAGACCCAGAAACTCAGGCAGCAACTCCGCGAATTGACTGCGGAAGCCATCCACAACGAACTGATATTCAAGCGCTGTCATGAGCGGGAAGTGACCATGCTCTCCGCAGAGGGGCTTCCCCAACTTCTGGACAGGCTCACCCGGGGCATGCAGATATCCTTCCGCACCCCCTACGTCAGCCTTGTGTTGGACGACCCGGAGCATGAGCTGCGTCACCTGCTGGCAAACACCGGGAACGATCCCGATCAGTTCAAAGACGTGAAATTCACGGACCGGATCACGGACTTCAGCCCTTTTTACACTCGACTCAGCAGTCCCTGGCTGGGGCCCTACAGCAAAAAGAATCACCGCATATTTTTTAGCGGAGACCCAAAAATTCGCAGTATCGCCCTGCTGCCCATGATCCGCCGGGGCTGCCTGGTGGGCGTGCTTCATCTGGGCAGCAACAACGCTTCCCGCTTCACCAGTGAACATGGCAGCCACTTTATTCATCGACTCGCTACCATCGGCGCCTTTTGCCTGGAAAACGCCGTGAACCTGGAGCATCTGACTCTCAGCGGCCTCACCGATGTCCTGACCGGCCTGCACAATCGCCGCTACCTGGATCGGCGGCTCAGCGAGGAGGTAACGCGCTCCGCCCGTTACGGCAGCGCCCTGAGCTGCCTGTTCATCGATGCGGATCACTTCAAGAGCGTCAACGATCTGCATGGACACCATGCCGGTGACCACGTGCTCCGGGAAATCGCTCTCAGGGTAAAGGAATGTCTGCGTGCCTCCGATATCGCCACTCGCTACGGCGGCGAGGAATTCGCCCTGCTGCTGCCCCAGACTGATCAGGAAGAAGCCTTCAAACTGGCTGAGCGCATTCGCAAGCGGATATGTGAACAATCGGTTCTTCTGGAATCCGGGCAACAACTTCAAATTACGGCTTCCATTGGCGTGAGCCAGTTGGCGAGTCCAGCGTCGGAAGGCTGCGACAAAAAGCTGCTCAATGACGCGGACAGTGCACTCTACGAGGCCAAGCAGTTGGGCAGGAACCAGGTCAGACGCGCCCCCAGAGATTAAAAGGGTATCCTCCCAAAGCACCTCGCCACCAGGGACCGGGAAACCTCACTTTTCCGTATTTCCTTCAACGATGGCAATCAAGTCTCCGTAACCCTCCTGCTCCATCTGCTCCTTCGGGACGAACCTCATTGAAGCCGAGTTGACACAGTACCGCAGTCCCGTGGGCTGGGGGCCATCGCTGAACACATGCCCCAGATGGGAGTCGCCGTAGCGGCTGCGCACCTCGGTGCGGGGCAGAAACAGCTTGAAATCCCTCTCTTCCACGACATGCTCGGATTTCAGCGGCCTGGTAAAGCTGGGCCAGCCGGTGCCGGATTCGAATTTATCCTTTGAGGAAAACAGCGGCTCTCCGCTCACCACGTCGACATAGATACCTTCACGCTTCTCATTCCAGTAATCGTTGTCGAAGGGTCTCTCGGTCCCCTCCTCCTGAGTCACCTGGTACTGCAGGGGTGTCAGCTGCTTTCGAAGCTTTTCGTCCGACGGTTTCATATAGCCTCCCGAAACCTGTTCTTTTCCGGCAGTGGTCGGCTGGAGATCTTCTCCCCAGGTCTTTGTGAGAAACCGATCCCGACCCGAGTTGAAACGATAGTACTTATACCTCAGGGGGTTCTTTTTGTAGTAATTCTGGTGATAGTCCTCAGCCACGTAAAACTCGTTGAGAGGCAGGATTTCTGTGGCCAGCGAGTTGTCGAAACGCCCGGAGGCCGCCAGTGCATCCCTGGAATTCTCGGCAGCCACCCGCTGGGCCTTGTCGCGGTAAAAAATCACCGGCCGGTACTGTGCACCCCGGTCAACGAAGCTCCCGGTGCCGTCGGTGGGATCAAACTGGCGCCAGTAGGCGTCCAGCAGCCTGTCGTAACTGAGCGCTGCGGGATCGTAGTAGACCTTCACCGCCTCCACATGACCCGTGGACCCGGATGAAACCTGGCTGTAAGTGGGGTTGGGTAAGTTTCCACCGGTATACCCGGAAACGGCTTCACGCACACCGGGTAAGGACTCCATGTCCGACTCTATACACCAGAAACAACCACCGGCGAATGTAGCGGTGGCAAGACCGGCAGTGTCGATCCCGACACCCTCTTCAGTCTTTTTACCCGAATTGGCCGTCAGGCCCGTGACGGCCGCCGCAATCACGGCGGCGGCGATAAGAATTTTCTTCATCTCCTGTTTATCCCAAATTGAAGCTCTTGAATCTATATGACCTGTTGGGGGGGCGTTTTGTTTCGAGGCAGTTGTTGGATAAGGGCCAAGGACCGAGGGCCGGGGGCCGAGGAAAGAGACCCCGGCACCTCTTACCTTGGCCCTCGGCCCTCGGCCCTTGGCCCTTCCTTAGCCCTTGGCCCTATATTCAAGCTTCTTTAGAGGACGGTATCCGAAACAGAATCGCATACAGCGTCGGCACGACCACCAGGGTCAATACCGTGGCGAAGCCCAGGCCGGCCATAATGGTGATGGACATGTTGACGAAGAAAACATCCGCAAGCAGCGGTATCAGTCCCAGTATTGTGGTGGTGGCGGCCAACACCACTGGGCGCAGGCGGCTCACCGTCGCATCCAGGATGGCGGTGTGAGACTCCTTGCCCTCGGCTATCTGCTGGTCGATCTCCTCGATGAGCACGATGGCGTTCTTGATCAACAGGCCGATCAAAGAGAGGGCGCCGAGCAGGGACATGAAGTCGAAGGCGCCCCTGAAACCAAGCAGCCCGGCAGTAATGCCAACGATGGCCAGGGGCACCGTGAGCCAGATGATCAGCGGCTGGCGTACCTTGCCGAACAGCAGGATGCTGACGATGATCATCATCAGGAAGCCGCCCGGCAGGGCACCGGCCAGTCCGGCCTGGGCCTTGGTGGAGTCCTCATATTCACCACCCCAGGATAGGGAGTAGCCCGGCGGCAGATCCATGGCCTCGATCTGCGACCGCAGTCGCCCGAACAGGGGCGTAGCTATCTCCACGGTTGGATTACAGGAGGCGATGATTGTCTGGATGCGGTTGCGCGAGCGTACTACCGTATTCTCCCACTCGGTCTCGAATCCACTCACAACCTGTGCAACCTGCACCGCCTTCTGCAGCACCGGACTCCACACCTGAATGTCCTGGAGATGGCCTACATCGGACCGTTCCTCTCCGGTTGCGCGGCCCAGAATGGGCAGCACCCGGATGCCGTCGCGATACTGGCCCACCTGCGTTCCCTCGAAGGCAAACTGCAACGCCGTGGCCAGGTCCTCCCGGGTGATACCAAGTTGACGACCCACTTGTTCGTTGAAAACGGGTTTGATCAGCTTCACCGGCTGACGCCAGTCGTCGCGTATATCTTTGGCCTCGGGGTCGGCGCGCATCAGCGCCTGGGCCTCCTCGGAGAGCTGACGCAATACCTCTGGGTCAGGTCCGTGGAAACGTGCCTCGATCTTGCTGTCGCGGCCGGGGCCGATGCGCAGGGACTTGATGATGGGATCGGTCCAGGGCATCTGCTCCTTCATGAACTGATCCACCTTTTCCCATACCTCGGGGATCTGCTCCCTGCTTTCCGTCTGCACGATGATCTGGGCGTAGGAGGCAGCAACATCCCTCGGATCGTAGACAAGGGTGAAACGCTGATGGGGGCCGCCAACGATGGTGCTGGTCTGAACCACTCCCTCCTGCTGACGCAGGAACTCGCTCACTTTAAGAGTATCATCCCGGGTCTTGCGGATATCCGTACCCTCGATCTCCCACATATCGACGAAAAAGAGCGGTGTGTTGGATTCCGGGAAGAAGGCCTGCTTGACGCTGCCAAAACCCACCACCGCAGCCACGAATAGGCCGATAACAAAGGTCACCGTCATCCAGCGAAAGCGGATGGCCTTTGCCACGAAACCACGGAACAACTGGAACACGGCGCCTCCGTAGGGATCCTTCTGCTCCCCCTCCACCGCTTTCCCCGGCTTGATCAACAGGGCGCACAGCAACGGGGTGGTACTGATGGCGGTGACCCAGGAGAGCAGCAGTGAAAAGAGGATCACCCAGAACAGGGAGTTGGCGAACTCACCGGTGCTGTCCGGCGACAGGCCGATGGCCGAGAAGGCAAGAATGCCGATAACGGTGCCACCCAGCAACGCCCAGATGGTTTTGCCGACCGCTTCACCGGCGGCCTGAGCCGCGCCCATGCCTGCCTGCATGCGTACCATCATGCCCTCGGCAATTACGATGGCGTTGTCCACCAGCATGCCCAGGGCGATGACCAGGGCACCGAGGGAGATGCGCTGCAGCTCGATGCCTTGCAGGGTCATGATCAGCAAGGTACCGCCCACCGTGATCAACAGCACGGCGCCGATGATGATGCCCACCCGCAGCCCCATGAACAGCAGCAACACGACGATGACGATGGCCACCGCCTGGCCCAGGCTGACGATAAAGCCGTTGACCGACTTGTCCACCTCTACCGGCTGGTTGTAGATAGGGGTCATATCCATGCCCACCGGTATGATGGTCATCAGATCCTGAACGCGCTCTGCCATACGCTCGCCCACCGCCACCACGTTCTCGCCGGGCAGCATGGAGACGCCAATGGTCAGGGCCGGTTGGCCGTTGACGAAATACTGCTGGTCAGGCACCTCCTTGTAGGCGCGGATGATGGTGGCGATATCCTTGAGGTAGATCAGCCGCTTGTCCTCAGAGCCGATCAGCACGTCGCCAATGGCCTTCACCGAGGTGAATTCACCGGTGGGTTGGATGCGCAGGTACTCGTCACCCACCCGCACGCTGCCGGCATCCGCCACCACGTTCTGGGATTTTAGGATCCCGCCGATACTCTCCAGGGAGATACCCAGCTCGCCCAGCCGCGAGCGGGACATCTCGAGATAGACCATCTCCTTCTGCTCTCCGCCGATGGTGATCTTGCGCACGCCGGGGACCAGCACCAGCTGCCGCTTGAGCTGGTCCGCGAAATCCCACAGGTCGCGCCAGCTGTAGCCCGCGCCATGCAGGGCGTAGTAAACGCCGTAGACATCACCGAATTCGTCGATGACCATGGGCTCCCCCGCCCCCGGCGGGAGCTTATCCTTCATATCGGCGATCTTGCGCCGCAGCTCGTCGTAAATGCCGGGAAAGGCCTCGGCCCGGTACTTGTCCTTGAACTCGATCAGGATATCCGACATGCCGGGACGGGAGATGGACATCTTCAGGTCCTTGACCTGCTCCATCCTCTGGATCGCATCTTCAATGTGATAGGTCACCTCATCCTTTACCTCCTGGGCGGTAGCGCCGGGGTAAAGGGTGATAACCTTGGCCAGCTTGATAGTGAAGGCCGGATCCTCCAGCTTGCCCATGCGCTCGAAGCCCCAGATGCCGCCGCCCAGCATGATGATGATCAGCAGCCAGGAGATGACTGGTGTCTTGACTGAATATTCGCCGATGTTCATGAAATGTCCCTGATTGTTCTTTTGTCCGATAAGCGAAAAGCTACCGATAGGTTATTCTGGCTTCGGATCATCAGGGCGGGGCTCGGCCTGCTCCAGCTCCGGCATCAGGGTGACTTTCATGCCATCCACCAGGAAGGGGGTACCGGCGGTGACGATACGGCTGCCGGGTTCGAGGCCGTCCAGCACCTCGATACGGTCTCCCAGCATACGCCCCACCTTGACCGGCTGCGGTTTAACCTCCATGGACTGCTTATCCACCGCCCAGACCCGGGGATCCAGCTTGTAATCACCCACCACGGCACTCACCGGAACGGCGAAAACCACATTCTGGGCTTCAAACGCGGAAAAATCCGCCGTCACCGTTGCGGTCATGCCGGGCAGAATCGTGGCGTCGGTCAACTGCTCTATGGTGTAGGTGACCTCGAATGTCTGGGTCTTGGGATCGGCTTTAGTGGCGACCTCCTTGAAGCTCATGGGCAACTTCCTGTCCGGCAGATCCTCGAAGGTGGCGAACATATTAATGAAGTCGCTTGCCTTCTCATTCTCCTCCTCGGAGGCACGGATACCCCGGACAATGGACTCGGGTATGTCGAACTTGACCTCCAGTAACTGCACGTTCTGCAGCGACAGGACCGGCTGCTTGGCCTGCACTTCCTCGAAACGCTGAATATGGCGCTTGGCGATCGAGCCTGCGAACGGGGCCTTGAGGCTGGTGTACGCCAGGTCCTGACGGGCTGTTGCCAGGGCCGCACGGGCGTTCCTGAACTCCGCCTCCAGTCGATCGTAATCCATCTTCGAAATGAAGCCATCATCGATCAGCCCCTTGGCCCGCTTGTAATTATTGTTTGCGGCCGAGAAGGTGGCCTGACGGTCGTTGACCACGATCTGGAAATCCGTTGGATCCAGCATGGCCACCTCCTGATCTTCCGTCACCTGGTCGCCTTCCTTGACCAGCAGTTCCTGCACCTTGCCTGGCACCCGGAACGCCAGCTCTGCCTTGCGGTTGGCGTCGATACGAGCGGGGAAGTTGCGTATACCGCCGGTCTCCGGGGCCTCGATCAGCATGGTCTTGACCGGCCGGACCGGATCGACCTGTTGGACTGGCTCCTTCTCGGCGCAGGCGCCCAATATCAACGGAGTGGTTAGCAGGGTAAGGGAAAGGTATCTGCGAATAGAGATCATAGCCAGCTTCCAGTTATAGAAATCTTATGGTTACCGTATCCGGGTATCACATGAATACGGATGCGATGGGGCCGCATATTAACTTAGTTATCAATTTGGGGGACAGTATAGTCTCATCATGACGCCATCGGGGCCTGTTGGGCACCTGCCGTCACCATACCAGGGATGTGATCGAGGAACTTCAAACCGAATGACCAGGGCAACAGATGCCAACTCTCGCAGTCATTTCCTTGCAGCCATTCTGGAAAAACATACTAATTCACTATGGAATTGAGATCAAGCATACTGTCCCTTGCGGCAGGTGCAGCGTAGAATCATGGGTCTTCGCTGACTCTCTGCATCAATCCAAATGAGCGGTAAATGGAACCCGATATCTGGCTGGCTTTTTTCGTTGCGGCGTTGCTGATTTCCATCTCCCCGGGGGCAGGGGCGGTAAACACCATGAGCAGCGGGCTCCAATACGGGGTCAAAGACTCTCTGCCCGCGATTTTCGGCCTGCAACTGGGCTACGGCGCCCAGATCATTCTGGTGGGCATCGGGCTGGGAGCATTGCTGGCTTCCTCCAGCCTTGCCTTCAATATCGTCAAGTGGCTGGGTGTAATCTATCTGGTCTGGCTGGGGTACAGGAAGTGGACCCAGGCGCCCCGGGAGATCGAACGGGTTGCCGCAGACAGGGAGAGCCGGTCGCGTCGTTTTTGGCAGGCAGCGTTCGTCAATCTCACCAACCCCAAGGCAACCGTCTTCCTGCTGGCCCTGTTTCCCCAGTTCATCGATCCGCAGGCCGCGTCGCAGGCGCTGCAGTTCACCATCATGGGGACCACGCTGATACTGGTCGACATCGGTGTCATGCTGGGTTACGCCAGCCTGGCCGCCCAGTTGTCCCGCTGGATGAAGAGCAAGCGCAGGCAGGTATTGCAGAACCGCGTGTTCGGCGGCATGTTCATCGGTGCAGCCACCCTGATGGCGAGCTATCGGCACGTTTGATGATGTAGGGTCGAATTCATTCGACAGAGATGGCTGTTGGCCGAATGAATTCGGCCCTACAACGGTGATCTGAAAAAACCTGATTAAAGTAATTATTGATTTGCCCCCCCCTTGATTGAGTGGGTAAATTAACATTCTCGATAAAACCCACTCCACCCCGTAGGGTCGAATTTATTCGACCAAAGCTCGAGGAAAGGAACGTAGGGTCGAATTCATTCGACCAAAGCCCGAGGAAAGGAACGTAGGGTCGAATTCATTCGACCAAAGCCTGAGGAAAGGCATATAGGGCCGAATCCATTCGACGGTGCTATGGAAAAAACTTATCAAAGCCCCTGCGTACCTCTGCGGTAATCTTCTTCTTTTTACGCGGTCGCCTTTTCTTCCAGCTTCGTTTCAGGATCACCCTTGATCTTCTCCCGGACCGCCTGCACCACAGCATAGAACAGCGGCACGAACAGCGGCACCATCACCGTGGCCGCAACCATGCCGCCGAACACCGCGGTACCCAGGGAGCGGCGGCTGGCGGCGCCGGCACCCATGGCGATGACCAGGGGTATAACGCCCAGGATGAAGGAAAATGCGGTCATCAGTACGGCCCGGAAGCGCAGCCGTGCTGCGGTGACGGCAGCCTCCAGAATCGTCGCACCCTCCTCCCGCTGAGACTTGGCGAACTCCACGATGAGAATGGCATTCTTGGTCGCCAGGCCCATTAGCAGCACTATGCCCACCTGCATGTAGACATCGTTCTGCAGTCCCATCGATGTCTGGGCCACGACCGCGCCGAAGATTGCCAAAGGCACCGAAAACAGCACCGAGATGGGGATCGACCAGCTCTCGTACTGAGCCACCAGAAACAGGAACACGAACACCAGCGCCATGCCGAACACCAGGGGCGCCTGGTTGCCCGCCAGGATCTCCTGGTAGGCCTGGCCCGTCCACTCGTAAACGTAGCCGGGGGGCAGGGTCGCGTCGGCCACCCGCTCCATGGTCTCGATGGCCTGGCCCGAGCTGTAGCCCGGTGCCGGCGAACCGTTGACCGTGATGGAACGGTAGATGTTATAGCGGCTGATCATGTCCGGCCCGAGGAAGGGCTCGGTGGTAAGCAGGGTGCGCAGGGGCACCATATCGCCCTGGTCGTTGCGCACGAACAGGTTGTAGATGTTCTCCGGGTTCTGCCGGAACTCGGCATCCGCCTGGGCCAGTACCTGGTAGGTCTTGCCGAACTTGTTGAAGTCGTTGATGTAGCTTTTCCCGGTCTGGCTCCCCAGGGTATTGAAGATGTCGGTCAGGGGGACCCCCATGATCTTCGCCTTCTGCCGCTCTATATCGAGATAGATCTGGGGCACCGAGGCCTTGAATGTGCTGAACACCGCGTTCAGCTCGGGGGCCTGGTTGGCCGCAATCACCAGCCCGCCCAGGACACTGGCCATATTCGCCGGGGTGTCGCCGGCGGTGGACTGCAGAATAAACTCGAACCCGCCGGTATTACCCAGCCCCGGGATAGGCGGCAGCTGGAACGGAAACACAGAGGCCGATGCGATGGTGTTGAGTTCTCCCCGCAGCTTCTGCACTATCCTGGCCTCGTGCAGCGCGGGTTC
>JAQYVO010000105.1 GCA_030145425.1 Chromatiales bacterium | reverse complement strand
GCGAGGGTATGAGTATCTTCGAGCGCTATCTTACCCTTTGGGTAGGGCTCTGCATCCTGGTGGGAATCCTGCTCGGGAAACTGGCGCCAGGATTCGCGAAGGCGCTAGACGGGATGGCCATTACCGTGAACGGCGCACCGGTGGTTTCGATCCCAATAGCCATATGTCTGTTCTTCATGATGTACCCCATCATGGTCAAAATCGACTTTACCGAGGTTGTAAGGGCCGGCCGGAGCATGAAACCGGTTGGACTCACCCTGTTTATCAACTGGGCCGTTAAACCTTTCACCATGTATGGGATTTCCCTGCTGTTCCTGGGTGTTCTTTTTCACGGGTTCATCGGGGCTGAGGCGACCGACCTGATTAAAGTACCTTTTGGAATCGATCTTCACGAGGGCGAGACCTACGGCGCCGGCAGGGTTGTGCTCATTGACGGGGTGAAAATGTTGCAGGTGCCGCTTTGGCGAAGTTATCTTGCAGGCTGTATTTTGCTCGGTATTGCCCCCTGTACGGCAATGGTACTTGTCTGGGGCTATCTTGCGCGGGGGAACGACGGGCATACCCTCGTGATGGTCGCGATCAATTCCCTGGCCATGCTGGTGCTCTACGGTGTTCTGGGCGGGTTTTTGCTGGGAGTTGGTCGACTGCCCGTGCCGTGGCAGGCGCTGTTGCTCTCGATCGCGATCTACGTGGCGCTGCCTCTGGCAGCAGGTTATCTGTCGCGCAGATGGATCATCAAGGTGAAAGGGGAGCATTGGTTCAGGGAGAGGTTCCTTCACGTGCTGACGCCCATCACCATTCTGGCCCTACTCGCCACGCTCGTACTCCTTTTTTCCTTCAAAGGTGAGGTCATAGTTTCGAACCCACTGACCATCCTGTGGATCGCCGTTCCGCTCTTTCTGCAGACCGTACTGATTTTTGGCCTGGGTTACCTTCTTGCCAGGGGCCTGAAGTTTTCCTATGCAGACGCGGCCCCGACGGCCATGATCGGTGCATCCAATCACTTCGAGGTGGCAATCGCGACAGCGACCATGCTTTTTGGCCTCTCATCGGGGGCGGCGCTTGCGACTGTGGTCGGGGTACTCATCGAGGTGCCGGTCATGCTGATGCTGGTCAAGATATGCCTGCGAACCCGATCATGGTTTCCGGAACAGTGATACAGATTCATTTTTCTGGTTGGAATTACGACTGATTGCGCTCAATTGACATTGGCACGAATAAGCACGAATATTCGCATCATGCGCCCGGACCCGCTGGCGTTTGTTGATTTTCGCCCCCCGATAGCAGTCTCCTGACCTTTTCTGAACTTAAACCGCAGGGTTTGTTCCAACTCTGTAATTGAGTATGCGGGCCTGCCGGCCCCCGTGGTTAAGGAGATCCAGCACGTGAAACTCAATTTCATTTTAATCGGGGCGTTGTCTCTGGTGCTTTTTGCCTGTTCCTCCGGTGAATCGACGCCCGAGAGTTCCTCGACTTCCTCAACCGTGTCCAGGAACATGGCACCGGCTGAGCCTGTCGAACGCTGGTACGCTTTTCAGCATGTCAGCCAGGGCGCAAAGGTTTTTCAGGAAAACTGTGCCGCCTGCCATGGCAAGCATGCTGAAGGCGCGCCTGAATGGCGCAAGGTCGGGCCTGACGGCAAGTATCCGGCACCACCCCTCAACGGGACGGGCCACGGCTGGCATCACCCGTTAAGGATACTGTTTCAGGTGGTGAAGAAAGGAAGCCCGGGCGGCCAGGGAAATATGCCGGCTTGGAGTGAGAAGCTCTCGGATGACGAGATTATTGCGGCAATCGCCTGGTTTCAGTCCAAGTGGCCCGATCAGATTTATGCGGCCTGGATGCAACGAGAGCTGGCTTCTCGAAGTCAGAAGAAGGGATGACGTTTTGGAATAACGCCATATGCCGGTGGAATGCCGGTCTGCTTCCAGGTGATTTGGGAATTCACGGGCTAGGCTTTCGCAGCAGCTGATACAGAAACATATCCAATTCAGGAAATCGAGAATATGAGTAAATCAAAGAGAGAATCCAGACAGACTGGGAATCAGAAGAGCAGTTCGAAAAAGAGCGGTATCAAGACAGCATATAAAATAGTTCTGGGATCAGCCGCGGTGCTATTGATCGGAACACTTGTATGGTTGCCGACGGTGAATATGGCGGGTGCGCCGGAGATTACTGTTTACAAGTCCGCGACCTGTGGTTGCTGTAGCAAATGGGTTGATCACTTGCGCGATGCGGGTTTCAAGGTGACAACCCATAATCGTCAGGATATGAACCAGGTGAAGCAATCCCATGGTGTCAAATATCAACACCGCTCATGCCATACCGCGGTAGTAGAAGACTATGTTGTCGAGGGTCATGTGCCAGCAGAGGATATCCAGCGTCTGCTTGATGGGCGTCCTGCCATATCCGGGCTTGCGGTTCCCGGAATGCCGATGGGATCACCGGGCATGGAAGGGAAATACAATGATCCCTATGAAGTCATCGCGTTCAAAAAGGGTGGCAGTGACAGCGTTTTTTCGAAACACTGATATTCTGAGCAATAGCGTTCGAATATCTGATTGTGAGGCGGCGCTCAATCATGGTGAGTGTTGGCATACTTCCCTGACGCCGGACACCTTGCGTACATTGACAAGGGATAAGATCAGAAGGAAATTCTTATGACAATTTCTCCCGGATCCACCCGCATTGGCTTTATCGGCCTTGGCATCATGGGCCAGAGCATGGCCAGCCATCTGCAAAAGGCAGGCTATGAGTTGCACGTCTACAACCGTACCAGGTCAAAGGCAGACGCACTGCTCCAGGGCGGTGCACATTGGCATGATAAGCCGGGTGAAGTGGCGGCCAGTTCGGATGTCGTCATAACCATGGTTGGATATCCGGCCGACGTGGAGGATGTCTATCTGGGCTCCGCCGGTATTATCGACAACGCCCCCGAGGGTAATTACCTGATCGATATGACGACCTCGGAGCCTTCGCTTGCCGTCAGGATCGCCGAAGCGGCCTCGGCAAAGGGTCTGCACAGCCTGGACGCACCCGTTTCGGGTGGCGATGTTGGCGCTAAAAACGCCAAACTGTCGATCATGGTTGGCGGCTCTGAAGCCGACTTCGCAGTGGTCAAGCCGCTGCTGGATATCATGGGTGAGAACATCCGTCTGCAGGGCGGACCCGGTGCCGGACAGCACACCAAAATGTGTAACCAGATTGTGGTGGCCGGCAATATGCTGGCCGTGGCGGAAGGGCTTACCTATGCGAGAAAATCCGGTCTCGATCCGGAGGAAGTGCTGAAGTCCATCGGCACGGGTGCAGCGCAGAGCTTCCTGTTGAATGGGCTTGGACCTAAGATGATAGCCGGCGATTTCGCACCTGGATTTTTCGTCCATCACTTTATAAAGGATATGTCTATTGCCCTGAGGGAAGCTGATGCCATGGGGGCTGACCTTCCCGGGCTCAGAACCACCAAGGGGCTCTACGAGAAGGTGGCCGGTGAGGGGGCCAGTGAGGACGGAACCCAGGCGCTGATCAAGGCCTATGAATGAACCTTGAATTTGCCTGATGTTCCTGGGTGGTATGCGCACCTTCAAGAGCTGCAAATTCGGCTTGGGCCCGTTTTCTTCTTCACCGATCGGGATTAACAGGTGACGGAAGATGCTTCCCTGCCGTTGCTTGCCTGGGTCACGGCTGTTACCACTCCCTTTGGTTTGGTATTCCTGGCGGAGTTGGGAGATAAGAGTCAACTTGTCTGTATGACTCTGGCAGCCCGCCACAGACACTGGCCCGTACTGGCGGGCGCTATGGTTGCTTTTGCAATACTCAACACGCTGGCCGTGGTGTTTGGTGCCGGGCTTTCCCACTGGGTGCCTGAACGAGTTCTGGCGGCCGTTGTCGCGCTTCTCTTCGCAATTTTCGGCATCCTGTCACTCCGGGCCAAGGAAGAAGAAGGAGAGGAGGATGTAACGGAACGAAGTGGCCATGGCGTCTTCGTCATGGCCTTCCTGATGATTTTTCTGGCGGAAATGGGCGACAAGACCCAGATTGCCGTGGCAGGCATGGCCAGTACCTTGCCTGTGATCCCGGTCTGGATCGGAGCCACGATAGCGCTGTTTGCCACTTCAGCCCTGGGCGTGGTGGCAGGTCGAAAACTCCTGAGGCGAATTCCCATCCACCGCCTGCATCAGATCAGCGGTGTTTTCTTTCTGATCCTGGCCGCCTTTGCACTGACCAAGGTATTCTGACGGCATTAGAAGAAAATGCCATATCTGCTACTGATAGCCTTACTGCTGGCAATCATATTCCTGCCTCAATTCTGGGTGAGGCATGTCTTGTCAAAATACAATCAACAGGAAGAGAAGAATTTTCCAGGCACCGGCGGTGAACTGGCACGCCATCTTCTGGATCGTTTTGAATTGCAGCAGGTCCAGGTTGAAACCACAGAACTGGGCGACCATTACGATCCCGTTGATCAGTGCGTTCGACTGACCAAGGACAAGTTCGAGGGAAAGACCCTGACTGCGATAACGGTTGCAGCTCATGAATGCGGTCATGCCTTGCAACATGCGGCGAATGAACCGCTGTTCAATCTCAGGACTCGTACCGCCCAATGGACCCTTTGGGCCAACCGGATAGGATCGTTTCTGCTGTTTGCGGCTCCCTTTACAGTGCTTCTGACGCGGGCTCCATCGGCGGGTCTTCTCAATGTCACCGGCGCAATCCTGATCATGGGTTTTTCACTGGTGGTACAGATTGTCACGCTTCCGGTGGAAGTTGATGCCAGTTTTAAAAAGGCGCTGCCCATATTGGAGTCGGGGTACCTGGAATCGAACCAGATACCTGCAGCCAGACGGATACTTAAGGCCGCGGCCTGGACATACGTTGCAGCATCCCTGGCAACGTTGCTCAACTTCTGGCGTTGGCTGGCGGTATTTAAGCGTTGATGCCCTGCATGAGGAGAATTGATGTGAACCTGTTTTCTTTAAATGTTTAGATTGCCGTTGTACACCACTCATTATCATGCGTGAACAGATCCTTAAATGCCTCACAGGGCTTGATGAGATAGTTTCTCCAGATAGTCATAACTCGGAGATCCATGTGGGGGATTTTGAACTCAATCCCTCGCTCAAGTATCCAGGCAAGCCCTCACCCGCAGCGGTATTGGTACCCCTGGTAGAGCATGAAAACGGATTGACGGTTCTGTTCACGCAACGCACGGATCATCTCAACGATCACGCGGGTCAGATCAGTTTTCCCGGTGGTCGGATGGAGGCCGTGGACTCGGGTCCTGTCGACACCGCGTTAAGGGAGACTCGCGAGGAGATCGGCATGGATCCCGATTACGTGCAGGTTGCCGGCTGCCTGGATCATTATGAAACAGGTACCGGTTATCTCGTGCTGCCGGTTGTGGGTTTTGTCAGGCCAGGATTCCAACTTGTCCTTGATGAGTTCGAGGTTGCCGATGCCTTCGAAGTACCTCTGTCGTTTTTACTCGATGCAAACAACCACAGAACGGCCATCCACAGGGTGCGCAACATGGACTTGAGCTTTCACGTCATTGAGTATGAGAATCGCTATATCTGGGGTGCCACCGCCGGAATGATCATGAATTTTTATCAGCGTATTCAGGCCCTGGAAGGCTAGTGCATTCCGCTTGATGTGCTGCAGGTCTGTACTGGCAGGAAACAAGGAACTCCCGAACCCTTTGCTCAGGAGTTCCCGGATTGACTTTCAGGAGACCAGGCTGCCAACACGCTCCAGGCTGCGGGGGAGGGGTGTGTCATAGGTACTGCATAGGGGCTCCACGAGCCGCTTCACCGCATCCCTGCCCAAAGTATCCATGGTTTTACAGGGTGGGCGCTCAAACCTCAAAGCCTCTTGGGCTCCCATGTCGAAGGAGGAAGGTTCCGTGACCTGTTCATCCAGGGCCTGCAGGATTGTAAAAAATACTGAACCCATCAGGCGATCGCCCACGGCCTTGGCTGCATCCGCTGAGGCCTCTTCGCTCTCACCCAGGTTCCAACTCTCTCCGGCATCACCGACACGAACCATGCCATCCGACGCTTTATAGTAGGGTCCCAGCGGTTCCAGATGTCTTATGGCATGGAGATTAACCTGCGGTTTGATAATATTCATTACCGCAAATGGCCCGAAGGCCACCCCAAGTGCCGACTGGGCAATGGTATCGGCCTGTTCCGGTGTGGCCAGTCCCTCATCGACACAACGCACCGCTTCATTGGTGTAGGGGCAAAAGAAACGGTTTACCGCGAAGCCATTCTGGTCGCGGCACAGCAGCGGTTTCTTTGAGGTCCTGTCGCAGAAATCGATTACCGCCTGCACCACCTCATCACGGGTTTTGTCACCGCGAATCACTTCAACCAGCGGATTGATCTGCGCCGGGCTGAAATAGTGAGTGCCGATGAAAAGCCCCGGATCTTTGATTGCTTCCGCGATATCGCTCACTTTGAGGCAGCTGGTATTAGTGGCAAGGATGGCGTCATCGCGAACGATGGCGCTGAGTTTTCGAAACGTCTCCAGCTTGATATCCAGGTCCTCGAAAACCGCTTCGATGATGAGGTCGCATTCTCCAAGTGGGCCCATATCCGTCCCGGTTGTTATCAGGCTCAGGGCTGCATCTGCCTGCTCCCGGGTCATTCGTCCTTTGTCCACCGCACGGCCAAAAAACTTGGCGGCAGCGGCAACAGCTCTTTCCAGAGGGGCCTCCGACAGATCGTTCAGATATACAGGCAGCCCGCTTTGGGCCACGTTGATGGCAATACCGGAACCCATGGTTCCGGCACCGACGATACCAACTGATGAGATGTTCACATTAGATCCTTTATGCTTTGGTGAGGATATATCTGTGCGGGCTTATTCAAGCGCCATACCGAAAATCGCCCACAAATAACCAGATTTATACTAATGTAAACCTCAGGTCTCAAAAATGAGCTGTATCAGTCGGACTTGTCATCTATTCGTAAGAAACTCTCAGCTGACGCGTTTCTTGACGTAGCGCCCGGGGGCTGGCTCAACCTCTGTGTAGCTTTTGTTGCCCGGGGATCTCGGCGCCTCTATTTCTTCGTCCTGGTACTGTGCCAGCCATTCGATCCAGTTTGGCCACCAGCTACCGGAATGTGATGTGGCCGTCTTCAGCCAATGCTCGGCGCCTTTCCCATGTTCGCCGCCAACCCAGTAGGTGCGCTTGTTCTTGGCAGGAGGGTTGATAACGCCTGCGATGTGGCCGCTCCCGCCCAGCACAAAATCCGCCGGGCCATCGAAAAGGTTCACCGTTTTGAACGTGGCGGTCCAGGGGGCGATATGATCTTCGATAGTCGATAGAAAATAGCTCGGCGTGGTTATCTTGCCCAAATCGATGGGTTCTCCGCAAAGAGTAAGCCCACCGGGTTGCACCAGCTTGTTTTCCAGGTACATGTTCTGAATGTACGAAATATACATGTTGCCGGGCATGTTGGTGGGATCGCTGTTCCAATAGAGTATGTCGAAGGGCGGCGGTGTTTTACCTTTTAGATAGCTGTTCACCACGTAAGACCAGATCAGGTCATTTGCACGCAGCATGGAAAAGACCATTGCGAGGTCCTTGCCATTGAGCATGCCGGTATGTTCCAGCTGCGCTTCCCGTTGCGCTACCTGTGTCTCGTCCACGAATATGCCCAGTTCCCCGGGTTCGGTGAAATCGAGCAGCGTCGTGAAAAAAGTTGCCGAAGAGATGATTTGGTCTCCACGGGCCTGAAGCACTGCCAGCGCGGTCGAGAGGAGCGTCCCGCCGACGCACCAGGCTACGGTATTCACCTGGTCTGCTCCCGATATCTCTTTGGCAATCCTGAGTGCGGTGAAAACGCCTGACTCGAGATAATCGTCCCAGGTGAGATCCTTGAGATCTTTGCCCGGGTTAATCCAGGAAATGATGAACACCGTGTTGCCCTGGTCTGTCGCATACTTGACGAAGGAGTTTTCAGGCTGCAGGTCCAGTATGTAGAACTTGTTGATGAACGGCGGGATGACGAGCAGCGGTCTTTTTGCCACGGTATCGGTGGTGGATTTGTACTGAATGAGCTGCATGATGTCATTCTCGTAGATCACAGATCCCGGTGTGGTGGCCAGGTTGCTGCCCAGCTCAAAGGCAGATTCATCCGTCATGCTGATGCGTCCTTTGCCGAGGTCCTCCATCAGCAGTTGCAACCCATCGACGAGGCTCTGACCCTTGGTGTCGATCGCGTGCTGGATCACTTCCGGGTTGGTTGCTGCGAAATTGGCGGGGGAGAGGGCATCGGCAAAAAAGCGAGTGTAGAATTTCAGCTTATCTTTGTTCTCCTGGTCCAGATGCGTGGCATCGGCCATCTCGTTCAACATGTTCGATGAAAGCAGGTAAGACTGCTTGAGAAAATCGAAGACAGGATTGTCTTTCCAATTGTTGGCTGAAAACCGCCGGTCTCCCCGTTGCGGTGACACCATCGGTTCGACCGGTTCCGAGCCGGGTGGGGTAAACATTTTCAGCCACAGGCTCATTTGGTCCCGCTGGTAATTGAGCATGGTATCCATCCAATCCTGCGGATGCTGCATCGTCTGGGTCGTCAGATCGCCCCATGCACGCAGGAACTCCGTGGACATTTCCTGAAAAACCGAGGCGGGCAGACCCTCAACAAGGTCATCGAGCCTTTCGAGATAAACGTCAAGTATTTCCTGGGGATTTTTGTAGGAAGGTTGACTGGCCATGTTGTGCCTCTGGTAGTTCATGGGGCTGGTCGGAAAGCAGCATCAGGACCTGTGTCCCGATGGAAACCGAAAGTGGCTGGGATGGTTATTGGGGTATACCCAACGATACTTCGGTACTTTGAGCTCGAATATATCCCGGACCACCAGGTTCTGGCCAGTCGTTGCTGGAACCTGATACGGAGTAAAGAGTAAGTGTAAAATAAATTATATATTAAACAGATAGTAAAGCTAACTATTTAATCTAATATCTATTTTTATGGCCTTTTCAGGCCAGGTTGATTATTGGGAGAGAGCGTGGGGTGTGGATTCGATAATCAGCGGCTGGTAACTTCGGTTAAGGGTAGAGTCCGAGGCGACTCCAGGATCAGCGAAACCCGCCGGTTACGCGATCTGCCTTTGGAAGTCGAATTGCTTTCGAGTGGGCGGGTGTCTGCATAACCCACGGCCCTCAGTTTTTTCGAATCCAGACCATGGCTGATCAGATCGCGGGTTACGGTCGTGGCGCGCGCGGACGACAGTTCCCAATTCGAGGGAAAGCGTTTACTGGAGATGGACTTGTTGTCGGTGTGGCCCTCCACCGAGATGATACCCCGATGCTGCAGCAGGATCTCGGCCAAATCGGCAAGGAGACGCAGGCCCTCGGGTTTCAGTTCCGCGCTGGCCTCTGCGAACAGAACATTGTCCCGTACCTCCAGGTGTATACCCTTGGCTTTCTGAGAAACCTTGAGCCGTTTGTCCAGTTTCTGTTTGGTGATGTTTGCCATTACGGCATCGAGTTCTGTTGTTTCCGAGGGTTTGGCCTGTTCCATTGATGATCGGGAGACGGAAATCTCTTTTTCTTTTTGTATTGCCCCAGGCTCCTGTGTTTCTGTTTTAGTTACTGCGCCGAGATCAGGTTTTGCGGCCGTTAGCGGCTTCAGGGGAGTGAAGGGCTCGACGGTAAGCGCTGTGATGGAAAACTCCGGTTCGAAAAACTCTTTGGCTGTTTCTTTTTCCTTGCGGAGACGCAGAGGCAACGCCAGTTCGGTGCCACTGCCGGCCGGTTCCACCAGGGAAACGGATTGCGTAGTTTCATGGGATGGCACCGGCGCAGGTAGTTTTCCCTCTATGGTCTGTATTGATGCGAGATCCGCAGACTCCCGCAGACCTTCCGTTTCGGTAAGCTCATGTTTTGGCTGAAGCACCAGCAGTATTACGAACAGGGTAAGGAGCAGGGTGAGCATATCGATATAGCTCAACATCCAGTTGTCGCGCTGCTGCCGTCCAGTATCCAGATCCGCCCATGGATCCGTGAACACAAGGCGTCCGGTGCCGGGTCCCAGTTTCGATTCGGGAGAAAATAAGGTGTCTATTGCCATTTTTCAGGCCGATCAGGCACTGGCCACTGACGCCAGGGAGGCGTCCGCAGGCCTCATGTGCGCAGGCCGGCCGGTCTTGAAGGAGCTCAGTGCCTCTGTTATTACTGCGGGATGGGCCTTTTCGAAGAGCAGCACCAGCATTTCCTGCTTTACGCGTTGCCATGCCAGCTGTTCACGCAGACGCTGCTCCATCTTGATGACAACGGGTTTGATGACCAGATTGCTGATCACCAGGCCATAGACAGTGGTGATCATGGCAAAACCCATGGCAGAGCCGACCAGCCCCAGACCGCTGTCGCCCAGATTAAAAAGCAGGCGTACCAGGCCCAGTAACGTGCCGAGCATGCCAAATGCCGGTGCAAAACCGGACATTGATTGCAGGATGCGCAGATCTCTGCGCTCCTGTTCCTGAAAGCTGGAGGTACGCCATTGCAGGGCCCTTGCCAGCTCTTTCTCATTGCAGCGGTCAATAATGAGCTGGGTACCGAGTTGCAGAAAAGGATCACGGACCCCTTTCAACGTCATCTCCGCCTGCCGCACACTGCCGCGGCGGTAAAGCGTAGCCACTTGCAGAAAGACTTCTTCGTCGGTGCCAAGCGCTGCCTGTTTTTTTACGAAAACGAGAGGCAGTCTTTGTATCAGGATGCGGATCCGCTCGTAGCCCTCACTGAGGATGGCGGTCAGCAGGGTGCCACCCGCCACGAAGAACAATCCGGAAACAGCCACCAGCCAACCCGAGTTTACCCCCGCAATAAGTGTCAGACTGGCAAAGATAAGCGCCCCGATCAAAAGTCCCACGGCCATGTTTTGCTTCATGATCTGCTTCCATTGAAAACATGTAATTAGTTCCAGTTAGAAGCAAGCAAAAGCCATGCCACTCCATTTCGGCTGCAGGGATGGGCAATATACCGGGACAATCCGGGAGTTCGGCAACAAACCGGCAAGCGGGGGCGGTAACCCATTGCCGCCTCGGGTAAGGGTTAGCCGCCGTCCGGTTCATTCATGGATACCACATTCGCGCTTTAGACCGAAAAAACGGGTGTCTTCTTCCCGCATCCCGGCTTCGAGGGGGCGGCTGGTGTGCTTGTCGCCGACGGAGACATAGCCTTTTTCCCACAGCGGGTGATAGGGCAGGTGGTGCTGCCGGAGGTAGCGATAGACGTCGCGGCTGTTCCAATCGAAGACAGGGTGTACTTTGTAACGGCCATCCTGAATCCGCACTGGGGCCAGGGACGCACGGCTTTCCGACTGTTGCCGGCGCAGGCCGACTAACCAACTGCCCACATCCAGTTCCCTGAAGGCGCGCTTCAGAGGCTCAACCTTGTTGATACGGTTGTATTGTTTCAGTCCCGACAAACCCTGCTCCCAAAGTCTGCCGTAGTACTTCTCCTGAAGGGCGGGTGACAGGTGGGCGCGGTATATCCGCAGATTCAATCCAAGCCGCTCGGTCAACTGATCGACGAATTCATAGGTTTCGGGAAACAGGTGGCCGGTGTCTACCAGTACCACTGTGATATCCGGAACTATCCGGGTGGCCATGTGCAGCATCAATGCGGCCTGTATTCCGAAACTGGAGGTGAGAACATGGTTGCCCGGCAGATGGTGCAGTGCCCATTCGACGCGCTGAACCGCGCTCAGCTTCTCCAGCTTTCGGTTCAGGTGATTGAGATCTCCCTGTTCACCCAGGCCCGGGAGTGGGAAATGTTCAAGCTGATTCATGGAAATCCTCCGCGGGATTCAGTACCGGTTTTACCAGGCCGCTGCGAACAGTGAAGTCACCAAAACCCTCGTTTTTCCTGCTGTTGGCAGCGAAATGCCCGAACAAATGATCCAATGTCTCCAGCAGACCTTCTTCATTCAGATTCTTTCTGTAGAGTCTGGCCAGTCGCCGGCCCGTGCCGTCACCGCCCAGCAGCAGGTTGTAACGTCCGGGTCCCTTTCCCACAAAGCCGATCTCGGCGACATAGGGCCGGGCACAACCGTTGGCGCAGCCGGTCATGCGCATGACGATGGACCGGTCTCCCATGCCATGCCGATTTGCCAGGTCTTCCACCTTTCCCTGTAGTCTGGGTAAGTACCGTTCCGCCTCCGCCATGGCCTGGGGGCAGGTGGGTAGCGCCACGCATGCCAGACTGCTCAATCTTGCCGCGCTGTGACCCTCTGAGAGCAGTCCCCGGCGGCGGGCGATGTCCTCAATCCTGTCTTTCTGATTTTCGGGCACGCCGGCCACAATAAGGTTCTGATTCGGCGTAATACGAAAATCACCGGAGTGGATCCCCGCGATCTCCCGCAAACCGCTTAGAAGCTTGACTGTTTCGCTATCCTCAACGCGGCCGTTTTCAATGTATAGGGTGAGATGCCAGCTTCCGTCTGCATTGGGTGTCCAACCGTAGCGATCATTCTGGCTGGTGAAGCGGACCGGCCTGGGTTGTTCGAAGATGATTCCGGAGCGGGCTTCGACCTCGGTCTTGAATGCGTCCAGTCCCATCGTCTCAATGGTGTACTTCAGCCGGGCGTGACGCCGGCTGACCCGATTGCCGAAATCCCTTTGGATGGTAACGACCGCTTCTGCCACCGCGGGTACCTGTTCCGGTCGAATGAATCCCAATTCATCCGCCAGTCTGGGGTAAGTGGTGGGATCATCGTGCGTCACGCCCATGCCGCCGCCGGCCACTACGTTGAACCCTGTCAGCCGCTCACCGTCGGCGATGGCCACGAAACCCAGGTCGTTGGTGTAGATGTCCACGTCGTTTCGGGGGGGAACTGCCACTGCGATTTTGAATTTTCGGGGCAGGTAGGTCTCTCCGTAGACCGGCTCGGACTCCGCGCCGATCAAAGGTTCACCGTCCAGCCATATCTCGTGGTAGGCACGGGTATTGGGCAGCAGCCGTTCGCTGATGCGCTTTGCCCACCGGTACACCTCCGCATGCAGACCCGAATGTTCCGGATTGGGGCTGCACAGCACGTTGCGGTTCACGTCGCCGCAACCACCTATGGAATCGAGCATCGCCTGATTGATGCGCTGGATCAGGGGCTTGAGGTTGTGTTTCAGGATCCCGTGGTATTGAAAGGTCTGGCGTGTGGTAAGTCTTATGGTGCCGTTGCCGAGCTCACATCCCACAGCGTCTATGGAGAGCCACTGCTGAGGTGTGCAGACACCACCCGGCAGACGGGCGCGCAGCATGAAACTGTAATAGGGTTCCAGGAATTCGGCCTGGCGGCGGGACCGCTGGTCCCGGTCGTCCTGTTCGTAAAAACCGTGGAACTTGCTTATTTGTGCATCGTCTGGAGCAAGTGCACCGGTCAGCGGATCGGCCATGCTCTCTTTGAGCGTACCCCGCAGGTAGCGGCTGCGGGCCTTGATCAACTCGTTGGGATTGACTGGGGCATCCATCAGTATACGTCCCTCTGGTAACGGTCCTGCGTGCGCAGGTCCTCAATAAATTCAACGGCTGTTTCCTGATTCAGGCCGCCCTGATCCCGGGCAATCTTCAAAATCGTTTGCTGTACTGCCTTCTCCATTTCAATACCTCCGCAAACATAGAGATGAGCACCATCCTGCAGCCAGCGATAGACCTCCGCGCCTTCCTCCATGAGTCGGTTCTGTACGTAGGTACCGGGTTCACCGTCCCGGGAGAAGGCGACGCTGGCCCGGTTCAACAAACCTGTCTTGCGATAGCGAAGCCAGTCGGTCTGGTAGAGGAAATCACGATGGAAATGGCGATTTCCAAACATCAGCCAGTTGCGTCCACCACCTGTTTGTAGCTCGCGCTCCTGCAGAAAGGCACGGAAAGGGGCGATGCCGGTGCCGGCGCCGACCATGATGATCGGGGCGTCTTGGTCCTGCGGCAGACGAAAGCCCCTGTTCTCGACGATGTAGATATCCACCGCGTCGCCTGCTTCGATCCATTTTGTGAGATAACCGGATGCGCCTCCCAAGTGGTTCCTGCCATGGGCCTGAAATTGAAGAGTGGAAACTGTCAAATGGATTTCATCTTCGAAGGCAGACTGACTTGATGCGATCGAATAGAGACGGGGTTGGAGTGGCTGCAGGAGCTTTACCAACTCAGTAGCACCAATTTGACCGGGATACGCATGCAGCAGGTCGATGAACTGTCTGGTTCCGGCAAAACTGCGCAGTTTATTCAGATCGCTGACCAAGGTCTGTAGCCCGGCATTTTCCGTATGCTTTGCCCAGCGTGTGACCACCGAGGGATGCAGCTGGGTCAATTCCAGCCGGCGGCCCAGCGACTCGGCCAGCGTGGCAGTCTCTCCCAACAGGTCGATGGGCTCTTCACCGGTAAGTCCGGCTAGATCGAGTATCTCCCTGACCAGGGATGGATCGTTATGGAAGAGCACACCCAACGAATCACCGGGTTGGTAAACCAGTGAGTCAATGTCGATTCCCAGGACCAGATGATGCACAGCAGAGAGCGCATCAGGGGTGGTAATCGTGCGCACATCCAGAACCTCCGATCGGTAGGGATGATTGCGATCATGGCGCCGGGTACCAGGGATATCTCGGAGCAGGGGGATGACGCGGGCCTGACCGCTGGGCAGCAGATTGTCCGCGTTCTTCAGGATCTGCTCATACCAGCCCTGGGTTTGCGCCTGAAAATCAACGTCGGCATCGATCCTGTCCACCAGTGGAACGGCGCCCAACTGCTGCAACTGGTGATCCAGATCCCTTCCGGCTTTACAAAACAGGTCATAGCTGGAATCGCCCAGACCGAGAACGCAATATTTCAGTTGTCCCAGCCTGGGCGGCTTTTTTCCGTTCAGGAAGCGGAATATCTCATGCGCACTTTCAGGGGGGTCGCCTTCACCCTGGGTGCTGATTACCGCGATCAGCAGCTTCTCCCTGACAAGGTCGCGCGGCCGGTAATCATCTGTGGCCACCACGCGGGTTGCGAATCTTTTTTCCGCGGCAGCGGCTGCAAGCGCTTCCGCAACGCTCCGGGCGTTTCCTCCCTGGGTGGCAAATAGAATGGTCATCACCGGTACCGTTTCAGTCCGGGCGGCGGGCAGGGGTTTTGCCCCAAGGCCGGCCAGATAGCCGCTCGACCAGGTCAACTGCTCGGTATTCAGGTCGTTCACTGCCTGT
>JAQYVO010000021.1 GCA_030145425.1 Chromatiales bacterium | reverse complement strand
GTTCCCAAGACCGTTTATTGAGATATCTTCAAACGACCGATTCTGTGATGACCTCGTCCTAATAAGACGGGGTTCTCACTTATTAATCCCTGAAATCCCAAAAATTTGAAGTTGGGTTTTCCTGCGATTTCTTCTTGAATAACGGCATACGATCTGCCATTCACCACATTCCCCAAAGTAGCTTTTTCCTTCGCTCCATGAATGACAGTACCTCCAAATCTGACATTGGGTTTCGGTCGTAAATGGCGATTATCTACGGCATGAACAGCCGTTCGCACATAGCATTGATTTGTCCTAGATCACTGGCAACCAGGTCAGAACCGGGATAGGCGCACCTCAGTCCCCGTCCGCCCAGCCAGTCCAGCCCCAGCGAGATAATCTCCGCCGCCAGCATGAGCAGCGCCAGCACGGCGTACTCCCAGTGCAGCACTGACTTTGCCAGGGAGACGAAAATCAGCGACGGAAGAGTAAGACGGGTGACCAGAGCGGAAAACAGCGGTCCATGCTCCTCTTTGACCAGCCCGATGCGCCTGAGACCCATGGCTAGTCAGATCAGGCCAACCAGTACAACGGATAGAGCTAACGACATGGAATTGAATACTCATACTAGAACTATCAGGAGTCGTCCTGTGTCAGCCACCGGTTTGCAGCCGTCGCAGTTCCCTGCTGAGCCGGTCAAGCGCCTCAGAGCCCTCATCCCGCGGCAGGTGAAGGTTGATGAATACAAGCCTGTCAGGATTCCCCCTGGCGGTATATAGCGCCTCTTCCAACTCCTCTTCCGTCCTGACCTCAAAGCTGAGCGCATCGCCGCCGAAGGCATCCGGTAACTTGTGATAGTTCCACTGTTGTATGTCGTTGTAGGGGCCGTCGTGAATGAGCCGTTCGGTCACGTAGCCGTCGTTGTTCAGGAGGAAAATGATGGGGTTGCAACCGTGGCGCAGCAGTGTCGAAAGTTCCTGGACGGTCATCTGGAAGCCACCGTCGCCCTCCAGCAGCAGCACTCGCTTGCCAGGCCGCGCGAGACAGACTCCCAGGGTGGCGGGAAGGCAGTAACCGATAGCGAGGTAGTAGGATTGGGATAGAAAATTCTCCGGTTCCTCGATATAGATCTCGCTGCCGGCGAATATAGCATCCCCGGTTTCCGCCAGGAGTATCATGTCCTTGTCGATGAAGCGATTGATGCGCTCATAGAAACGCGGAACCCGCAGGAGCATGTCCGCCTCTGCGGTGTAGTCGCCCTTGGCATCGTGCGGTCTCCCGGGGTAGGAGGATCGATAGGAGCGGTGCTCCACCACCTCCGTGAGAGCGGAGATGAAGTCTCCCAGCCAGACTCGATCATAATAATGGTTGCGTATTTGCACCTTTTCCATGTTGGCGCGGATGGTGTTTCCCTCCGGGAGATGGGCGGTAAAGCCGCCGGTATTGATATCAGTGGACATGGCGCCGAATGTCAGGAGGGCATCGGAGTTTTCAACCCGGCTTTTCACCGCATCCCTGCTGAGGGCGCCCATGTAGACGCCCATAAATGAAGGATGCCTCTCAGGCAGGACGGATTTCCCGTCGATGGTGGTTGCAAAGGGGATCCCGCTCTTTTCCACCAGCGCCAGCAGCCGGTCAGCCAATCCAAATCGGTGGACCTCAACCCCGGCAAGAATGGTGGGGGTTTCCGCAGAATGGATGAGCGCCACGGCCTCCTTTACGCATTCATCCAGGGACCGGGAATCCGATACGCGCTCACGATTGAAACTCATGGGGGATGGCGCACGGCAGGGAGCATCCACCATATCAACCGGGATTTCAATATAAACGGGGAGCTTTTCTATCAGACAATTGGCGAGCACCCGGTCTATTTCATCCGGCGCGGTAACAGGGTTGGTCAGCTGTGCAGAATCCACCGTCACCTTTCGGTACACGTCCCACTGCATATCGTAAGTGGTTACCAGGTGGTGCATGTGGAGGTGGGCCAGACGCTGAGCGGAAGTTGGGGCGCCGCTGATGAAGACCACGGGTACCCGCTCCGCGTAGGCGCCCGAGGCGGCATTGATCGCGCTTAGCCCGCCGACGCCATAGGTAACGCAGATCCCGCCGATGCCGTTGAGGCGGGCGTAGGCATCGGCTGCGTAGCCGGCATTCAGTTCGTTGCAGTTACCGATGAATTCCAGGTCGCTCGCGACCACGCGATCCATGAAATCAAGTACGTAATCGCCAGGCACGCCAAATAGGTGCTTTAGCCCGGCATCGATAAGGCGTTCTATGAGGTAGCGACCAACAGTCATGTGCTCCATTTTGATTATTCCATCAGTGTATTTGGGAAGCTCTGATCAAGTCGCTCCGCGCCTCGACCAGAGTATTCCCGCAAGTTTTTCATATCCGTAAGGGCACGCTGAGCTCACAGATTGTTCGACGGCGTTTTATTGTTTCGATTTCAACCGGCAAAGCCCCGGTAACATACCCTTTAATCCGTCAGCCAGCATGCCCATGGCAATCGCGGCGAGTATCATCCCCATCACACGTGTGACTACGCCCATCCCCGCTTCATCCAGGCGTTTCGAGATGGGGCTGGCATAGCTGAACAGGAATCCGCAGAAAGCTGCAAAGCCTGCGGTGACGATTGAGATTTCAACTTTACTCAGTACGGACGGGTGTTGCTGCGCTGCGACCAGAAAGGTCGTCATCGTGCCTGGTCCGGCTATGATTGGAATCGTGAGCGGCACCACCGTGATCGATGCGCGTGATTCGGCATTCGCTGGTTCCGCCGATGAGTGTTTGTGTTCGGATTTATTGAAGAACATGTGCAGGCCTATGATGAGCACGATGACACCGCCGGCGGCACGGAGAGAGTCGACAGTGATGCCAAAGAACTCCAGCAACCATGAACCGCTCCAGGCAGCGAGAAACAGAGTAATAGCGATGGCCCCGGCACATTTCCAGGCGATACGCCCTACCTGGTCTCCTGGCCGATTCGCCGTCATGCTGGCAAATATGCCGACGTTGCCGATCGGGTTCATCATGGAAAACAGGGCGGCCATGAAACTGGTCAATGCGGCTTCAGGGATCATGTGAGCACCACGTTCAATGCCGGCACCCTCTCTCGATGAGCAGCACTGGATTTCCCTGCCATGGCCGGCATGAAAAGACCTCTGTGTAACGGATGCTGTTCATATCATCTCTTTGGCTTTTCGATCTATTGGATGGATTTATCTATAAACGGGGTATCCACTTCCCTCTCCTAGGTACAAGATGTAGTGAGCTATTTGCATTGCCAATCAAGTTAAACATCATGTAGTGGTAATGAGAGTAAAGTGGATACCCCGTTATCTATATATACGCTTTACAAGTATCACTCTGATAGATATGCTGATTTCACTATTTCCAAGGCTCCTTTATATTCACTTTACCACGGCAGTACTTCTCCTGCACACCGGAGAGGATACCAGCACCATCCGGGCACTGGTTCGGGGTTGTCCAGAAATAACTTGCCGATATCGACCTTCCCTCGAACCCCATCCCCTGGACTTATTCAGAGGTTCCTTAAGCAATTTCGACAACCTGTTTCCTGGCGAGGTCCCAGAATGAAATTCCCGTACCACTTCTTTTTTCCACTGCTGATCAGCATCATACTCGTCGGATGTCTGCAGCAAACAGTTCCCTCGGCTCTTGGCGCCTTGCAACGAGACCGCGTCGTACTCACAGCGACAGCGGGCGAGATAATCCTCGAACAACCGATCCGAGAAGGAAGTCCTGTCCACGTAGGAGACCTCCTGGTCAGGTTAGATGACACCCTTCAACAGGCAATCGTCGACCAGGCAGAGGTGGAAACGGCACGCGCTGCAGCTTATCTGGAACAATTGAGGAACGGCCCCAGAAGAGAGGAGATTGCCGCAGCCGGAGCACGCGTGATAAGTGGAGAAACCCTATTGAAAAATGCAGAACTGGCCCTCGAACGCACGCGTACTCTGCAATCAACCAAAGCATTGGGGCAAGCGGATTTAGATCAGGCTGTTGCCCGTCATGCAACAGAACATGCTTCTCTTCTTGTCGCACGCGATGAGCTGCGTCTCCTCGTCAACGGCACACGTCCAGAGGAGTTGAAACAGGCTGAAGCCGAACTCAAGGCTGCTCAGGCGCATTTGCATCAGCAACGGACACTATTGAAGGAGTACCACGTAACAGCTACCCGTGAAGGCTGGTTGGATAGCCTCCCCTGGAATGTGGGAGAACGCGTCTCCAAAGGCTCACCGGTCGCTATTACCCTGGCCTCAAATACACCATATGCCAGGGTCTACATCCCTGAACCCTATCGCGCACAAATCAAGGTCGGTGATACCTTGACTGTCCGGGTCGACGGGGTGAAAGAGCATTGGCCGGGCACTGTACGCTGGATTGCCACTGAAGCCTCTTTCACCCCCTACTATGCGCTGAATGCAGAAGAGCGCACCCGTCTGATGTATCTTGCTGAAGTGCAGTTGCCAGAAACTGCAGATGACCTGCCCAGCGGTCTGCCGGCCCAGGTGGAGCTTCCCTGATGGATTACGTGATTGAAGCCCGTCAGCTCAGCCGATTATTTGGCAAACTCAGAGCGGTTGACAAAGTGGATCTGCAGGTAAGACGTGGTGAAATCTATGGTTTCCTCGGTCCCAACGGTTGCGGTAAATCTACAACCATCCGTATGCTGACAGGTCTTCTGACTCCGAACGAAGGGTCAGTCCGGGTGCTGGGGTTGGAACTGCCCGCGCAGGCTGAAGCACTGCGTACCCGCATCGGTTATATGACGCA
>JAQYVO010000337.1 GCA_030145425.1 Chromatiales bacterium | reverse complement strand
GACGGAAGTCGTGAAGTCGCGTCGCAGGACGGTGGCGCCGGTCGGCTTCGTGCTGAGCGCGCCGGCCGGCTCGCGACCCCAGAACCACCAGCCACCCCCCGTGGTCAGTCCGACGATGGCCGCAAATGCCAGCAGCCGGGTTCGCCGCTTGCGTCTTCGACGCTGAGTTGTTCGCGTACCTGTCACATTCCAACTCTTCATCGGGAGTGTCGGTTTCCATGGGAATCTGCTGCCAACGTCACTCAAAGATGATAGGGGTGTCTCTGCGGTTTGCCGAGTAGTCGGTTGGCGTGTTCGTCGCCGGTGATTTTTTGTTTAGCGCCGTCCCATTCTAGTTTTCGTCCGAGCATGTAGGCTAGATTGCCGAGTATGCAGAGCGTGGCGGTGCGGTGGGCGATTTCGATATCGACGTTGGGCAGATGGTCTGAAGTTTTGATGGACTTGAGCCATTCGCCCATGTGATTCATACCGAAGTCGTCGTAAAGGTTGGGGGTGTAGGGGTCGAAGCCGCCGGGTGGAACTTTGAAGTTCACGGCTTCGGGCTCAGCCCATTTGCGGGCTCCTTCCCATTCCAAAAGCAAGCTGCCATTCTCGCCGTGGAAGACCTGGCCGAACTCGGTCTTACCAGCCTTTCTGCCCGGTTGGCTCCAGATGAGCGTCCAGTCGGGATCTTTGAACTGGTAAGTCACATCCATGATGGGCGGGCAATCCCAGAGTCCCTTGGTTGGCGGTGTGCCGGTTGCTTTGACGGTAAACGAGACTTGGTCGTCTGCGTCCATGCACCAGAGAATCGTGCTGAATTGGTGAGCGCCACGATCACGAATCTGGCCGCCACCCGATTCCAGTAACCAGCGAAATGTGGCATGACAATAACGTTGGTTGTACGGTCGCCAAGCCAACGGGCCTAGCCACATCTCCCAATCAAGTTCCGGCGGCGGCGCACTGTCGGCTACTGGGTTTTCGTCGATAGGATTTTCGTAGTGCCAGCAGTCGACGGTTTTGACTTTGCCGATGAGTTCGTTGCGGATCGCCCGGCATGTTTGATAGGCCGGCACCCCGCTGCGCCCTTGGGCACCGACCTGCACCATGCGATTGTTTACCCGGGCGGCCTTTATCATGGCCTCGCCCTCCTGGATGGTGACCGAGGAGGGTTTTTCCACATAGACATGCTTGCCGGTTTCGCAGGCGTGAACCGTTTGCACGCCGTGCCAGTGATCGGGTGTGGCGATGATCACGGCGTCGATATCTTTTCGCTGCAGGATGTGGCGATAGTCGGCATAAGCTTCCACCTGAATGTTGGTGTCGGCACATCGTTTGAGAGCATTGGCCAGCCGCTTTTCGTCGACATCGCAGACGGCTGCCACATTGGTCAGGCCGAGTTCCTGGAACTTGAGTCCTCGACCCAAGTGGCCGTTGCCCATACCGCCGACGCCAATGTGTGCCAGGGTAATCCGATCGTTCGCACCGGGTTTACCCGGCGAAGCCAAGACGCCAGAGGGAACAAAGTAAGGGACACTCAGCGCGGCACTCGCGGTTCCCAGAAACTCACGCCGCTTGATCTGTCGTTGTTCTGTCATGGTTGATCTACCTTTCTATTTCGCTCTGCGGAACGCTTCGTGGGCTTGAGCTTCTCGCAGGGATGCCCGGAGATCAGTGCGCCGCGTGCTCGCAACGACTGGGCGAGGTTGACCTTGAAGTCGTCGGGGGCGGTGTCCAAGGCAGATTTCAAAGCTGCCATTGATTCCTCGCCAG
>JAQYVO010000244.1 GCA_030145425.1 Chromatiales bacterium | reverse complement strand
CGACCCGACCGCGGAACCTCCGGAGGATCCGCTGACCACGGTCTGCACCTCTTGCCATGGTGATCGCAGCAATACCCTGGCTCGCAAGGGCTGCTCCACCAAGTGGAGGAAACATTTGACCGAGGGGCGTGCGTCCGAGTCGGTCTGGGAGTATGTCTCGCAGATGCAAACCAACACGAACTGCGGCTGGTAAAGAAGCAGACAACAGTGACGCCCCGCCTCATGGCGGGGTGTCACCACAGACCCTGCTAACAGCAGACTCCTGAATGATTGGGCCGATGCAACTGCATCTGGCGTGAGCGGAGACCAACAACCAATGGAGGGGAAGTTCGCTTCCCCTTCTTTTTTTCAGGCATCAATCCCGGTCCTGCTGACGCCTCTGTACGGGATTGAACGCCGTGTCCCCGGCATGAATCGTGGTGGGAGTCTGCTCCTGTACTCGAGTTTTATGCAAAAGCGGCTCAGGTGGGTGATTTTTCCCGGTCGGTGTGGCATAAGAATAAACCGTTATCACTGGTTCTTTCGTTACTGGAAACTTCCTATGAAAAAAAATACACCTAAAATTGAACTGATCCTGCCGCTCTGCCTGTGTCTGCTGTTTGGCGCCTGTTCCGGGGAGCCGGAAGATGCGGCTCCAGTGGAGTCAGAAAACACGGTGACCGAAGGTCTGGATGAGGGTGCTGCCGATGAATCGGGTGACGTTGTCGCGCGGGTGGGCGATCAGACCATCACCTTCGGTGAGATCAACACCATGATGAATAGTTCTGCCATCGTCGGGCTGGACATGCCGGCGCTGGGTACCCCGGGACGTGACAAGGTGCGGCTCACTTTGCTGGACAAGATGATCAGCGCCAACCTGATCTACCTCGATGCCCTGAAACAGGGCGTGGACAAGGACCCGGATTATCAGCGCGATCTCCGGGATTTTTCTGACGGCATTCTCGCCGGCCTGTACCGGCAGAAAGAAATTACCGGCAACATCGAGGTGACCGAGGAAGACATCCAGGAATTCTACCGGAACAGGGTGGCCCCGGGCACTGAACTGACCGAGGAGGCGCGGGCCGGTATCGAGGCGACCATCCGCAAGAGCAAGTTTATGGCAGACAGTGCCGCTATGCGCGGAAGTCTTCGCGAGGGCATTAAGATAACCATCGATGAGCAGGAACTCAAGCCGGCAGATGACGAGGTGCGCGTCGAGACCACCTCGATAGCCAGCATCGACGGGGAGGCGATTACCTGGGGTGAGGTCAAGGCCAGGTTGAGCGTGCCGCACAATGCCGGTTCAATGAAAAATCGCCTCAAGGTGCTGAACAAAATCATCGACTTCCAGCTTATGGCCAGGAAAGCGAAACAAGCCGGTCTGGAGGAGGACCGCATCTACCAGGCCCGGTTCAGGGAATTCAGCAAAACGCGGCTGATCAATATACACCGGACCCGCTTGTATCAGGAGATGGAGCCCACGGGAGAGGAGATCCGGGCCTTTTACGAGGCGAACCAGGGGCGGTTAATGACGCCGGAGTCGCGTAGTGTGCAGATGGTGGTGCTGAAGACGGAGTCGGAAGCAGAGGAGCTCAAGCAGAAGATCGAAGCCGGTGAGATCACCCTGTCCAATGCCGCCATTCAGTACTCTACCGCGCCGGACGCGGCAATAACATCGGGCAAGATCGGCTGGGTCTCCAAAGACAGTGGTTTTTCGGAGCTTGACGAGGTCACCTTTTCCCTTGTTCCCAATGAGATTGGCGGCCCGGTGGAATCCCCTGCCGGCTGGCACCTGGTAAAAGTGCTGGACATGAAGGATGCCTATCGTGCGGATATCGAGGAGGGGGGGACGCAACAGGCGACCCGGCGACTGATCTTCGATGAGAAGCTGGACCAGTACGTGATCAACCTGCGCCAGAATGAATTCCCGGTAGAGATCTATGAGGATAAGTTGAACAAGCTTGCCCAGCGGGAAGTGGACTGGTTCGTGGAAATTTCAAAAACGCGTGAACTGTCGCCTGAAGAGGTCAAGGTGCAGATCGAGAAATTGAGGAAGTGATTGTCGTATCGTGAATCATTCAGGGTGAGACGTGTACTCCCATGGTTGTTGATTTCACTGCTGCCTTGTCATGTTTCGGCTGCAGATGATTTTCTGTCACCCGGTCTGACACCGGCAGAACTGCAGGCAAAGCTGGGAACAACAGGTGCACCGCTGGTTGTCGATGTCCGCCAGCCGGGCGAGTTCGGGATTGCACATATTCCCGGTGCCATTAACATCCCGCTGGAAGAGATTGAAGAACGCCTGGAGGAAGTCAGGCACGAGAACGGGGTGTTGATCTATTGCATCAATGGTTCCCGGACTCGCCAGGCCGAGCCCATTCTCTATACTCGTAGTATCGACAATGTTTACCATCTCGAAGGTGCCTTCTATGCCTGGTTGCGGGGCAAGTATCCCATCGATAGGGGCGGCATCAAGAAAAGCGGGTGGTAGCTTTATGTTCCCGCTACCGGGATTGTCAATGCACTGGGTGCAGTACCGGAACGCATGCTTGACCAGCCTCAGACAGATACCCGGATTTTTCAGGAAAACGAGGAAAATCAGAATGTGCCAGAAGAAAATCATCTCAATACTGCTTGGCATACTTGCCGGATCACCGGTACTGGCTCAGGAAGGCAGCGTAGAACCGCCAA
>JAQYVO010000049.1 GCA_030145425.1 Chromatiales bacterium | reverse complement strand
CCTCCGCACCCTGGGGCTCGAGCACACATTCACCGGTCTCGTCGCGCAGCAGAAACGGGCTTTCGCTGGTACCCTTGTCGACAACACGCCAGTTCTTATTGCCCTTCTTTTCCACCTTGAAGCGATACCAGCAGCAGTCTGTGCCGGTAAGCGGAGCGGAAATAGTGCCCTCGCTCATCGGTGCCGCAGTACCGTCCAGTTCCACGTACCCCTGCTGGGCGTACTTTATCTTTGCCGTCGGGGTGTTTTCGATGACACGGGCACGTCGCAGGGAGCGAAACCCCACATAAAAACCCGCGGCACAGGCCACCACCGCCAGGCAGAAAAAAAGCCCGAACTGCCAGCCGGCGAGATGAACGATTTGCTCGGTGATGGTCATGGCATGAATTCGAAATAATGGAATCTTTACCTGGAACTTTCAACCGGTGGCCGCAATAATCTTCCTGTTCGAGCCGGATTCCTGTTGACGGAGTACACTATGTAAAATAGGCGCTATTGGCTCTTTGTATCGTCGCAGTCCGACAGAAGCTGAACATTTTTCACCGCACCCGTATACGCGCCGTCCTTCCCGAGGAACTATCAATCCGTGATTTCCAACTTCGTTCGAATCCTGTGGCTGCTGCTGGGTTGGCTGGAACTCACCCTGCTGACCGCACCCCTTTACCTGCTCAGCTTTCTCCCCGGAGAGCACAGGGGCACCTGGTACAACCGCCTTTTCAGGATCTGGAGCCGCAGCTTCGTACATGCCCTGGGGGTGGATCTGCGGCTGCACCAGAAAAACCGCAGAGCGCTTCCGGAAAGGTTCCTCATGGTCGCCAATCATCCGTCGGCATTCGAGGACGTGGGGATACCCGCCCTGTTCGACGTCGACTGCCTGGCCAAGCAGGAGGTTGGAAAATGGTGGATCGTGGGTCGGATCAGCGTGGCGGCGGGTACCCTGTTCGTCAACCGGGAATCCAAGACCTCCCGGGGCCAGGCAGTTCAGGCAATCGAAAACCGGCTTGAAACCGGCCGTAGCGTCGCCCTGTATCCCGAGGGCGGGGTCAAGGGAAAACGCCTTTACGAACGTTTCAACTATGGGGTTTTCGACATCTCTCTGCGCACCGGCATCCCGATCCTGCCGGTGTACATCCACTACGAGGCCCAGGACGATTTCCACTGGTCGAACCAGACCCTGATCCGGAAAATTTTCGATCTGATGATGACCCGTAACAACCGGGCGAACTACTATCTGTATGATGCCTTCGATCCCGGGGATTTTCGGGACAAGGTCCATTACAGCGATCACGTTCGCGAGTGTTTTCTCGAATGGCAAAAAAGATATCTGGATTGAACCCGCCAACTCCCGGGGGCGGCCTGAAACCGTGAAAACCTATCTGGTTGGCGGCGCCATCCGTGATCGGCTCCTTGGCAGGACCGTGGAGGAGAGGGATTTCGTCGTGGTCGGCACCACCGTCGAAGAGCTCAAATCCCAGGGTTATGTTCAGGTGGGCCGGGACTTCCCGGTCTTCCTGCATCCCCGGACGCGGGAGGAGTACGCCTTGGCCCGTACGGAGCGCAAGGTCGCCCCCGGCTATCAGGGTTTTACCGTCTATGCGGCCCCGGACGTGACCCTGGAACAAGACCTGGAACGGCGGGACCTCACCATCAATGCCCTGGCAGAGGATGAAGACGGCACCCTGATCGATCCCTGGGGCGGCCTGCAGGACCTGGAAAAACGGCTGCTTCGCCATGTCTCGCCGGCCTTTGCGGAGGACCCGGTACGCATTCTGCGTGTCGCCCGCTTCATGGCCCGCTATGCCAACCTGGATTTCCGCATCGCGGATGAAACCCTGGCACTCATGAAAGCGATGGTAGTTCGGGGGGAGGTGGACGCCCTGGTGCCGGAACGGGTCTGGCAGGAACTGGCAAAGGCGCTGGGGGATGGCCGACCGTCGTTGTTTTTCCAGGTACTGCGCCGCTGCCATGCCCTGGAACGCCTGTTCCCGGAATTGGAGAGGCTATTCAGCATACCCGGTGACCCGCCTTATTCCGACACGCCTGATACCGGGTCTGGTGCACTTCGGGCACTCGATACGGCTACTGGCCTGTCATCCTCCAGTGAAGTCCGGTTTGCCGCCCTGACCCATGCATTGGACGGTCATTCGATAGAAAAACTGTGCGAACGAATGCGGGCACCGGGACGGTTCCTTGTCCTGGCACAGCTGGTTGCAGCCCTTCATAACCGGCTGCCCGGGAAGGAACGGCTCGAAGCTGAGCCCCTGCTGGAACTGGTGGAGAAGACGGATGCCATTCGGCGGCCCGAACGCTTCGAACAGTTCCTGGTGAGCTGCGAGGCGATCTGCCGGGTGAGGGCGGTTCAGGAGCCACCTTTCGATCTTTTTCGCCGCATCCTGATTGAGCTGCGCGGCCTGAATATCGGCGCCCTCGTGGCGGGCATGAAAGACTCTGTGGAGATTCAGCGCCGCATTCGGGAGGAACGCCTGGCGACTATCGATCTGGTAATCAGAAACGTCGACGCAGATAACTGAGCGCCTGGCTGATGGTCAGTTCCATGTTGGACGGTCCGCTGCGGATGTAGAAGGATTCCCCCTGCTTGTGGACCAGAAACACGGGATCGTCGGCGCGCTCGCACTCGATGGCAACAACCTGTTTGTGCTCCAGATCGAAGATATCGAAGTGTACGTATTTTGAAAACTCCGGCCCCAGGTGCTGGTTGAAAAGATTTTTGAAATGCAGCCGGCACTTGTCGTCGTTCTCGAAGTTGTCAGGTTCCAACCCCAGGATGTTGCCGTTGTCTTCCACCCCGATCAGCAGGATGCCGCCATCGGTATTCATAAAGGCCGCCACACCCTTGAGCCAGGCAAGCTCTATCTCCCTGCCGGCCTTGCCGCTGCGCAGGTTCATGCGAATGGTGGATTTGAACTCCAGGTGCAGACTCTCACCACTGTGAATCAGTGACCGGAGATCCTCCCGGTAATTCCCCTTGTCGATGCTGAGCCGGGGCAGCTCCTTGAGCCGACGGCTGTACTTGCGCACCACAACCATCGCCAGCAGCATCGCCGACACCAGCACTGCCAGGGCTATTGCCAGCACCAGCTGCCAGCGCCGCTGCAGCAGGGTAACCAGATCGTCGAGGGGCAGCGCTACCCCAAGCCAGGCGGCCTCGTCATCCAGGTATAGAGGCGAGAACCCGCCCCACCAGGCCCGCTCACCGCTGGTGAATCTCAACGCCCGCTCCTCCGGACGCCCCGCACTCTTCCAGGCATCCACCGCATCGATTGCCAGGGTGCCGCCCTGGGTGTTTCCGGCGGAAAAGAAGTGGCTGCCCTCGTTGGGCTCTCTGTCCTCCCGGGGCGGCACATAGACCCCCCCATCGGCACGAAACAGGAATCCGGTGCCGTCTTCCACGAGCGACAGATTATCGATGGAACCCAGGATAGTGCTGAGATCCAGATCCAGGGCAACCACCTGAATCGAGCCGGCCTCCCGCCATGCCAGCGACGCTGTGATCCCCGGCACCTTGCGGGTGAAAAAGACGTAGGGCCTGGTCCAGCTCGCCTTGCCGCTGCCAACAGCCTGCACCGCATCGCGAAACCAGGAGCGCCGGCGCGGATCGTAGCCGTCATTGTCCTGCCATGCCACATCGTCCTCCCCGCTCTCCCAGTGGTGCCAGCGCAGCCGGCCTGCGTCACCGGGGGCCCGCTCGCGCATAAGCCAGCGGTCCTCATCCCGCGTCAGGAAATATTCACCTCCCGAATCATCGGCGATGATCAGTCCGGAAAGCTGAGAGTGATGGGTTAAAGTCGGTATGAGGCGCCGCGTCAGGCCGTCGATATCATCCCGGTTCAGGTCCCCGGCACGGCCCCAGTCTCTCAGGATGGCCAGCTGCTGTTCCGTCGGTTCGAGCAGACGCCGCAGTTCCTCGCGCACCTGTGCCGTCGCCTGGGATATCTGCCCCCAGGCCAGCTCCTGCCGTACCTCCGTCATCACCAGGTAGATGGCCAGCACCAGGGTCCCCACCGAAAACAGCACCACCAGCACCAGGTCTCTGAAAAGACGCAGGCGTACATTGCCGGGGGAATAGCTGAACAGGGCTGACAGGGACATGGCGGGGATTATACCCGGGGAAGGGCCGAGGGCCGAAGAAAGGGCCTAGGGCCAAGGGCCGAGGAAAGAAGGGAAGATCGTAGCCTGCGTTGAGTGCGGCGAAACGCAGGTAAAAAATAAATCACTGCTCAGTCTTCATTCTCGGTTGACAACTGACTGCGAGCAACTGGAGTAGGTTAATATTGTCGGGTAGGGTTCGTTAACATGTCGGCAGCTGTTTGAACCCGCGTTTCGCTACGCTCAACGCAGGCTACCCGTTACCTCTTCCTTCTTCCCTTGGCCCTCGGCCCTTGGCCCTTTCTTCGGCCCTCGCCCCTCTCCTCATCCAAACAACCCCTTCATATCCACATCCGCCTTCTCTTCCTGGGTGAACTCCAGCAGCTCGGTCGGCTGGAAGTTCATCAACCGAGCCACTATGACGTCGGGAAACTGCTCCACCCGTACGTTGAGGTTGTTCACCGATTCGTTGAAAAACTCACGGCGGTTGCTGATGGTATCCTCCAGTCCGGTGATCCGGATTTGCAGATGCCGGAAGGAGTCGTTGGCCTTCAGATCGGGGTAATTCTCGGCCACCGCATAGAGATTGCCCAGTCCCAGTCTCAGCATTCCTTCCGCCTGACCTACGTCGTGCACATTCTCCTCCTCTCTGGCGCTTGCGACTGCGGCACGGGCCTGCATCACCCGTTCCAGAGTCTCCTGCTCGTACTGCATATACTGCTTACAGGTCTCAACCAGCTTGGGCAATTCATCGTGCCGCTGTTTCAGGATGACGTCGATATTTGCCCAAGCCTTTTTATAGCCGTGCTTGAGATTCACCAGGCCGTTGTAAATGACAATGGCGTATACGGCGATCACGGCGACCAGGCCCACCAGAATAAAAAGGAAAATCTCCATTGACTTGTCTCCAACAGACGAACAGGAAAACCCGGATCCAAATTACCCGGACCCACGCGATTCTTCCAGAGGCATTTGCGTATTTTAACGGCTGAAACTAGTCTTCAACCATGTTCTAATCTCTGCGGCAGGGCGACGGACAACTTAAAAGGCTGACCAGAACGCAATTGCCGGACAGTCTGGTGCGCGACCCCAGTACTCCCGCTGCAAGCCCGAAGAATTCAAGTCCTATATTAACCGCAAGCCCCATTGAAGGTTTGAAATATGCCCGACATCCGAACATTCGACGGAAAGACCCCGGACATAGCCCCCGACGCCTGGGTGGATCCCAGTGCCATCGTTATCGGCGACGTGACCCTGGGACCCCAATCCTCCATCTGGCCGATGACCGTAGTCCGTGGCGACATCCACCGCATTAAGATCGGCGCCCGCACCAACATTCAGGACGGCAGCGTGCTGCACGTCACCCACGACAGCCGCTTCAACCCCGGCGGTTTTCCCCTGGATATCGGGGATGACGTCACCGTGGGCCACAAGGCCCTGCTGCACGGCTGTGAGATCGGCCACCACTGCCTGATCGGCATGGGGGCCATCGTAATGGACGGTGCCGTAATCGAACCTTACGTGATCCTGGCAGCGGGCAGCCTGGTCACCCCGGGCAAGCGGCTTGAAGGCGGCCACCTGTGGCGCGGATCACCGGTGCGAAAGGCCCGTGAACTGACCGATCAGGAGCGCGAGTATTTCGACTATGTCGCCGGTAACTACGCAAAGCTGGCCGCCGAGCACAAAGGGGGGTGACCCCCGTAACAACCCCTGATAATTTGCCCACTGGGAGCTGTTGATCGATCCATGACTTCGACAAAACAGTTGTTCGAGAACAATATTGATTGGGCCGAAAAGATAAAATCGGAAGACCCCCTGTTCTTCCAGAGACTCGCACAACAGCAGTCTCCCGAGTACCTCTGGATAGGCTGCTCGGACAGCCGGGTTCCCGCAAACGAGATCGTGGGTCTCCTGCCCGGTGAG
>JAQYVO010000050.1 GCA_030145425.1 Chromatiales bacterium | reverse complement strand
GCAGAAGGCGCCAGGTATACGCCGCGCCGCAGCATGGCATGGAAAAATGCCTTGAAGCGGTCCTGGTTGCAGGTGGTCGCCTGGGAGAAATTCGTCACTTCAGGGGCATCCGTGAAGAAGATGCCGAACATGCCCCCCACCCGGTTGGATGCCAGGGGTATGCCGGCATTGGCTGCCTGGTTCATGATGCCATCCACCAGCCCGGCTGTCTTTTCACCGAGGCGGTCGAAAAAACCGGGTTCGGCTATGAGTTCAAGGGTGGTCAGCCCGGCCGTCATGGCCACAGGGTTGCCGGATAGGGTGCCGGCCTGATAGACAGGCCCCAGTGGTGCGATCTTTTCCATGATTTCCCCTTTGCCGCCGAAGGCCCCCACGGGCATGCCGCCGCCGATCACCTTGCCCAGGGTGGTGAGGTCCGGCCTGACGCCGTAAAGACCCTGGGCGCCCCCAAGTGCGACCCGGAAGCCGGTCATGACCTCATCGAAGATCAACAAGGCCCCATGCCGGTCGCAGACTTCTCTCAGGCTTTCGAGAAATCCCGGGAGGGGGGGTATGCAGTTCATGTTTCCCGCAACCGGTTCGACGATGATGCAGGCGATCTGTTCCCCCATTTCCGCAAAGGTCTGTCTGACCTGATCGGAATCGTTGAAATTAAGGGTGATCGTGTGTTCCGCCAGGGAGGCGGGGACACCCGGCGAGCTGGGTTCACCCAGGGTCAGCGCCCCTGAGCCCGCCTTCACCAGGAGTGAATCGGAGTGGCCGTGATAGCAGCCTTCGAATTTAACGATCCGGTCCCTGCCGGTAAAGCCGCGGGCAAGCCTTATGGCGCTCATGGTGGCCTCGGTGCCCGAACTGACCATGCGAACCTGGTCCATGGACGGGACCAGCTCGCAGACCCTGTCCGCCATGGCCGTTTCCAGCTCCGTGGGCGCCCCGAAGGAAAGGCCCTTCCCGATCACTTCTCCCACAGCCCGGATAACCTCGGGGTGGGCATGGCCCAGGATCATGGGGCCCCAGGATCCCACGTAGTCGATGTATTGGTTGCCATCCGGGTCGAAGATGAAGGGGCCGGCCGCCCGCTCGACGAAAACCGGCTCACCCCCAACACCCTTAAACGCCCTGACCGGCGAATTCACGCCGCCGGGGATGTGCTTCAAGGCCTGGCCGAATCGTTCCTGGGAGTTGGTCATGAATGGGAAGCCTCCGTCTCTTCGAAGAGTTTGATGAAGTCCTGGCAGGCCCGCGGGATATCCGCCTGGCCGAAGATGCCGTGGATGACGGCCAGCATATCGGCGCCGGCCGCAATCAGTGGGCCGCCATTTTCAGGGGTTATACCCCCGATGGCAACAATGGGTAACTTCAATGCGGCCCTGGCGCTTGTCAGCAGATCGAGCTTCGCCTGAACCGCCTGGGGTTTGATGGAGGAAGGAAAGAAACGCCCGAACGCCACGTAGTCGGCATCTGCCGCCTGCGCCCGGAAAGCCAAATCGAGCCGGTTGTAGCAGGATATGCCGATGATTGCTCCGGGTCCGAGCCGCCGTCTGGCCTCCCCGGGGTTCGGGTCGTCCCTGCCCAGGTGAACCCCATCTGCCTGAATGGCCGCGGCCAGTTCCACATCGTCATTGATGATCAGGGGGACACCGGCAGTCCGGCACAGCCGCAGCAGAGCAGCAGCCTCTTCGGCCTTCTGCCGATGATCTTGATGCTTATCCCGATACTGTATCGCCCGGGCCCCACCCCGCAACGCCAGTTCCACCTGTGTGACAATGTCCTTGTCCGATGCGAGTGAGGCGTCGGTAATGGCATAGAGGCCTTTCAGTGCCCATACCTTGTTCACGGTTTGTTCCTGTACCGAAAGAAGCGGTCAGGCAGTGACTGCCCCTTTCCCGGCGCCGTACCGAAGGAAAGGGCATCCCAGGTATATTTCTGGCCTTCGAGCACGGCCTCTTCCAGGGTGAGTCCGACCGCCAGAAGTGCGGCGATCGACGAAGCCAGGGTGCAGCCGGAACCGTGGTGGCTGCCCGCGAGGCGGGGCCAGGTTGAACGAAGGGGCTCCTGGCCGACCCGATACAGCAGATTGGTCACCTCTGGTTTCTGCTCGTGGGTACCGGTGATGAGAACGGCCTGGCAGCCGCCTTGCAGCAGATTCGTCGCACATTCCTCCAGGCTCGGCCGATCGGCGAGTCGACGCGCTTCCGGGGAGTTCGGTGTGATCAGTCTGGTTAAGGGAAGCAGATTCCCCTGAATGCTTCGGATCAGGTCTCTGGCGGCAAGTTCCTGGCCGCCCCCGGCGGCCAGCACGGGATCCAGGATGACCGGAATATCCGGATGATCGCTCAATACAGCCGCCACCACATCCGCAACGGCGGCATCCCCGAGCAGACCGATCTTGATTACACGGACCTTGATG
Source organism: Chromatiales bacterium (assembly GCA_030145425.1). Classification (GTDB taxonomy): domain Bacteria; phylum Pseudomonadota; class Gammaproteobacteria; order Chromatiales; family Chromatiaceae; genus JAHEHQ01. The sequence goes on along the minus strand of JAQYVO010000050.1, from coordinate 7,759 downwards.
TCATTCATCAGTGTGCGCAACTGCTCGTCCACCAGATCGGGAGCGAGTGGTGCGACACGCCGGACATCCACCGTGTCCTGGACCGTGATGCAGGTAACCACTGTGGCCGCCCTGCAACCGAGGGCGGTTATGGCTTCGATATCAGCCTGAATTCCCGCACCACCGCTGGGGTCATGACCGGAAATTGAAAGCACGATGGGAAGGCTGGGTCTCATGAAGAGGCTGAAGTCACCTGCTGTCCAAAGAGGCCCATTTTAACCGAAGTCGTTTTGTTTGGGCTGCAGCAAATGTGCCTGGTTTCCCCAAACTCCGTTTGTCGAATGATCTCGATCAATGGCGCCGACTGCAAGCACCCCAAAGCCCGTACCGATAGTATATATTTCCAATCCCCATGGGATTCTCGTCTACACTTAGTTTCATGAAATACGAGAGAAAAACCGAAGGTCCAAGAGGGCAGATCGTGACACCGGCTTTCAATGAGATGGCAGAGGCAGCGACTGCGTTTTGCAATCTGATCGAAAAGGTGGAAATTGCGGACGCGGGTTGGCTCAAGGAAATGTCGGCACTGCTGCCGAGGCTGCATGCCGCCGTTACGGCGCTGGGGACGGAAGACACGCGGAACGACCTTTATATGATCCCTGACCTTGACGCCCGATTCGAGCTTTTCGCCGATTTGAGGAAGTTGCTTGGAAATCGGGACAGTTATTGGATGGAGTTCGATCCTGCCCACGATGACCAGAGTAAAAGCGGCAGTCTGGCGGATGACCTGACCGATATATACTGCGAATTGAAGCACGGCCTGCGGCTGTTGGAGCAGGAGCCCGATCTTGTCTGTCACGGATGGTGCAGCGGTTTCAGTTTGCACTGGGGCAAACACCTGCTGGATGCCGAACGCCACCTCTACGAACTCAAGAGCCGCAACCAGCTTTAATTGATTTTTCCGCAGGCCGGATCTGGTCTGCTCGTTCCCTCCTTCTGTAATTTCATTAAATTCTGATGGTTTCCGATGCGGATTCGATAGTAGAATCGCAGGCCATTTTTTCCAATATGGAGAGTTTTTATTCATGAACGAATCAACCGCCACCGCTTTGACTGAAGCCGAACTCAGTCTGACAGGCCCGGCCCAGGGCAAGATGGCAGAGCTCGTCGGGCAGGTGGAAGAGGAAATCAAGGGTGTCCGGATCTATGCCGCGCCGGGCGGGTGCAGCGGGGTAAGTTTTGGCATGACCTTTACCGATCAGATCGACGGCGATGACAGGGTGCTGGAATACGACAGTTTCAATGTCATCGTCGATAATGACGCCATGCAGCATCTGCAGGGCGTGGAGATAGATTTTATCGATCGTGGCGACGGTGCTGCCACCTTCGTTTTCAATAATCTTCAGCCCGCGGGTGGCGGATGCGGCACCTGCGGCTCCTCTCAGGGGGGCAGCTGCTCCTGATCCCGGTATTCTGCAGTCCGTAAGAACCGCCGAGCCCATGGCTTCGGCGGTTTTTTTTCCTGCATTCTGTACCGCACTTCTTTACCCCGCTTGAGGCAGGTTTTCCGAAAGCAACCGCATTCTCAATTCTGCATAGGATGCCTTTCTCTTTTTAGTGGTGAGCCGTATGATTATCCGCTATCTCGAGCCGCCATCCGGGGCAGAGTAGGTTTAAGGGAATTTATCATGGTCAGGGTTGGAATCGTTGGGGGTACCGGCTACACGGGGGTGGAACTGCTGCGTCTGCTGTCCGGGCATCCCCGTGTGGAGCTGGCGGTTATCACCTCCAGGGCCGAGGCAGGTGTTCCGGTCGCGGATCTCTTCCCCAACCTGAGAGGACATGTGGAGCTGAGCTTCTCCGCGCCGGACGTAAAGCTTCTCAAGACCTGCGATCTCGTCTTTTTCGCTACCCCCAACGGTACGGCCATGAAGATGGTTCCGGAATTGCTGGAAACCGGGGTGCGGGTAATCGATCTGGCCGCCGACTTCCGTATACGTGATCCGCAGGTCTGGGAGCATTGGTATGGCATGACACATGCCTGCCCTGAACTGATTGAAGAGGCGGTGTACGGGCTGCCCGAGGCAAATCGTGAAGCGGTCAAATCCGCCCGGCTGGTGGCCAACCCCGGTTGTTATCCCACGGCGGCCACGCTCGGCATGCTGCCCCTGCTGGAAGAGGGCGTCATTGCCTGCCAGGGGTTGATCGCCGACTGCAAGTCGGGTGTCAGCGGGGCCGGAAGAGGAGCCAGTGTCGGCATGCTGATGGGGGAGGTCGGCGAAAGCTTCAAGGCCTATGGTGTCCCCGGGCACAGACATCTGCCGGAGATCCGACAGAACCTGACTCTTGCCGCCGGGGCCGATGTCGATCTGACCTTTGTCCCTCATCTGCTGCCGATGATCCGCGGAATTCATGCCACTCTTTATGGACGGGTTGAAAAGAAGGTTGATCTGCAGGCATTGTTCGAGGCTCGGTATGCCGATGAGCCATTTGTAGACGTACTCCCGTCAGGTGCGCATCCGGAGACTCGAAGCGTGAGGGCGGTCAATGATTGCCGGATAGCCGTGCACCTTCCCCAAGGCGGCGACACGGTGGTGGTTCTATCGGTTATTGACAATTTGGTAAAGGGTGCGGCAGGTCAGGCGATACAGAATATGAACCTGATGTTGGGATTCAATGAAACGGATGGACTGAGGTCCATCGCTCTGCTGCCCTAGGACAATGACGCTTATGAGATATTCAACCCCGAAAATCGTACAGCCGGGAGGACAACGGGCGTGGGCCTGGGTGCTGCTGGTGATACTGCTGGTAATGGGGGTCGGGTGGAATGCATTTCATATGGGCCGCGAGAATATCAGCAGCACCCCCCTGCCCGATTTCGAGGCAGTGATCGCGCAGCAGCGCAAACAGATCGAGGAGCTGACCAGAGCGCGCGATGGGTTGCTCGAGAAGTCGGCGGCTCTGGAACAGGCGGGCCTGATAGACAGGGAGGCCATGCGGCAGGTAAAGATGCAGCTCAGTGCCTACCAGGAAGATCGGGCCAAGATTGAGGAGGAACTCACCTTTCTGCGCAGCATGGTTGCCGACAAGCAAACCCGAAACGGCATTCAGATCAGGGAGTTCAAACTGGAACGGGCGGGGGCAGAGGGCGTTTATCGTTATCGTTTCGCCATAACCCGGAATGACAAGGGTTCTGATATGGAGACCGGCTCGATCTTTATCGCGGTGGATGGTATCCGGGACGGCCAGCCCAAGTGGCTCCCGCTTCGGGATATTACGGATAACAACGCCGAAACGCTGTTGATGAAATTCAAGAAGTTCCAGGATGTTGAGGGTGTGATCCGGCTGCCAGGCAGTTTTAAACCGAATAAGATGATTGTGGAAATCAAACCGAACAACAACAAACTGTCGCCGGTAAAGCAACGGTTTAAGTGGACGATTGCCAGCCGGGGGGATTTATGATTAGGCGACTCAAGAGATTCAAGGTACCGAAGATCAACACAGTAATTGGCAACGAGACCCGGATAGAGGGGGATGTGAAGTTTGCCGGTGGTCTGCATGTGGACGGCGTCATCCGAGGGAACGTAATTGCCAACGGGGAGGGTAGTGCCGCGTTGATCCTCAGCGAGCAGGGCGTGGTGGAAGGGGACGTGAGGGTGCCCAACGTTGTTTTGAATGGCAAGGTGATCGGAGACGTCTATTCCAGTGAGCGGGTGGAATTGGCAGTCAACGCGAAAGTGACGGGGAACCTCCACTACAGGATGCTTGAGATGGCGATGGGGGCTGAGGTCAACGGCCAGCTGATTTCATCGGAAGAAACGTCCAAAACAGGCAAGGATACCGCCGCTGTGGAACAGAAAGCCCCGGATGATGGGGCCAAGGAAACGGGTCCAACAAACATTCAGGCAGCGGCAGGCAGTACCAATACACGTAATAGTTGACTAAATTGCTCAGAATAGGATAATAGCCTAATTCCGGGACAAGTTTGTGGTAGTCCCCCACAAGAAATTTGGGAGCTTTTTACGATGACTGTTGCAGAAGTTGATCAGGAGAGCCCGCTGGTATTCACTTCGGCGGCTGCGTCCAAGGTGACTGCATTGATCCAGGAAGAGGGTAATGACGGCCTGATGCTGAGGATTTACGTCCAGGGCGGCGGCTGTTCCGGTTTCCAGTACGGATTCACCTTCGACGAAAACGAAACCGAAGGGGACACCCGGGTGGTGAAAGACGGTGTCACGCTGCTCATCGACCCGATGAGCATGCAGTACCTGATGGGTGCCGAAGTGGACTACACCGAGGGCCTACAGGGTTCGCAGTTCGTGATTCGCAACCCCAATGCCTCGACCACCTGCGGGTGCGGTTCTTCTTTTTCTGCCTGAATCCGAACCCCAACAAAAAAGGGGACAGATCTATTTTTCCCGAAGGAAAAAAATAGATCTGTCCCCTTTTTTGTCCAATTATTCGGCCGTTGCCACCATAGTGCGGGACATTTGGTCCAGTTCGGCCAGAAGCGGTGCACTTTTTGTTTGGAAATCCTCGCGGTACTTCTTGTCGATGGGCGATGACGGCGGCAGTTTTACGGTCAAGGGGTTGCGGTGTACCCCGTTCACCCGGAATTCGTAGTGAAGGTGCGGGCCGGTAGCCAGACCGGTTTTGCCTACGTAACCGATCACCTGTCCCTGACGCACGCGGGTTCCTTTCTTTACCGAACCCTTAAATTTGGACATATGGCCATATAGCGTGGTGATTTTCTGGCCGTGCTGGATGATCACTGCTTTGCCGTAACCGCCCTTGCGGCCGCGATATGTCACCCGACCCTCCCCGGAGGCCTTGATTGGTGTTCCCGTAGCGGCGGCATAGTCCACGCCGCGGTGAGAGCGCTTTTTCCCCAGGACCGGATGCCAGCGTGACCGGGTGAAGCGGGAGGAGATTCGGCGGAAGTCCACGGGCGCCCGCAGGAAGACCTTCTGCATGCTGCCTCCGTCCGGTGAGAAATAGCTGCCGTAGCCTTTCTCGTCTTCATAACGTATTGCCCGGAAGACCATACTCTTATTGACGAATTCCGCGGCGAGAATAGGGCCATTGCTATATTTTTTGCCATCCAGATATTTTTCTTCATAGATCAGGCTGAAACGGTCGCCTGCCCTGATCTCCAATGCAAAGTCCACATCCCAACCGAAGATGTTGGCCAACTCCATGATAAGGTCATCGGACAGGCCTTCCCGCTGAGCGCTCTGGTAAAGCGAGTCCGTAATAGTGCCGCTGGAACGGGTGACACGCCTTTCCAGTTTGCGTTCGATCTTGTTGAGCGTGAAACTCTCTCCGTCCGGGAGTATCTGCACACTGCGTATGGGGTTTTTCTGATAGACCAGTTCCAGCAGGTTGCCATCATCATCCAGCCGGAATTTCAGGGTCTCGCCAGGCTTTATCAGGGCAAGTTTTTTTGCCTCTTTGCCGCTGTGTACGATCCGGTGCAGCAAATTGGCTGAGAGGTTGTTTCTGGAAAAGATCCTGGCCAGGGAGTCACCCGATTTTACCTTGTCCTCGACCCATGTGCCCGGCAGCGAAGGCTGAAACTGTTGATCCTGGTCGCTTGCAGGAACCGGGGGCTCGGCGGCTTCGACAATCTCGATATCTGCGACGGCAACGAAATTGGTTAGAGACAGGGGTGCTTCAGGTGCATCCGCCGCAGTTTCCAAAGCGAGTTCAGATAAAGCAAGTTCAGCCAAAGCGAGTTCAGCTAATGCGAGTTTAGCCAAAGTGGGTTCAGCCAAAGTGGGTTCAGCCAAAGCGGGTTCAGCCAAAGCGGGTTCAGCCAAAGCGGGTTCAGCCAAAGCGGGTTCAGCCGGTACCGGCAACTGCACCATTGAGGATTCGGCTGGCATCGCCCTGGTCGTATCAGGATCGACACCGGATTCCGGCTCTTTTGCTGACAGGACAGGCAACGGCAGGGTTGTTTTCGGCACGGCCTTATCGGCGGGTCCGGTGTCCTGAATTGTCTCTGTTCGGGTCGGCAGCGCAAGGTCGATCTTATGAGACGGCTTTTGAAGTGGTTCAGACGAAACTGGGCCGGGGAGTGAGGGTGTCTCGGCAACCGGAATCGGGGCAGGAGCCTCGACCATGAGTTGCATCGTGGAATAAATTGCCGCTGCGCCGACGATGGCACCCACCAGCAGGATCCGTCCCTTTCGGCGGTGTCCTCTTTTCAGGCGTTCGTTTTCAGATATTTCCGGTTGGTAGTCGTTCAACATGGCTCGAAATTGCTTTATGGATGTATCCTAATTCATAGATATCATTAGGTGTATCGGCGATTATCACCTAATCTTCAGGGGTTTCCCAGCGCCAATTTTGCGACACTGGCCCCATCCTCCCGGAATTTTCCTTCGAATTACGCAAACGCATTCGGGATTCCGCCATTCGGTTACAATTTTTTCGGCCATCCTGTACCCTTTGCGCCCTGTCGATTATCAGAATCAAAGAGGTGGGTTATGGCATCAGCCGCCGAAGCGATGGAGATCATCCGCAGAGGGGCCAGCGAGATACTGCTGGAGGAGGATCTGCTCAAGAAACTGGAGCGTGGCAAGCCGTTACGGGTAAAGGCTGGCTTCGATCCCACTGCACCCGACCTGCATCTCGGGCACACGGTGCTGATCAACAAACTCCGGCAGTTTCAGGATCTGGGCCATGAAGTTCTCTTCCTGATTGGTGATTTTACCGGCATGATCGGCGATCCTACCGGCAAGAATGTGACCCGCAAATCGCTATCGAGAGAAGATGTCCTGGATAACGCCAGGACCTACGAAGCGCAGATTTTCAAAATTCTGGATCCGGAAAAGACGCGGGTGGTGTTCAACTCCAGTTGGATGGGGGAGATGAAAGCGTCGGATTTGATTCAGCTGGCGGCCAGGCACACCGTGGCCCGGATGCTGGAACGCGATGATTTCAGCAAGCGTTATAAAAGCGGTCAGGCCATAGCGGTCCATGAATTCCTTTACCCGCTGGTGCAGGGGTATGACTCGGTGGCGCTGAAGGCCGATGTCGAGCTTGGCGGAACGGACCAGAAGTTTAATCTGCTGGTAGGCCGGCAGTTGCAGGAATCCTACGGCCAGGAGCCCCAGGTGGTACTGACAATGCCTATTTTGGAGGGTCTGGATGGCGTGCAGAAGATGTCCAAGTCCCTGAACAATTACATTGGTATCGACGACGCGCCCGACGAGATGTTCGGCAAACTCATGTCCATTTCAGACGAGCTGATGTGGCGGTACCTGGAGTTGCTCAGTTTCAGGCCCACCGCAGAGATCAGATCCCTGGAAGAGCAGGTAGCGAAAGGCATGAACCCCAGGGATGTAAAGGTTTCCCTGGCGGAGGAGATAATCGAGCGTTTTCACAGTCGCGAAGCGGCGGTTCGGGCGAACGAGAATTTTGTGGCCCGCTTCCGCAAGGGCGCGATGCCGGACGATATGCCGGAGATCACCCTTACTGTCAGTCCGGATGGGTTGCCGATCGCCAACCTTTTGAAGGAGGCGGGGCTTGTCTCCAGCACCTCCGAAGCCATGCGCATGATCAAGCAGGGAGCGGTGAAGATCGACGGAAACCGGGTGGAGGACCGTGGCCTGGTCTGCGTTCCCGGTGCCTCCAGTGTCTACCAGATAGGCAAGCGTCGTTTTGCGCGTGTGCTGTTGGGTGCGGGTTGAGGATATTTGTCTTGACCTGAGGTTTGGGGTGGGTAGAATACGCCGCTCGCTGTTATGGCTGGTGTATTGAAGTTGGCTGTTTTGGC